>NZ_JBZYAO010000029.1:0-97431 GCF_059820445.1 Paenibacillus sp. sgz302190
TTATAGGGACACTATCTGGTGTGGTATCATTAGCTCTAAAGGGCAATGCGTTTAGCTCGGCAGTGCGAAGTACACAATACGCCTTGAAGACGATCCGCAGCGAAAAACCGCTGTATACATTGCAAGAAGATGCAAAGAATGGGATCGCGAACGTGAAGCAGCTGCCGGGACAAGTAACGAAAGCAATCGTGAGTACGATAAAGGAATTTGAAGAAGCGAGTCCGAACCGGAAAGCGGAAATGCTGGGCTATGGCATCGAGAAAACGGCAGAAGTCTTTGTACCGTTAGGGGCCGTTGTACGAAGTGCAAAGGGTGCGGAGGAACTAGTGTCCTCACATCGAATGCAAGCAAGGCAACTGCCGCAGTAGAGGCGGAGAGCCCGCTTGTTCCGCTGGTGAAGCAAGCTGAGGGGACGCGTTATGCTAAACCAACCGATCTGTTTAAGGAAGACACTTTTGCACCAAATGGGCAAAGAATTGCACCTAAGAATTTGTATAGAGAAATGAATAGGTCAAATGTAGGAAAAGAAACACTAGACTTAATAAAACAGAATAATATAAAAATCAATTTGGATTATGGTGAAGTCCCTTTGGATGAATTTGGAAATCAAATCCTGGGACTAGCAAATGTTAATACAAACACTGTGAGAATATATGTAAAAGGGACAGAGTCTGTTACTAGGACTACCCAAACAATTATCCATGAAGTTACGCATAACTCATTAAAAAACCCTATTTATACTCAACGTGAAGAGATTATTGCTTTTATGAGAGAAGCTAAGCATATAAAAGAAAATCTTTCGTTTAGTGAGATTCGCGCTATCCTCAATGAAGTGAAACATCTTTATCCTAATTTACCGTATCGTTGAACTTAAGGAGGAAAATATGAATAACAAAGATGCAGATATTGATAGAAAGGTTTTGAATGGAGAGAAAGTTCCTTGTCCTAATTGTGGGCAAATCCTAATTTATCAAAGAGCAGAAAACGGTATGCATCCTAGTATTGTATGTCCGACCGGAGATTATCATGTTCGTTTAAATGTTTCTAAAAGTGATATATTAGATAGGTTAGGTTTAACAAAGCGAAACAAAGGTAACAAGTAGGAAGAATGTTTAAATTTTACAACCGATAAAGCCACAATGTGAGTTATGTAATACCCGTATAATGATTTCTCCATTTTGTTTGTACGCACACCAACGCTTGAAATTTATATCTTGAATAACGCTAAGTTCATGAGGAGAATTTTATATGGATATTAAAGTTAACTCAGCTAATCATAACAGAGAAGAGGAAGCGGACTATATCGATAAAGTCGCTGAAGATTACGTGAGATATGGTAGTACATCGCTTCCATGTCCACGTTGTGGAGGTAAACTTCTTTTTGAGGACTATGGGTCAGCGCATATTATTAGATGTGAAACGGAGAATTGCATAAAGGTTACTTTCCGAGGGTTGTAATGATTCATAATATACTGTTTATTTAAGCACGGGGGGCTGTTGCCAACACAGCCCCCCGTGCTTTTCAGGATTTCTTTGACGCTACGCAAATAGTATGTGTATAAATTTACGGGAGAAGATAGGATGCTGGAAAGTGACATTAAATTACCCCATCTTGCGACCATACAAGCCAATCTCCATTTGCGTAAAAATGTCTCCTTTGAGTAATGTCATAGGCTTATCGCCTGATAAAAGGGATAAGCTTACTTGTCCTATCTCTTATCAGCGAGAAACAGTAGTATTACCAGAGTATTGCTTTTCTAAAGTGAGCTTGATTTGCTTTCCAAACGCCATTCATTTCAAAGGTTTCACTTTATTCTTGGCAGTCCTGTTCCAACATTCTGATTCGTTGAGGAAGGGGAGACATTTATGGTTAGAAAATTAAAAACGAAAATGTCGATAGCTTCAATGGTGTTTATTGCAATTGCTTTTATTGTAATCCTAGGTTATGTTGTGTTGTTTGGTTTGCCGTGGAAAAAGGACGAAGCCGTAAAAGAATTTATAATACAGCAAAGCAAAAATGATGTGTCACAAAATAATTTTCTGTCAATCGATGATTTTTATGATTCTAAGAGCAGTAGTTATGGTGTTATAGTAGTTTATAAGGATGAGCCCGAGGTCAAGTACACTTACGAAATAGGTGCTCATGGTTCGTTTTATCAGACTGGTGCAACAGCTATAGGAAGGCATTTGGAAAGAAAATGATGGCATTCTAAGAAGAGCACGATATCAAGAGTCAGCCAGATCGGCTTTATAAACTAAAGAATCGACCTTATAGGTCGATTCTTTAGTTTTCAGACTTTGAATTTTTTTAACAGTTAGAACACGATTCAATGTCATTAATCACTATTTGTAGGCATTTTTTTCAGCTTGTGATCTATTTTTACACGTTATCTTAACTTCGTTAATGAGATGTCAGTTCCCATGCTATGCTATACATTGTTTATATGTAAACAATGTATAGCTCTTCACGAAAAATATTATCCTGACTAATGACGCTATTACCGGCTGCCGCGGCAGCCGGTCGTTGTTGAGCTATTGTCTCCTGTTAGCGGAATAAACAATTTTACATTCGCGAAAAGTCCAAATCAATATATGGTGTGTTATTCAGTAATTTGAAATAATAGAAGCGTCGAGCTTGTTCATTCCATTCACTCCAATCAGGAGCATTAAAATCTCTGCTTCTATATAGCGCGGATAAAACTCTAGCTTGTCTTAAATCGATAAATAAAGGTATTTTCTTTAACCATACTTGACTTATAGTATTTTCTTTACAATAGCCGTTTAAGAAGTTGGAAAAAAAGCGCTTTGTAATCTCCTTTCTTACCTCTCCGTCCACAACCCACGGGATAGGGATTTCATAAAATAATGGTGTAGCAATATCAGACACAAACCATATAATGTATCGCTTTATCAAATTACGAAAGGGGAAAGGAACATCAGTGAAATTGAGATGATACTGTGATTCATGCGCAACAATTCTAGCCCCTGGTATGTTTCGCATGTCCCAAATGTCTTTTTCGAACTCATCACGAGTATCGTAGAAACTCTTAAAGAAAAGATGTAATTGGTTTAGTAAATTTGGGGGGGGGGGGCGAGTAGCAATGGAGCAGAAAGTTACAACAAAATCCCGTATATATCCATTTGATTTTAACGGGTGAAATTGGGGGATGGGGGCAACAGAACAAAAACGGAAATAATTAATCTTTGAGTGGGCTTCTGCTAACCAAGTATCACAAAGTCACGATAAGATAATTATTACCATTATTTTATAAAAAATGCATGATAATCCCAAAAAAAGGAGATTTTCTTAGGGCAAAAAGGAACACGGACTAGATCGAGGCTTCCCTTTAATTTTTTATGTATCATGTCGTTTCGGCAGTTAGATAGAGCTCGAATTGAATGTAAATGATCGGACGGACACAACCTAATGTCTAGCGTTACATTCGATAATGCGAAATATGGAAAATAAATGGTTCTTATAACCCATATATTATCGGTTTAGGTTTATATATACTATTATTGGGTTTAATAACAAATAATGGGTGGAGGATTGATTTATTTTACAAAACTACGGTATTTGTTCTGCTAAATACTTTACCAAGAACTAGTCTGATTAACTATTTTATTAATTGTTAGGAGTGGAAAAATGGAGAAATTATTTAGGAAGGTATTGTTAAGTAAACACTATATTGCCTTATGTTTATCTCTTCTCATTTTGGGTTTAACACTTTTCAACTCAAATACCAACGCAAAGGCAGATGTTGTAGGAGACAATCAACTCAGCAGAGTAACGACTGAACAAGCTAAAGAGCTGAACATATATGAATGGGTTCAGACTTCACAAAATCGTGTATCCGCAAAGGAGGTTCTCGAGAAGTATTCAAAATCATTAAACTTCAATATCGAAAAGACACATATAATGAAGGTTGCTAACAATCAGCAAACGCTATATTTCGTGTACATTCCTATTAAAGATGGTGCTGAGAAGGATAGTCATTACATAATGGTTTTTAACGACAAAGGAACCGTTGTTGAAGATTATCTTTTACTTGGTCTGAAGGACAAAGACAATGTGCATTCAATTGTATATAAAAACAACCAAATTGTACTTGATGCAATTGCTGATAATAAAGGAAATCTGATCTCTGGTTATACCGTTAATACAAATGGTATGAAACAAGAAATCGATGCTTCTACGGTACAACCACAGGGATTTTGGAGTTGTGTAAATAACTGTTTAGCTTCCCAAGGTATTGCTTCGTGGGCTATTGCAGCTTTAGGTGTTTTGTGTGCAGTAGCTTGCATAGGTACAGCAGGTGTTGCTTGTTATGGTTGTTTACTAGCCGCTGATATTGGTGCTGGTGCGACTGTAGGATATTGCACAGGTACCTGTCAAAGGGATCCATCTAGTTACTAGTTTTATCTAAGCTGTGGGGATTGTTACGAAAAGACTAAGTATCCATTGTTCTGTAAAAGATGGATAACCTTGTCCATCGTTCTCAATCCCCCAGCTTAAAAAATCATCTTTTAAGGAAAAAACATATGAATACAAAACTATTTAGAATAACAGTTTTAGGATTGTCCGTTGCAATCGTACTCTTTTCTATATCGTTCTATTCGTATAAAAAGTACTATGCTGTAAACCCTACGGGAGCTATAAATAAATCGCCCGAGAGTGTTATAAATGCAAATAGTATTTTTCCAATTAATGGCTATTCTCGCCTGCCTTTAATCGCTATTATAGACAGTGGTATTTACCTTGATAATCCGTATATTAATAAAACCAATGTTAATCAAATTGTACTTGACGATATATCAGAAGGTTCGAATAAAATACACGGAACAATGGTTGCAGGCTTAATTGCAGCGAATGGTGATGGTTCTAACACTCCGAGAGGCATGTTACCTAACGCCAAAATTTTATCGATTCAAACGGGTACGGATATTGGAATGTCTCCACATCAGTTATCCTCTGCGATTAATATTGCAGTCCAAAAAGGAGCAAAAGTAATAAATGTGAGTTCTAGTACATATGAACCTTCTAAAGAATTGGAGGAAAGTGTTGAGAAGGCGATATCTAAAGGAGTTGTTATAGTCGCAGCAGCAGGGAATAATGATAAATCAGTAAATGGATTTCCAGCGGCTTATCAGGGCGTCATTGCTGTTTCAACTATTAACAAAGACGGAGAATTGTCTTACAAGACTAACTTCGATCAATTCCATCATATAGCCGCACCTGGCGATAAATTATTAACTACTGCAAATAACAAAGAGAATCCAATGACTTTATTCAGCGGATCTTCCGCGGCGACTCCGATCGTTACATCAGTTTGTGCTACAATTTTGTCTGTAGAAGAAACATGGACTTCTAAAGAAATAAATTTCTTGTTAGACAAATCAGCAAAGATAAAAACTGTAGGGGACAGAAAAATAAATATTTTGGATGTTAACCGTATGTTTGAGCTTGCACATGAAATCTATCCGAGGTGATGATTGTGAATAAAATTGTTGTTTTTCTTTGTCTTCTTGCCATCGCTTCAATATTGTTTAGTATTGCCGGAAAAAGCATTACTACCTTCGCGCCAACAATAGGATGGTTATTAGCTATTTTGTTGTTTTTGGTTGCTACAGTGATTGCCCTTGTCAAAAGGAAGAAGTAACTAAACGATTCTCATTTTCACATTAATCTAGTGCAATGATTGGAATGTTATGACCTTCAAGTATGAAGGTTCTTTGCGTTTAAATATTAATAAGAACAATGTGAGGCCCCCTTTGAGAATTCAAAGGGGGCCTGTCTTTAAAAATGGAAATGAAATCCAGTCTATGATCTATTTTTACACGTTATCTTAACTCAGGTTTAGAGACCCCTTGATAATCAAGGGGTTGTACATTGATGATATGTAAACAACGTATTCGCCTTGACAATGAGCCTCGCGGCATCGGATTCTAAACTCGTGTTCGCTGCCCATAGGGCACGGTTTACCTAGCAAAGGTTATCCGATGCCTGCTCATTGTAAAGGCACCACTACGTTGAATACGCTGTTTACAGAGTTAAGATATCTCGTAAACGAAGTAACATTTTCGGTAAAATTCGTTACTTTGTTTACTATGGATAGCATGGATTAAGCCAGTTAAGATAATTACACATATCTCGGCTGTACCCGTAAGCGTCAAACAGCCAACCTTGCGGCGATAATTTTGACACCAAACGCAGTGAACTTCGTGGCGTCAATCTCTTTCGTCGGAGCTATCTGGTCTGGCAGACCTATGCGAGAAGCTGCGGGTATCGGCTTTGTCACATGGTAATTTTTGAAGCGTTTTCAAAACAATCTGCAGCTAACTATCCATTTCTCGCTTTATGTAAAAGTTCCGTTAAAAAAGAAGGTTGTACGATTAGTAGCGGAACTAATATACAATCCTTCTTTAATTTGGTAAAATAATACTATTCGTTATGGTGTCCAGTTAGAGAGAGGTTCTTTTGACCCCTTTTTCAGTGCCGTGTTTGAAAGATAAAACACGTTGTTAACAGCGTCGATTTCAATGTTGGAAAGAGATTGGAAGGAGATGGGTAGTCCCCCCTCGTATTTATTTTTTTTTACATTTTTTATAATATAATGCAAATTAGGAGATAAAATAATAATGGACATATGTAGATTCACCTCCTTTTTTGTCGAAATCGCTACTCTATAAACTATAACAAATAAATTAACATTAGAGGGAGATTGTAATGAAAATAAAATTGTTACGATGCGGCATCTTTCTTCTAGCTACATCTTTAATTTGGTGTCTATCCGTCGCTCTTCGTTATCCCTATATCGGGATTAACCTGAAACAGGATGAGCAGCAAGAATGGGTGATTAAGGAACTGGATCCTCAAGGAGCTAACACACAATTTGATTTTTGGATAGGCGATCGAATCTTGCAAGTCGATGGGCAAGCGCCTGGCGAACACCCGATGATCCGCTGGGCAAGTGTGATTGAGCAGGCCCAACATATTACGATCTCAAGAAACGGTAACGAAAGAGAGATTTTCTTTGATAAAAACAGTGCTATAACAATGTTAAGTATTGCTCCTATATTTGGGGCAATAATGAGTTTAATTATAGCTGGATTGCTTTTTAGGAAAATGCGACATTCCCCTTCCGCACGGATGCTCATCCTAGTTTTTCTAACGTGCGGGGTGATATGGTTAAGTTTAGGGGCATCCATTAGAGGAGACATGCTTGCTACTATATTGATAACTAGCTTTATGATGGCTTTGCAGGTTGTTTTTTTACATTTCTTAATCGTCTTTTTTGAAGAAAAAGGAAATTTGCTTTTGCCTCGGAGGATACTGAAGTATTTGTACGCTATTGTGATTACTGAGTTTGGATATAACATGGTTTGCTTATTCCCCGTCATCCGAAATGCTATTCGTCTCAAGGGAAATCCTCATGTGCTAATATTTTTTATGCTAATGCTTCTGGTGAATATTTCTCTAATATGTTACGTCTACTTAAAGCATCGAAAAGAAAAGTCAACCTTATCCACGATTGTTAAAAGCGTTTTGATTAGCATGATTGCTTCTTTTATGCCCTTTATTAGTTTATCGGTCCTGCCTAATCTAACTGTTGGTTATGAAATTATAGCGGGCAGTTATACCAGCATATTCATTTTGTTCTTCCCTATATCTTTCGCTTACCTCATTGCCTCGGATCAACTTTACGATATTGGTCTAGTGCTCAAACGGCTGCTATTTGCCATAACAGTTGCTATCATTCCCTGCGGATTTTTTACAGGACTGTTTGCCCTTGTTTTTTCTCAAGAGGCGGATGTCAAGCAGCTCCTTTTCATCTTCTTCGCTTCGGTTGCTCTTGTCGCAAGCGTGCTTTATTCGGTGGAGTATTTAACGACCAGGCTGGAGTCTTTTATATTTCCCAGAAAATATATGCTGCGAACCGCTTTAAAGAAAATGTCTCGCAGCTTGGAGATGATTTCAAGCTTTCGCGAGCTGAAAGATTTGATCCTTGTTGATATCGTTGAAACGCTGGAAGTCAAGGGCGGGGCCATCGTCTTTCAATATCAGGATACGATCGAAACGATACATGAAGGAGACATTCATCCGGCGGAGATCGAACAGCTTATTCGTTCGTCCTCTCTTGCGAACCATCCCTTGTACAAAACTATCGAGATCAATCGCCATGAAGAATATACGAGTTATTTGATCCTGACCCGGAAGAAGACGAATACGCTTCTCAGCGAGGAAGAGATCCAATGGCTGCATATGATTACCACTTATCTGGCGGTCAGCCTGGAAAATATTCATTTGATGCGGAAGTTGACCAGCCGTTTGAAGCATTTGGCTGCACAACTGCCGAGCGAACAGGATGCTCAGGATATTCAATGGTTCCGCAAGCTGGTGTTCGAATTGCAGGAGGATGAGCGGAGCCGCATCGCTACCGACCTTCACGATACGACGATGCAGGATTTGTTTTTTCTCAAGCGGAGATTTGTATCATTGTTCAACAAATACTCGATGAATCCGGAGGATCGGGAGCAGCTGAACGATATAATTAATTTTATTGAATTGATCAACTCGAATTTGCGGCAAAATTGTTTTGAGCTGAATCCGTATATGCTCAGCGAGCTCGGACTTATCCAAACGGTTCAAAAATGGCTGGATAAAGAAGCTTCCTACAGCCCTTTCAAGATTGAGTTTATTACTGAAAACGCGGAGACAATCGAATCGAAAGAGCTGACCACGAAGAGACACATTTTCAGAATTGTCCAGGAACTTCTTAATAACGCCAAAAAACACTCGCAATCCACTCAAGTCACATTTAATATGAGTATGAGGGAACCATCCTACTTTTATTTGATTTACGAAGATGACGGCGTCGGTTTTGAGCATGAAGCCAGCGGTCCGGGGAACATTGGCGAGTCCGGAATCGGGATGAAGCAAATGAAGGGGCGCGTTCATTACCTGAACGGGCAATGGGAAATGAGTTCTTCCAAAGACAGCGGCGTGAGAATACAAATCATAATTCCAATGAAAGAGGTCTTATCCGCATGAGTGAGGGTGTCGAAACTGTAAAAGCGCTTGTGGTCGATGATCATCCTCTATTCGCGCAGGCTACGAAAAATTTGCTGGAAGAAATCGAAGGTATTGAAGTTATTGGCATAGCGGGCAGCGCAAAGCATTGCATGGAACTGCTTGCGGAGCTTCAACCCACTTTCATATTTCTCGATTACCGGCTTCCCGATCAAACCGGCACAGAAGTTGCCCAGCAAATCCAGAAGCTGTATCCGAACATTCATATTGTTATTTTTACCGGAATCGATACGAGCGATTTGTTGAATAATTTCATCGGTTTGAAAGTGAGCGGCATTTTGTCGAAGGAGTCCGGTGCGAGAACGATCAAAAATATGGTGAACTGCATTCTGGACAACCATACGATGCTGCCTATCTCTTTATTCCGGAACATGAGGCTGAGCGCGGAGAGAACCGGCGAAAGCGATCCGCTTACGAAAGAAGAAATTTTGATGATGAATATGCTTGTTAAGGGCCTGACCCACGAGCAAATTGCCGAGCAGATTCATATGAGCAGAAGAACGATCGATAATTATTTGAAAAAGGTTTACGGCAAACTGGGTGCGAAGTCCAAGATTGAAGCCGTCGAGAAGTTCGTTCAGAGAAAAGAATTCACGTAGTCATCAAGGGGGGCGCAAGAGTTGAACCGCGAAGTGATGCTGCATATGTTGAGTATTGTAGATGAGTACGTCACGACTGAAGATTTGAATGAGCTGCTGAAAGCGTTTATTCGGGATAAAGAGCAGGAACAGAGCCGATGGTCGGACATTACGCGCGTTACGCATTTTATGTTGGGAGGGAATTCGCCGAATATCGACCGGATTGCCGCGGCAACCGAGATGATGATGCTTTCTTTGGATATTATCGATGATCTGCAGGATCAGGATAACGATAAAAAGCCGTGGATGAAATGTCCGCAGGCGTATACGTTAAATGCGATTTTGGCGCTTTTTGCCGGGTTTATAGGGGAACTGGGATCGCTCATCGGCAAAGAGCAGCAGGAAAGGGTCTGCACGGAGGCAAGCAAGCTTTTGTTCAGAGCGATCAACGGCCAGCAAAAAGATTTGAATCAATCCGTCCGAACCGTGGACGACTACCTGATGATGGTGCAGGAGAAATCGGGTTCTCTCTTTAGGCTTGCCTGCTGCATGGGATACTCCTCCGTACCCTGCCCGCCGGATACCGCCGCGCAACTAAACGATTTGGCGGATTGCATCGGTCTTCTTCATCAAATTCAAAATGACGTGAAAGATTTTACCCGCTATGATTTGAAAAACGACCTGTTTGCCAAAAAACGCACGCTGCCCATCCTGTATTTGCTCTCCATAGAAGACGATACTTTTGACGGGTTGAAGCATTATTACGAAGATAAAATGACGATGGACGAGCTTTTGCAGCATAAGCAGCAGCTTTTAACCTACATAGACAATTCCGGGTGCAAGGAGTATGCGGAAGTCGTGCAAACGGTTTGCGTACAAAAGGCCAACGAAATTTTCGGAAACATTTCGGCGTTGTCGCCCTGGAAAGAAAAGTTTAAGGAAATCACCTACGGCGATTTTGAATATGAGGCGTAAAAGGGAGGATGATTGCATCATGTCAATGGCGGGAGAAGTGATTGAAAACAGGTTAAAAGAGTTGGGAATCGTGCTTCCCGAGGCGAGTGCGCCTGCGGCGAAATACGCTAACTTCGTTATCGTGAACGGACTGCTGTTTGTTTCGGGAAAAGGGCCGGCCGGAAGCCCCAAAGGGAAGCTCGGCCAGGATTACACGACGGAAGAAGGGTATCAGTTTGCGCGGCAGGCCGGACTTGAGGTGCTCGCTGTTTTGAAGGCCGGACTTGGCACGCTGGATAAAGTAAAAAGAGCGGTGAAAGTGCAGGGCTTTGTGAACGCCGTCCCGCAGTTCGAAGAACATCACAAAGTGCTTAACGGATTTTCCGATCTCTTGTTCGAGGTTTTTCAGGAGAAGGGTGCTCATGCCCGTTCCGTTTTGGGCGCAAACTCGTTAAGGGACAACCTTCCGATTGTCGTCGATTCGATTTTTGAAGTCGAAGATGCCTCGCGGTAAAAGGACCTTGTCTCAAATGCCCGTTCGATGAGATAATGAACATACAATTGTGAGGGAGCGGATCTAATGAGTGAACAATTGCTGCAGCAAATTCTCGATAAGTTAGACCAAACGAATCAACGAATCGAACAAATCGACCGGCGGATTGATCAAACCAATCAAAGAATCGATCACCTTGAATCTAGCGTCACCTCGATCAAAGAAACGATGGCAACGAAACAGGATGTAGAGCTGTTGCCTGCCATTCAGCAAGCAGTATCGGAGGTAAATAGAGAAGTCACTGTAACTAGTGAGAGCGCTCAACGTATTGAAGTAACTTTGAACGGATATGATGTTACATTGGATTTGCTTGCAAGACGTTCCATCGATCAGGAAGCCGCGTTGAGACGGATTAAATAACGATTGCGGGGCGGCCCCGCACAAGTAGGCGAACTTGCGGGGAATGCCGCTTTTCTGGACGCGCGCCTCTACCGGCTGTAGGTCGTGGAACTGCACAGCTGGGCAGGAGACAGCTCAGTAGGGAGAAAACCTGCGAAAGTACAGGTTTTTTCTGCGGAATTGGCTTGTTTTGGCGAAAAACCTGCAAAAGTGCAGGAATTTTCGCTGAAAGTGAATCTAAGTCCATGTATTCGATGAAAAGCCTGCACAATTGCAGGAATTTTCCGTGGACAGGGATCAAGGGCGCAAATTCATGTATTTTTGCAGGTTTTTTCCGTGGAAATGGGCCGGTCGACCGACCGCCGTCATGCAGCGCAACACCGCGCGCTGGGAGCTGCGCAGATTGTGGCTATCGACTCTGACAAGTAAGTTTTTCGATAGCCTGGCTTTTGGGCTTTTGCAGGTCTTTCTGCACGCGGCGCGGTCAGAAAGAGCAAGAACCCTGTCAGACAAGTCCCATCGGCAAGGCAGCTGTCTCCTTCTCTCGGTGAGCAGAGAGCCGAAACAAGCCGGCTTTTTCAAATATAGCCGGTCCACTCGATGTGGACATGTTCCTCGTCGTCCTCATCTTCTGCAGCGGCATTCACGGCTTCAGTGACTTCTTCCGCCTCCGCTGCTTGTACGGGTTCATCGTGTGCCAAAGGAATCCCTCCTGTCTGTATGGAAACTATATATGTTTTACCCAATTTGCAAAAGCTTATACGGTTGGTTGACTTTCAATTGTTATGTAACTATAATTGTTACATGCAAGCCGTGAAATGAATGGGGTGAACAGTGATGGCGATTAACAGCAAGTTGGCGGTAGCCGTACACATACTCGCGCTTCTTGAGATTGACAAAGGCGCGCGCATAACATCGGAGTATATCGCCGGCAGTGTGAACACGAACCCTGTCGTCATCAGGCGCATCATCGGCATGTTGAGCAAGGCGAAGCTTGTGCATACGACTCCGGGAGTCGCCGGAGCGAAGCTGATGCGTCCGATCGGAGAGATCACGCTGCTTGACATTTATCATGCCGTGCAAGCGGAAGATCAGGACGCCTTGTTTACGATTCACGAGCAGCCGAATCCGGATTGCCTCGTCGGGCGCAACATTCAAGGTGCGCTTGAACTCAGCTTTAATCAGGCCCAGCAGGCGCTGGAAAACGAGCTGGCGAGCGTAACGCTGGAGCAGGTCGTCTCTAATGTGCTGCAGCAAGGACCAACATAAAATGATAAACTCAAGGGTTTTTCATTTTTTTTGCCAATACATGTAACTGAAAAAGTTACAAAACAAAACGGAGGGATCAGTATGACTTTGAAAATTCAAGTTTACTCTGACTATGTATGCCCTTTTTGCTTTTTGGGAAAAGTTCCTTTAGAGCAAGCGGTTGAAGGCAAGGACGTAGAACTGGAATGGATGCCTTTCGAGCTGAGGCCGGAGCCTGCGCCTCCGATTGATCCGATTAACGATGCCCCGAAACGGGCTTCATGGGATTCTTATATCAAGCCCGCTGCCGCGAAACTGGGCCTCGAGATGAGGCTGCCGAACTTGTCGCCGCATCCGTACACGGGCCTCGCTTTCGAAGGTTTCCAATTCGCCAAGGAGCAGGGCAAAGGAACGGCCTATAACGACCGCGTATTCCGGGCGTTTTTTCAGGAAGAACAAAACATCGGCGACATCGGCGTATTGACGCGTCTTGCCGCAGAAATCGGCCTTGATTCGGCCGCGTTCAAGCAAGCGCTTGAAGAGCGCCGATATCGGGAGGCGCAGCAGCAATCTTTGCAGCACGCGTACCACGAAGCGGGCATCCAGGCGGTGCCGACGATCAAGATCGGCAGCCAGGTGATTCAAGGCATGGCGTCCAAGGAAACGATAGAGCGCATCATTCAGCAAGAGCTGCAACAAGCGCAGGTTCAGCCTGGGGATTCGGGTTTGGCCTGCGGTATCGATGACAACAACTGCTGATTAGAGTCGCCCGAGCTGGGGGTGACCGCTGCCATGCTCTGGCGACGCAAGGCGCGCCCGGGATTCGCGAGCGCTGTTAATAGAAACAACGGGGAGGAAACGAACATGAAAATAGCATTGATCGGAGCGACCGGAACGATTGGACAGCGGATTGTAAAAGAGGCGCTTGACCGCGGCCATCAAGTGACGGCCATCGTAAGAACTCCCGCGAAAGTCACGGTCAGTCATCCGAACCTGACTGTTGTGACGGGAGATATTTTCAAAGCGGACAGCCTGGCTTCCCTTGTAAAAGGCCACGACATTCTCGTCAGCGCCTACGGGCCGGCCGGAGACCCGGGCGCTTTGGCCGATCTGACCCGCACGTTGATCGAAGCCGTGAAAATTTCCGGCCTCGACAGGCTGCTGGCGGTCGGGGGAGCAGGCAGCCTGGAGGTGGCTCCAGGCGTGCAGATCGTCGATACGCCCGGATTCCCGGAGGCGTGGAAGCCTATCGCGTTGGCGCATCGCAACGCGCTTGGCATTTTGCGCGAGTCCGATATCAATTGGACATCGTTCTCTCCGGCCGGAGTGATCGAGCCGGGCGAGCGGACAGGCAAGTTCCGCCTGGGCACCGAGCAGCTGGTCACCGATGAAAACGGCAACAGCAAAATTTCAGCGGAGGATTACGCGATGGCCCTGCTGGACGAAGCCGAGAATCCGCAGCATGTCCGCGCCCGTTTCACAGCCGCATATTGATTCTTTACAAGGAACCTGACGGGTCGCTTGCGCCTGTCAGGTTCTTTGGCATGCCCGGGAATCGATGCATCCCACGGGCCTTTTTTTGTAGTATCATAAGAGGGAGATCATGGTACAATAAACCAAATAAGTTACATAGGCGGTAAGAGATGAAAAGTATTTGGAACATTTATGTTACGGACTGGAAAAATATTTTCAAAGTACCTACAGGGATTTTTCTTATGGTTGCCCTCATATTGATTCCTTCCATCTACGATTGGGTCAACGTTACTTCCGTGTGGGATCCTTACGCGCATACCGGCGGAATCAAAATTGCCGTCACAAGCAAGGATGAAGGGGCTTCCGTCAACGGCAAAACGATCAATATCGGCAGCGATGTGATAGAAAGCCTGAAGGCCAATACGAAGCTCGGCTGGACTTTCGTCGATGCGGACGAGGCCCGGCGCGGTGTTGAGCGGGGGGATTACTATGCGAGCTTGCTGATCCCCGCCGATTTCTCGCGGAAAATTACAGGCATTGCGGAAGGAAACGTGCAAAAGCCGGAAGTGGAATATACGGTCAACGAAAAAATGAATGCGGTCGCGCCCAAAATTACGAATTCGGGAGTTTCCGCCGTGACGGCTCAGATCAACGAAAATTTTGTGAAAACGGTAAGCGAGACGGCGCTCAAAAAGTTGAACGAAGCCGGCGTCCAGCTGGAGGAACAGCTTCCGACCATCCGCAAGGTGGAACAAGGCGTGCTGACCCTCGAGCAGAGCCTGCCTGAGATCGACAGTATGGGCCAAAAGGTGCTCGAGGTCGAACAAAAGCTGCCGGACATTCACGACAAAGCTCAAAAAATCGTCAGCCTCGAGCAAAAGATTCCGCAAATCCGCGAAGCGGGGGATGCGATCCTCAAGATCGACGAGCGCTGGCCGCAAATCAATGAAGCGGCCCAGCAGGTGGTCGTCCTCCAGCAGAAGCTGCCGGAAATTCAGAAGGTGGCGGACCGCATTGCCGAGATGGCGCGAAATTTCGATCAAGTGGAGAACGCGCTGAACGCGGCGATGGACAAGGCGCAGAAAGCCGAAGAGATCGTCGCCGCCGCGCAGGAGGCTCTGCCCCAAATTGAGCGGATCGCCACGGAAGGCGGAGCTTTTGCGGACAGCCTGCAGGACTTTTTGGCGAAAAACGATGCCGCCCTCCAGACGCTCCCGGCTGTCGTGAAGCAAAATTTGCTGCTGCTGCAGCAAATCGCGCAGAACGCGGCTGAGGTTACGGGGCTTTTGATGGATGCCAATATCGATCCGCAAAAAGCGCTGAATGCGCTGGCCTTTGTGAAAGACCGTCTGACGGCAGGCGTCGAGGTGCTGAATAGAACTACGGATTTGCTGAGCAGGTTGAATACGTATGTTCAGAGTCCTGTTTTGACCGATATGATCGATCGCCTGGGCACTCTGAAATCCAAAATGAACCGGCAAATTCAGACGATCGCCGCCATTACGGCGGCTATTGAACGCGGGGAGAAGCCGGCGAAAGAGCTGGTGGAGAGCTTGAATACGTTGTCCAAAGAGGCGGACGGCATTTTGGGCGATATATTGTCCCGATACGATTCGGAGATCGTACCGAAGATGAAACAAGCTTTCGGGCAGGTGCAGGCTGTGGCGAAGGCGTCCGCGGACGTACTTCAGACGGCCAAAGCGCAGCTTCCGAATATAAAGGAAATTTTGAACGATGCGCAGGCGGGAATCCAATTCGGCATCGCCCAGCTCAGCGCGCTGCAAAAAGATATGCCGCAAATTCGCGCCAGGGTGCAGGACGCGTCGGCAAGCATGCAGGACAAGATGGACGAGTTCACCAAAGCTGTGAATGCGGCGGTTCCTTTTGTGCAGAACGATTTGCCGAAAGTCGGGGAGAAGCTTCATCAAGCGGCCGATTTTGTCCGTAATGATTTGCCCGCAGCGGAGGAGCAGCTGCACCGGCTTTCGGATTTCGTGCAAAACAAGCTTCCGGAAGTGGAGGACGGGGTTCATCGGGCGGCGGATTTTGTCCGGAGCGATCTTCCGGCTTTGGAAGATGCCGTGCACAAGGCAGCGGATAAGATCAGGCAGGTGCAGGGCGAGAACAATTTCGCGGATTTGGCGAAGCTGCTGCGCGGCGATATTGCCGAGGAGAGCGACTTTTTGGCGAAGCCGGTGCAAATCAGCGAGAATCGGTTATATCCCATTCCGAACTACGGCTCCGCCATGTCGCCCTTTTACGCGGTCTTATCGCTATGGGTCGGCTCTACGCTGCTGATTTCGCTGCTGCGGGTCGATCTGGACAACCCCGGGGGCAGATACAAAGGGTATCAGATGTATTTTGGCAGGCTGCTGGCGTTTCTTACCCTGGGCTTTTTTCAGGCGCTTATTTTGACGCTGGGGGATATTTGGATTCTTGGCACTTATGTCGCCGATAAAATCTGGTTCGTACTTTTCGCCGTACTGGTCAGCAAAGTATTCGTTACGATTACTTACACGCTGCTGTCGGTTTTCGGAAATACGGGGAAAGGTATTGCGATCATTTTCATGGTGTTCCAGTTCTCCAGTTCAGGGGGCACGTTCCCGATCAGTACGGCAACGCCATTTTTTCAAGCGCTGAATCCTTTCATGCCGTTCACTTATGCGATCAGTTTGCTGCGGGAAGCGGTCGGGGGCATTTGGCCGGAGACAGCTATCAAGGACGCGCTGGGCCTCTGCGTTTTTATTGCGCTCAGCTACTTGGCGGCGCTTGCTCTCAAGAAGCCGTTAAGCGGCTTTACGAAACGGTCGGCCGAAAACGCGCGGCGCACCAAAATCATCTCCTAGAACCGCCGTCCGCCGACGGATACTATGAAAACAATGAAAAAACCGATATGATAGAACAAATATACGTTTTCGGAGGCTTTCATGAAAGCAGATCTTTCCCCCGGCTCCTTGCCTTTATTCGAGGCGCTGGCCAGTTCCGTCCGGCTTAATATTATGCATCTTCTCGCCCAAAAGGATATGAATATCAAAGAGCTCGCCGAGGCTTTGGGCCTCAGCAGCGCGATCATGACCATGCACGTCAAAAAGCTGGAAAAAGCGAAGCTGATCAAGACGGCGATCGTTCCGGGACGCGGCGGCCAGCAAAAGCTGTGTTCGATGAATCCGGACATGAGCAGCATCGAAATTTTGCTCCCGCAAAGAGACAAGCCGCTTATTCGCGAGCATACTCATATTGAAATTCCGATCGGGCACTACACGGATATTGAAGTCAATCCTACTTGCGGTCTTGCGACAACGGAGAAAGTGATCGGCAGCTTTGACGATTCGCGCAGCTTTTTATCACCGGAGCGGGTGAATGCCAAAATTTTATGGATCGGCTGCGGTTATGTCGAATACAAAATTCCGAATTACCTGCTCGCCAGCGAAAACCCGATAGAGCTGGAAATTTCGCTCGAGATGGCTTCGGAAGCACCCAGCGTCAACAACGACTGGCCTTCCGACATCACCTTTTTTTTGAACGGCCGTTTTCTTGGGCAGTGGACTTCTCCGGGAGATTTCGGCGGTTCGCAGCGGGGCAGGTACACGCCGGACTGGTGGAGTTCGGGGCTTAACCAATTCGGTTTGCTGAAAATGTTCACGATCAACAAGGACGGTACCTTCCTTGACGGGCAGCGCATGTCCGACGTGACGCTTGACGATATCGACATTCGCCAAAAGCAGTGGACGCTGCGGATCGCTGTCCTGCCTGACGCCAAAAATCCGGGCGGGCTCACCCTGTTCGGCACCGGCTTCGGCAACTACAACCAGGATATTGTCGTCAAGCTGTACAAGGAAACGAAGCCGTACTGAATCAAGTTTGCCGATTCATCGTTTTTCATATTGTCGAACCCGCAACTATCATGTAAGATTCAGATAGGTAATTTTTCCTAAATGATAGAGTGGGGGAGACGAATCGTGTCATTTTTCAAAAAGATGCTGGCCAAGGTCGGAATCGGCAACATTGATATAGACGCCCAGTTTCATACGGAGCAGTTTATTCCCGGAGGGTATGTCGACGGAGTCGTCGTTGCCACGGGAGGGAACGTGGAGCAGACCGTCAGAAAGCTCTATTTTCGGCTTATGACTGAGTATTACAAACCTGTCGAAAGAGACGCAAACCGCGACGGGCGCACCGAAATTCATTATGAAAAGCAAACCGTCGAGATTGCGAATTTCGTTTTGGGCGAAAGCCTTGTTTTCCGGCCGGGCGAAACGAAAGAAATTCCTTTCAGCCTTGTACTGCCGCATCATACTCCTATTTCCATCGGTGAGTTCCCGATTTGGATTCGAACCGGGCTTGATATCGACAATGCGGTCGATCCGACGGACCGGGATGACGTTGAAATATTGGCGCATCCGTACACGTCGATTTTGTTCAAAGCGCTCGAACTGCTTGGATTCCAGATGAGCAAAGCGGAAAACGAGTATTACCCGCAGCACAATTACGCCCTGCCGTTTATCCAAAAGTTCGAATTCGAACCGACCCTGCGCAGCCGGTACAAAAACACAATAGACGAACTGGAAATCGTGGCATATCCGAATGAAGGCGGGATTGAAATCATTTTGGAGCTGGACCGCAAAGCCCGCGGATTCAACGGATTTTTGGCCGAAATGCTCGATATGGACGAAACCGTCGGCAGATTCTCGTTCAGCAGCGAAGAATTGGATGAGGGACCGTCATTTATCGCCGAGCAGCTTAGCAGTATTTTCAACGATTTGGTGTAAAAATAGCAAAACCGCCTCATGCCATGAATTTGGTCTGAGGCGGTTGCTGTTTATAAGCTCATTTTGGCAAGATGCGCTTGGAGGCGGTCCAAGTTCTGCTCATTTCCCGGTTCGGCATACGATTTGACCTGTTCAAATACAGCGGCATTCTCAAAGAGCTGGCGAAAAGTAACCCGGGTTTTGCCGCCCAAATCTTCAAAAGTGGCCGTCACTTGGAACTGGGGATTCGAGATATGCCGGAGTACGATTCGCTCAGGTTCGGTGATCTCGCCGAAGACGATCTTGTTCGGATAATTAGCCCCGTTAGGGCCATGCATCGTAAACTGCCAGCTGCCCCCCGGCTTCAAATCAAATTCGTGAAACGTATTCGTAAAGCCGGCTGGCCCCCACCACTGCGCCAGATCGTCGGCGTTTGTCCACGCCTTAAATACGAGTTCGCGCGGCGCATCCATTATGCGCGCAGCCACCAGTTCATTTTCGCCGGCGCCGCTCGGGTCCGGGCTTGGGCTGCCTGTCGGTTTGTTGTCTGTCATATCGGTTCCTCCCATTCTTTCGCTCATACTAACGTTCCTCGATTAATCGGTTTCATCCGCCGAATCGGCTAGGAAGTCCCCGAGATTGTCGAGGTTGCGCTCCCAGCTCATCCTGTGCTCGATTGTACCGGTAACTTCAGTATAAAACATGACGTAACGTAAGGTTCAAGACTTTATTATGAAAATATTGCCGGGGAAATTAAAAAACCTTGGTTCATTACTATTCCTTCGGCATCTTGCTTTGATCCATATACAACACATTCCACCGATGGCCGTCCAAATCGGCAAAACCGGCGCCGTACATCCAGCCTTGGCCGTGGGGCGCGCTATATACGGTGCCGCCTGCTTCGGCCGCTTTCCTCAGCAGCTCGTCTACTTCCTCTTTGCTGTCGGCATCGATGGAAAGCAGCACTTCCGTACCTTGCTTGGTGTCTGCAAGCTCGTTTCTCGTAAAGTTTTTGAAAGCCGCTTCCGGAAAAAGCATCACGATGACATTCTTGTCTCCGATGAGCAAGCCGGCGGCTTCGTCGCTATTGTTGTGCCGCGGATGAAATGCAAAGCCAAGTTTGGTGAAAAACTCTCTTGACTTCTTGATGTCCTTCACAGGAAGATTTAACCAAAACTCTTTCACCATAGCAATCTCTCCCTTGCAGTAGTAGTATAGACGTCTTTAATTGTACTATAGCACGAAAAATGACCCGGAGTTTCTTTTGGATTGCTTTTTTGCCAATCCATTGCATATTGCGGGGGATTGCGGCAGGATAATGTAATTGTTTCAACGAATATCAACGAAACAACTTTTGAAGGAATTTTATATTGGGAAACAGGAGCGAACCTGAGTGATTGTACAGAGTATTACATTATTGTGGGGGAAAAAGACTAGAGGCGCACCTTATTCTGCTCTAAGAAATCATTATAATAAATCATTCTCTATTCCAGAATCAATGATAAATTATAAATCTGATTCAAAAATACCATTTCATCGAATTGGTTTAATTCAAAACGAACAAGGTATTTTGATCAAAAATAATAAAGTAGAATTTGTTGAATCTAACTTATGTGATTGGAAGATAGGGTGTGTTGAAATACAAAGAAATGAAGATCGTCTTCTTATTTATTTTAAATATACCGATTATTGCGGAAAACCGATAAGATACGACTCAAGATATAATTACTTGTCGGAAATGGCTTTTGAACTTAATAAAAACGAATATGGGAGAATTATTTATAATGGAAGATTGGTTCACCATGATGCAGGGGAATGGATATATCAGCTAAACATATTAAACGTATATAATTCAAATTGTAATAATAAAGAGATATTAGTTGATAAGAAACCATTGAAAGAATATAAGCAGTTGGAGATTCTATTCTGAACATGGCGTGATATGGCGACAATCCTTGGGTAAAGACTGGAAAGCCTGAAAGAGCATCGCTAGCAGCGATAAGGCAGGGGTTCAGTCCAAGCGCAAGGAGAGGTTCAATCCTCATTGACAACCGGCAATATAAAATAATAAAATTCGGCATTCGCCCCTTGTTTGCTCCGTACCCCAATACGACCGCCATGCAGAGATCCAATGCCGTTGTCTTTAATCGCAAGCTGAATCCATTCCGCCCGAGCTGGTCGCACAATCTGCCTGGTTGCACGAAGAAAACCTGCAAAAATGCAGTTTTTGCTCGATGGATACGTCGGCTACGGAAAATTCCTGCAATTGTGCAGGCTTTTCGCCGCTAACAGGGGTTCAGGTTCGTTTTCTCCGAAAATTCCTGCACAATCGCAGGCTTTTCGCCAAAATGGACCTTTTTTACTGGAAAAGCCTGCACTTTTGCAGTTTTTTTCTAGTAGACCTTTTCATTCTGTGGAGTGGCGATCGTGATGTGATATGAGTTTATTGGTTTTTCCTGCATTTCTAATTCCCTGGCGGGCGAGTTTTTTAACAGTCATTTCCCTGAAAGAGGGTGTGCGGTGGGATTATGTCTAATTACCGATACCAGCATATCCCGGGAATTGATATACTTATGGAGCAGGTGGACGAGATGATCACCGTCAAACAGTGCACCAGCGTTGCCAGCCAGTACGGGCGAAAACGGGTAATCACCAGATCAGGATCTATAAAGGATAACGGGAGGACTTTCGATGAATACCCAAATTGCCGGGGGCGTATGGCCTACGATGCTGACTCCGTTCACGGAGTCGGATGAAGTCGATTATAAGGCGCTGGGCCGCTTGGTAGAGTGGTATTTGGACAACCAGGCAGATGGCTTGTTCGCCGTATGCCAGTCAAGCGAAATGTTTTATCTGAGCCTGGAAGAAAGAGTGAAGATCGCTGCTTTTGTCAAGCAAAAAGCGGCGGGGCGCGTGCCGGTTGTCGCCTCCGGTCATATCTCCGCCGCGTTCGAGGACCAGGTGGCGGAGCTGAACGCCATGGCGGAGACGGGAATCGACGCCCTGGTGCTGGTGACGAACCGGCTTGCCGCGCAGCATGAATCGGACGAAGTGCTGAAGAGCAATTTGACCAGGCTGCTGGAGCACATTCCCGGGGAGGTTAAGCTCGGGTTGTACGAGTGTCCGTCACCGTACAAGCGGAACTTGCCTCCCGCTCTGCTTGAATGGTGCGCCGGGACAGGCCGGTTTTACTTCCTGAAAGACACCTGCTGCGACGCGGAACTGATCCGGTCGAAGCGGGAATCGACGGCCGGATCGGCCCTCCGTATTTTCAACGCCAACTCGGCCACTTTGCTGGAAACGTTAAATTCGGGCATCGCAGGGTACGTCGGCGTCATGGGCAATTTCCATCCCGATTTGTACGTATGGCTGATGCGCAGCTACGCTTCCCGTCCGGAGGAGGCCGAGGATCTGATCAGCTTCCTGACCATGGCTTCCTGGATCGAAAAACAGCTGTACCCGGTCAATGCCAAGTACTATCTTATGCTTGAGGGAATCTTGAGCAATTACCGCTGCAGATCGAAAGACGATACGCAATTCTCGGCCACGGATCGCCTTGAGGTCGTGCAGATGCACCGGATTACCGGGGCCTATTCGCAAAAATACGCCATTTAACAAAGGGGATTAAAGCAATGATTGTAAACGACATTCATTCATTGGAGCAGGAGCGGCATTTGCTGCCGGCTGCCGTACAGAGAGGGCTCGACTACGTTCTTAAGCAGGAACTGTCCAACTCGGCCCCAGGCAAATACGAGCTTGAAGGAGATTTGATGTTCGCTTTGGTCCAAGAGGTCGTCACGCGGCCGTTCGCGGAGCAAAAGCCGGAATCTCACGCAGTCTACACGGACATTCAACTGCTGGTCAGCGGCGAGGAGCGACTGGGTGTCAGCAGAAAAGATTCCGGCTCCAGGCCGATCGACGACCAGTTTGAAGCACGCGACATCGCATTTTACGATAAGGCGCAGAGTCCGCGGGAGTCGGAGATCGTCCTGCAGCCGGGCATGTTCGCGGTCTTTTTCCCAAGCGATATTCACCGCCCCTGCTGCTCGGTAAGCGTCGACGGACCGATCAAAAAAGTCGTCGTCAAAATCCATCGGCAGCTGCTGGAGTAGTTCCGGCTTGCCGCAGGATGGATGGCGATAGTCCGGCCTCGCGTGTATGACGCAGGTTGCGGACAATATAGCGGCACTCTTGCCATAAGCGTTCTCCTGCTGCCTGATGGGCGGCCGGGGGGACGCTTTTTGGCTTTGTTGTGCGGCGTCGATTGGCGGCCGTCTCTCATTTTTGACATGAAAAAAGAATCAATATCTGGATATTCCTGTATGCTATAATGGAATTATATGGCGGTGATATCCATGCTCCTTTTCATCATCAACAAAATCAACAACATTCGGCTCAAAAACAAACTGATCCTCGCCTTTATCGGGGTCGTCGTCATTCCGGTTATCATTGTAGGCGGTTTCTTAACGAGCCAATTCAGACAGACGGTTCTCAATGACGCTATCGGCCAAACTTCCAATAATGTGGAAAAAATTAACAACCATGCGCTGGACGTGCTGAGGGTACCGATCGAAATTTCCAACAAGCTGATGATTGATCCGCGGCTGGAGCGGGTCGTCAATACGGAGTATACGTCGATTTATGAAGTTGTAAGCGCTTATAAAGAATTTCAGGATTTCACCGATTTTATCAAGCTTTATAAGGAAATATTCAATGTCCGGTTTTATACGACCAATCCGACCATACTGAACAATTGGAATTTCATCCAGCCTTCGGAAGCAATCCTCCAATCTTTCTGGTATCAGGAAGCGAAGTACAAAAAAAACGATAAAATCAGATGGTATGCCGTGGAGGACGAAACGAAGAACAACAAGAGGTATTTAAGTCTCGTAAAAAGAATTTATTTTTCCAACTATCGTTCGAGCGGCGTGCTGGTGATCAGCGTCAATCCCGACGAACTGAATTCCATCGTGAGCCAGGAGCAGTTCGATACGATGATTTTTGACGATAGAGGCAGCATTGTAGCGGCCAAAAACACCGATTGGGTCGGACATAACGTGAGCGATCTCGATTTTGCCAAAGATTTTTTGAACAAACCGGCCGGCACGTATGAAACGCTGTTTCAGGGGCAGGATTCGAGAATTGTCATTCGCGATTTAATCCCGCAGCTGAGCGCCAGCGGACTACGCATCGTCTCCGTGTTCACCGTCAAGAGCATCGTCGGCAGAGCGAATCAAATCAGCAATATGGGTTTGACGATTATTTTGGTCAGCCTGGCGATCGCTTTCGTGTTGATTTATTTTTCCGCCCGGATTTTGACGTCCAGATTGCTCCAGCTGAACAAGCAGATCAACAAAGTCGCGCTTGGGCATCTGCATGTGTCTTCGGAAATTGACGGGAACGATGAAATCGGCATGCTGTCCCGGCAGTTCAATAACATGGTCAGGAGCATTCGGGAACTGATGGACGAAGTCCACGAGTCGAACCGGATCAACAACCAACTGGAGCTGCGGCAAAAAGAAATCAAGCTGAAAATGATGGCGAGCCAGATCAACCCGCACTTTCTATTCAACGCCCTGGAATCGATCCGCATGAAGGCGCATATGAAAGGAGAAACGGAAATATCCGGCATCGTCCGAACGCTGGGCAAGCTGATGCGCAAAAAAATCGAAATCAGGGGCAGCACGATCCCGCTCAAGGATGAAGTCGAAATGGTGCGGTGCTACCTGGACATTCAGGCGTTCCGTTTTGAGGATCGTATGAATTACGAGATTCATGTGGATCCGGCAGCGAGCGGGATCGGAATCACGCCCCTGATCGTGCAGCCCCTTGTCGAAAATGCCGTTATCCATGGCCTTGAGCGTGTCGAGAGAGAAGGCATCGTCAAAGTGAACGCGTCGCTGGAAGGCGACCGCCTGCATATCGAAGTCTCCGATAACGGAGCAGGAATCAGCCGACACAAGCTACTGGAGATCGAGCGTTCTTTGGGCGACATGGAGGATAGCGAGGAGCATCGGATCGGGATGCGCAACGTGCACCAGAGGCTTGTCCTCTTATATGGGGATGGCTGCGGGCTGAACATTCAAACGGAGGAAGGTGCGGGAACGCGTATCTTTTTTTCAATACCTGTCCAGAGGTGAACAAGCCATGTATAAAGTATTGATTGTGGACGATGAACCCGCCATTCGCGGGGGATTGCAAACGCTGATCGACTGGGAACGCTGCGGTTTTCAAGTTGTCGGCGACGCGATGAACGGCAGGGAGGCTTTGGTTCAATACGCGAAGCTGGCGCCGGATTTGATGATCATAGACATTCGCATGCCGGTCATGGACGGGCTGCAGGTGATCGAGGAAATCCGCAAAACCGATTCCAAATGCCGTTTTCTGATCTTGAGCGGCTACGCCGATTTTGAATACGCCAAACGGGCGATTGTCGGCCAAGTCGACGGCTACGTGCTGAAGCCGGTCGACGAAGAAGAGGTTATGGCGGCGCTGGTGCGAATCCGCCTGCAGTTGAACAAGCAGAGAGAGCTGAGCGAGCTTCTGCAGGCCGACCGCCCAGAGAATCGGCGCGAGGAATGGATTCGCGCGATGCTGCTGGGCGATGAGAGCGGCGGCGAAGGAGCGGGGCTGGGCGAGGGCCTGAGCGGCGGCGAAGGAGCGGGGCCCGGCGAGGGCCGGAGCCATGCGGCCCGAAGGAGCCGCCCGCCTTCGGAGATCGAGCGGCTCATCGCTTCGCCGACCGGCGCTTACCAGGTGCTGCTGCTGCAGCCTCCGCAGACGCTGGGGGCGGATTCGCGCGCTCATGCGTCCGTGAGACGGGCACTGTCTGCCCTTTTTGAAGAGCAGGGGCGAGGCTTTGTTTTTCATGCCAACGCCTATCACGGCGTCCTCCTCTTTGATCCGGTTGCGGACGAACGAACAAGGCTCAGCTTATACGAGGAGCTTCGAAGCGGCTTGACAGAAACTCCATTCTATGCGGCGATAGGAGACCCGGTTAAGCAGCTCGTGCACATCCGCGCGTCCTTTCAAGCGGCGGCGCAGTTGCTGAAGCGGCATTTCCTGTTCGGAAATGAGCTGATCGACCAGAGCCGTGCAGGCGAGACTGCACGGACTACGGAAAGCCTCGACCTTCAAGCGCTCGGAGAAAAGCTGTACTACGCCATCGACATGGGCAAAAAAGATTGCCTGGACCAGTGGGTCCAAAGGGCGGGTGCCGAAATCGCCGCATTTGACTGCAGCGAGCACAGCATCAAGACCAACTATGCGCAGCTGATTTCCATCGTATTGAACAAGCTGGCGGGCATGCATGACAAGACGTACACGAATGTTCGGGAATTCATGCCCCTCATCGCCGACATCTACGAGCAGCCGAATCTTGAAGCTTTGATGAAGCGGGTCAAGCAGCAGCTGCTTGAATTGACGGTCCGAATCAACTCATCGGGCAACGAGCCCGTCCTGAAGCAAATCATCGACTTCGTCGAACGGCACTACTACGAAAACTTGAAGCTCGACACCTTGGCCGAGCTGTTTAATTACACCAGCGGCTACCTGGGCAAAATTTTCAAAAACTACACCGGCGCCCACTTCCACACCTACCTCGATCAAGTCCGCATCCAAAAAGCGATCGAACTGCTCGGCGAAGGACTCAAAGTCCACCAGGTCGCCCTGCGCGTCGGCTACGCCAACGCCGATTATTTCCACAGCAAATTTAAAAAATACGTCGGCGAATCGCCGTCATCATACAAAGGGAAAGGGGGGAAGTGACGTATAAATTACTCAAGAGGCGCCATTTTCGGGGCGTCTTTTTTGTTTTTTTGAAATATTCGACAAATGTTCTTATATTTCGACAAATTTTGCTAAAGTAACATATGGGAAAATAGAGTAATCTAGAATTTGTGCGAAATTGCCTCTAGTGTTGGGTGGCGAATATTGAGAGGCTATCTAGTAGCGGAGGGAGAGATACTATTTGTACGAACCATAACGTTTCACGAATCTATTAATAAAGTAACTTATTATGAAATGGCAGATTTTTTAAAAGAATGGAGCAGATTTCAATGAAAAGAAAAATCAGATTAATTGTATCAGCAATGCTAGTTATGATGCTTTCTTGGTTAGTCTATGACACGATCGTTTACGCAGGAAATGACAAAGAGCTGAAACCTCAACAAAGTTTGTCAGGCGATGAAATTACAGAAGAAAACTCTACCCATGCAGTTTCTAAAGGAATGCAGCCTTTACAGTCAATGAACAGTTCTAAACATAAAGAAAACGAAGCAAGCCTTCAAGAAACCAACAAAACATATGCTGAAATCATGTCGAAGTGGGAGAGTGTTAAAGACAAAAACAATTCCTTTAAATCAACGAAGTCCAACAGGTCGAATATCAAATCATCCGACAGCGGGGATTCGAACAATGGAAATAATCCAAAGAGTAATGACAAGAAGTCGAATATCGACAACTTGAAACAAGAAATTAATGCTGCCATAGAGAAACAGCAATATGAGGCAGCATTTGAACTTGCAACCAAATTTTTCGGAGAAAATCCTGGTCTTAAAGAGGCCAAACAAGAATATGCGAGAGTTTATCAAATTTATTCGAAAGAAGTAATGCACAAACAAGCTGAAATCATCACAGGGGGGACAAAATGAGAGTGAAGTGGATTGCTGCAATTGGTATTGTAGTAATGTTTTTCGTTTTTTGCAATAATCAATCTTTCGCTGCTGGGGAAGAACAAGCTTATAAGCTTAAGCCAAAGTATCTTATAAATAACTCTAATTTCGATATGATGTCAGCAACTGTAACTAACGATGAGCATAACTTTATGACCACCGGAAATTTTCGGACAAGCAAGGATTTTGACGTCATGTATTGGGAAACGGAGGATGTCCACAGCCACCCTGATTTAAAGTACCCGACGAATCATGATTTTTCCAATGTTGTGCTTGAGTACAATTACAAAATCAGTGGCGATGCGGTTCCCATGGACGGCACCCCATCACCAACGCTGACCATTGTAACTACCGATGATAAAGCATATTATGTTCGACTGTGGAATTATGTGGTAGATCGCCCGCAAGAAAACTGGGAAGCTGCTGTAAGTGAGGATATAGGTACAGATTATGTATTCCCAATTGGAAGACAGAAGGGAAATGCGAATGGTACAACCGGGAAAATAAGAATCGATTTTAACAATCTCTATTCCGGATGGGTTCCTTTCGTTCAAAATGAGATAAGTAGTTCCGAGAGTGCATGGGCACCGAATCCAGAATGGGTCAAAGTTCCGGTTACTGATATTAAGCGATTGGAATGGGCATTTGTCCCGAAAGAATATAACTATAATGAAACAAATGTGAATTATTTTGCAGATTCCAAACCATTTAAGATTGAGTTTTCTAACTGGAACGTATATGGAAATACATTTCTGATGAATGAGAAAGCAGTGGCGCCTGTCGGCAAAGTAAGAATTAGCGAGGGGTACGATGATTCATACAATTTAACCCCTGAACGACTTGTGAGTGACTACAGTAGACTAGGCTTTGGCGATATAGTCGATTTTTATGTAGGCGCATCTCACTACTACGATAAGCGTTACAACGGCCAAAATGGAATGGAGATTATTAAGGAGCATCCGTTCAATCAAGCATTTGAGAGTTGGTACACGAGCTATGTGAAGCAATTATCGGTGCGTAATACTAAAGTAATCGCTTCAATTTCAATGGAAAACGTTGATGCGCCCCCCTCTTGGTGGCAAAGAACTTGGGATGGAATTGGGGCAGAGACGTTATGGTCCCCGACTCCTAAACTTCTAAGCTTCACCAATCAGGAAGTTCAATCTTACTACAAGCAATACATATTGGGGTTAGCTAAAATACAAAAGGACAACAACCAGACTCCTATTATTCAATTTGGAGAACCTTGGTGGTGGTATATGGATAGTCTGCCAGGCAGTCCCCCTACATTTTATGACCAATCAACGAGAGCTTTGTATCAGCAACAATTTGGAAAACCGATGCATGAATTTAAATCGGCATATGACTCGACGATCGGTCATGAAGAATTGCTGAAATGGTTAGGCGAGCAGAATGGGAAATTTTCGCTTATGCTTCGTGACACGTTGAAAAGCGTCCATCCAACAGGCCAATTTACGGTACTGCTATTTATCCCTACGGTAGTTGACAAGGAGTTGGCACCTAGTATGATGAGCAAAGTCAACTTTCCTGTGGAGCAATGGAAATCGCCAAACTTAGACTTTTTTATGATCGAAGATTACGATTATTTAATTGCCAACAATATGGAGAAACATAGACAAGCCCTAACAGTAGCTCAGCGCAAACTGAACTACCCTGCCAGCAAAATTCATTATTTATCGGGAGCGGATTCTACAAATAATGATTCCATATGGAAAAATATCGATCAAGCTATAAATGACGGTATTAATATGAGGTTTGCACAGGTGTATGTGTGGGCCTATCCTCAAGTGAAACAGCGTGGTTGGAGGCAACCTGTAATTATCGAAAGCAGCGTACCTCCCGGTCTGCGTAAAAATAATGAACAAGTACAATTAAGCTCAGTTGGTGCGGACTCTATCATTTACACATTGGATGGCCGAGAGCCTGCTCTATCTTCTGGGCAAGTATACGATGGCTCACCCATAAGTATAACCAAGGATACAAGAATTAAAGCCATTGCAGTCAAAGCCGGAAAAGCCAGTAATTCTGTCGAATTCGATTATTTGTTGGACAGAGCCCAGTATAAGTACGATATATCCAACAAGTTGCAATGGTATACCTTTTTTCAGGACGATCAAAAATATCGGATTTCATACTTATATGATGAAAACGGAAATCTGGCGAAAAGGGTCAATAACAAGGTGTTTAATTTATGGGGAGACCAGAACATTATTCCTATCATGTTTCAAGATGTTTCTCCTGACGGTACTGCCAGTGCTAGCAGCAGCTTCGGTTCTAATTATGCTCCTTACAAGGCATTCGATCATCTTGACCTTGAGCAGGCATGGATTACGAATGGTGTAGTTGAGGGCTGGCTTTCATTTAAGTTTCCGACTCCAAGACATGTCATTTCGTATAAAATACTTCCTCGAAATGAAATCAGCGCTATAGCCGCTTCACCCAAATCTTGGACTTTTGAAGGATTCGATGGAAGCAAGTGGAACATTTTGTCTAGCGAAACGAATGTAACGGATTGGAAAATCAGAGAGTTTAAAATGTTTAATGTTAACTCAAGCGGAAGCTATAAAGAATACCGAATTAATATAACGGGAAACAATGGACATTGGTACACGAGCGTTGGCGAGGTTGAGATGATGGAGGGAGATGGCGGCACGAGAGAGTACAACATTATTCCTGCTATGACCAGTAATGTGAGTACAAATGGTACGGCTAGTGCCGAAAGCGAGTTTGGTGAAGGTTATGCAGCTTACAAGGCGTTTGATCACTTGAATTCTGAACAAAGCTGGATCACAAACGGCACAGTTCAAGGTTGGTTGGCTTATCAGTTCCCTCTGCCCACACTGGTGCGATCTTACAAAATCACTCCAAGATATGATGAATCAACATTAGCATCTGCTCCAAAAACCTGGACCTTCGAAGGATTCAACGGAACGGAATGGCGTGTGTTGTCAACTGAAACAGATATAACCGGATGGCATCTTAGCGAAGCAAAAACTTTTACTGTGAAAAATCCGGGAATGTTTAGTAAGTACAGAATAAACATCAGCGATAATAACGGTCACTGGTGGACAAGCATTGGAGAATTGGAAATGATGCAATAATCGTATTACAACGGAGCTATCAGTGTTTTCCTTGCAATTCAATAGAATCTGGAGGTCATCATGAAAAAAAGATTTCTGCCGCTCTTGCTAAGTATCATCCTATTATTAACACTGGTCTTACCTACATTTGCAATGGCACAAGATGCCGCGGCTCAAGAATCAAGCAATAGTTTCCCTGATGGAGCTTATATCGTCAAGTTCAAAGATGCGGAAAAAGGGAAACAGGCTCTTGGCAAAAGAACCAAGCGAAGCTTGCAGTCTGAAAAAAAAGAGAAGAGATTTAACCATCTTCCTTCTCACATTTCTACAACGCTATCAACTAGCGAAGTTGCAGAGTTAAAAAAGGACCCGAATGTAGCCTATATTGAAAAAGATAGTATTGTTAGTAAAACAGGCGATACAGTAACGCAAAACATATACCAAATCCATGTTCCTGAAGTCCATAATCAGGCGATCTATGGTGACGGTGTGAAGGTGGCTGTTTTTGACACAGGCATTAATGCACAATCACCTGAGCTAAATGTGGCAGGGGGCGTTTCTTTTGTTTTGAATGACGCTTCATTAAACGATAACAATGGTCACGGTACTTTTGTCGCTGGAATCTTAGCGGCTTTAAAAGATGATCGCGGATTTGTGGGAGTCGCTCCTCATGTAAGCTTATATAATGTGAAAGTCTTGGATTCAAATGGTAACGGAACATATAGCCAAGTAATCCAAGGGATTGAATGGGCCATTGATAATCACATGGACATCGTTGCGATGAGCTTTGCCGGAGCCGACTATTCCATCGCACTTGAGGAAGCTATGCAACTGGCCTATAACAACGGCATTCTTCTAATTGCCGCAACTGGAAATGACGGGTTAAATAAAGTCTCTTATCCAGCAAAATTTAGTTCTGTAATCGGTGTGGGAGCTGTAGACAGCAATAACCAAATCGCATCATTTTCTAATACTGGGGCAGAAGTAGAACTGGTTGCTCCGGGTGTAGATATTCAAGGTTTGCCACTATCAGGAAGCAATTACATCACAATGAGCGGTACATCGATGGCGGTTCCGCAAGTTGCGGGTGTCGCGGCGCTTATGAAAGGACGCAATGCAACATACAGAAATCAAGAGATTCGTCAAGCTTTGGATAACAGTGCGCAGCCTCTTGGCGATTCAACGAAATATGGCCACGGACTTGTCAATGCCTCTGGGGTGTTGGGCATACCTGCTGCAGGCGGCTCTCCTTCGGTAACAGATCATGTGTATGGTGGCACCGGCACTCAGTCAGTTTATGATTCGGTTTATCTGAATCAAAGAATTAATTATCTTAGCATTACGTTCCAAACCGAAGTTTCTATAATTGAGGAAAACTTGATTAAAGGTTATTCTTTAGAACAAATCGAACAGGCGTTGACTTTTCAAAGACAATCGGGAAGAAGTCTCGAAGAAATTTTAAAAGTAATAGCGCCCAAGAGCTTATTTTCCTTTGATTCTCAAGTATCGGCTTCTGTTCTAAATACCATGTCCTCTTATGATAATGCATCACTTAATAATGTTAATCTCAAAGCAGATCAATCTCCTTTCAACATCGGCAATACAGGAGAACAAGTATCTGCTTTATCAGGGGCATTGACGCGAAAAGAAACTGATTTGACGCTGCCTGGTCGAAATGGTATTTCATTTGCACTAAGAAGGGTCTATGATAGCCAGGCATCAAATTTATTTAAGCGAGAAGTAGAGAGGATCTATCTTGGCCGTTATGAAATCCAATATAACGCCTATCAGTTAACAGAGACATTGAACAATGGTGGCGTAGTTATTAATAAATCTGGGCCTTATTATTACACCGAATGGAAAGGTTTTGGGACTTTAGGGGATTTTACGAAAGCAAAGGATTGGATTAACAACCATCCAAATGAAGCAGTATCCTACTCAAGTTTGTCAGGACCTGATTCGAATGGAAATTACACAAGAACAGTGAAGGGAATAGCGCCCAGGCCGGAACTCACGGTTCCAAAATACGACCCTTCTCCGACAGCTTATTACATACATAGCTTAGTTAATAAAACACCAGATCAAATAGGTGTAGGGTGGAAATGGGACATACCCTACATCGATAATTCGTTACATTTGACAAATGGAAAAACCATACAACTGTCTTTTACAAATGATGGATGTTATTTGAGGAATTATGCTTATCAAGATATTTCATTATATTGTGGTTCAAGTCATAACCCTATTAAAGTCGGCAACAACACATCACAATTCAAAGTATTTTCTAAAACGGATGGAATAACCTACTACTTCGGTGTTTCCGGGCAGCTTCTTCAGTATGGCGATAATTATAATAACACTGTTCAATTTTTTTATGATACAAATGGTCTAAATAAAATTCAAGATGCCATAGGCAATACAATAAATATTACGTATTCTGATTCAAAAGTTACTCTAACACAAGGCAACAAAACGGTTATTTATAATTTAACCCGACAGGATAACATTTTTCCGGATCAACCATGGTTAAATACAAACAACGCTTATCTAACGTCTGTTCAGAATACCGCAGGCATAACTACTTCATATTTTTATTTACCTTCAAATAATACGACTTCATTTTCCTTTTCAGATAAATCTGATGGATATAGTGAAGGAGGATTAAAGCATGCTTTGTTAAGCTCAGTAAGCTATACGACGGGGGCAAAGACGATTTATACTTTTGAAAGCAATCCGATTACAAGATGGATTGGAAAGTATGCTTATATTCAAGAATATCGTATTTCATCTAGACAGGATCAGGTAGGTGATGGCAATGCTTACAATTTGACCAATTACACGTATAGCGGAGACGTAGGCGGTTCATACAGTAATGCGAATATGCCAAATGATTCCATTATAAGCACTACTATTACTACTGGAGGAAAGACGTCGATCAGTAAAGTGCAAAAACATTTTACTGATTTCGAGAAAATACCCTATACACCAGATTGTGATACCCCTTTTGTACACGTTCACATTTGTGTTGCAACATCGAATTCCGTTTACTTTTATAATACAAATGTGACGGAAACCGCAAATAATTTGCAGCACAGTACTGACTATACGTATGATGTTCCTAATAATATACCAGATCCGATCGTAATCAACTCGAGGTATACGGATATTACGAAAAATCAATCTTCCATACCAAGAATCGTTAAGCGAACATATAATAATTATGGACAATTGACATCAGAGACTGATCCGAATAATATCGATACAACTTATCAATATCAAAAGTTTGCAACAGGTGAATCTTATCTTACCAAGGTTATAAAGAAATTAAATAATAACCTGACCCAGTATACAAATTATCAAAGAAATGACAAGGGCAGCGTTACAACTCTTACGGTCAAAGACAATGATGATCCGAATGGTTCAATTGCTCTGAAAATCGATTATGACTACGATCAATTCGGTAATCAAACCAAAGTGACGGCTACAGACAATCGAAGCACGACGTCTGCAGCAAAATCATATGATTTAAACCTACCGAATAACGGAGCATTCTTGACTAAACAATCGGTACAAGTGACAGATGTAGATGGGAATAAATCAAATATTGAGCAAGGCATGATCTACGATACGACGACGGGTAGATTGACTCAGTATACGGATGGCAAACAATATGTCACGAAGTATGAGTATGACCTTCTGGATCGAGTGACGAAAGCGACATTCCTGGATAATAGCACTGTGACACTCGCGTATGACGATGTGAACAACAAAATTACGTCAACAGATCAGACGGGACTCACAACAATTACACAATGGAACCCGCTTGGCTGGAAAATCTCCGAAGGAATCAGCGGGAGCGGCTTTACGACTTATGGCTACGATTCCTACGGACGGATGATGTGGAGCAAGGATGCTCTCGGTCATACCACCAATTACCAGTATGATTCATGGGATCGACCGAAACAAACGGACTATCCTGACGGTTTTTCCGCGAAGGTGTCCTACGACGATATCAACTTTACCAAGACGGCTACGGATGCAGAGGGCAACCAGACCAAGGAAACGTATGATCTGTTAAATCGCCTGATAAAGAAAGAATGGTTGAAAACAAAAGAGACTAAGCTTGCAGATTACACATATGACTATGTTGGTAATGTACTTACAAGCACGGACGGTAAAAATTATCCCACAACCTACGTGTACGATGTGTTAGGCCGATTAACATCTGTAACGGATGCGTTGTCTCAGACTACTTCTTATTCGTATAACCTTGCGAATAAATTGACTCAAATCCAATATGCAGATGGAAACAAATTACAAAAACAGTATGACGAATTGGGCAGACTCCTTAAGAAGACCGATCCCGCGGGACTAATTGAAAAATACTACTACGATGCAAATAGCAACTTGAGCAAGTACGTGGATCGCAAGGGACAAACTCAGACATACGGCTATAATAATCGGAACTTCTTGACAAGCAGCGTTTCTGGCAATGAAACGATTTCATACAGCTATGATGCTGCTGGCAGACGTAAGACGATGCAAGATGGAACAGGAATCACAAATTATGACTATTATCCTATAACGAAGCGCTTGAACACGCTCACCTATCCAGATGGAAAAACAACATCGTACCAATATGATGATCAGGGCAATCGAACCCAAATGATCGATCCGTTTGGCAACAATACGGCATATGGCTATGATGTTCGTAACCGGCTAACGGATGTTGGCGCAGCAAAGAATAATTGGGATGCCAGCTACACGTACAAGAAGAATGACTTGTTGTCTACCATCTGGCAAGGCAATAACCTAACTTCAACGTTTGATTATGACGGAGCTAACTTGACCAGTTTGACCGAAAAAAAATCAGGAGGGACAGTCGTCAATGCGTTTGGTTATGAATATGACGATAACTTTAATCAGAAAACCAAAACAGAAAATGGTACAACCAACTCGTTCACATATGATAAATTGAACCGAATTTCTACGTCCACCCAGTTTAACGAGCAGTATACGTATGATACCCGCGGCAACCGTCAAACCCTCCAATCCAGTGGTGCAATGGGTCTAAATGGAGCGAGCTATACGTATGATGACCGCAACCGCCTGACTCAAGTTGCTAATGACGGTGGCAAAAACGTATCCTACCGCTATAATGGAGATGGGTTGCTGTACGAGCGCACGGAAAACGGGCAGACAATACGTTATTATTACGATGGCGCGAATATGATTGCCGAGGGTATAGTATCAGGTGGTGCAACAACTTTGAAGGCCAGATACATTCGAGGCAATGGACTAGTTGCCCGCGCAGATGCAAATGGAAATAAACAATATTACCTGTCAAATGGCCACGGAGACGTTGTGGGACTCACGGATAGCTCAGGAAATACACTGAACTCGTATACGTATGATATGTGGGGCAATCCGCTAACGACGCAAGAAACGGTGCCACAACCATTCCGTTATAGTGGCGAAATGTGGGATAGCTCGACGGGGTTACAGTATCTGCGTGCGAGATGGTATGACCCGAGCATGGGACGGTTCCTGAGTGAAGATAGCTATGAGGGGCAAATTGATAACCCTTTAACTCTCAACTTGTATACTTATGTTCAGAATAATCCATTGACGCATACTGATCCTAACGGGCATTGGCCGATGCCCGCATCTTATTGGGCATGTGCACAGAATCATAGCAGTTGTGCTCTTCAAAGAGAAGTTGAAATGGCTATAAGTAACGAATTTATTAGTGATATTAAAACTTTACTTAACGAAGATGCTTCAATGGCTGATAAGGTTCTAGCGGGTGCAGGGTTCATTCCATATGGAAAGGTACTTCAAGGTGGTAAACTTTGGATAAGACTTTCAAATGGTGAGAGGTATGCCCAAAAGGCTGTTGATATTAGCGAAGACGCGATTAAATATAGTAAAAACCTAGCTTGCAATTGCTTTGTAGCTGGGACAAAAGTCCAGACAGAAGATGGGGAGAAAAATATCGAAGACATTGAGATCGGAGATAAGGTTCTTTCCAAGAATGAAGAGACGGGAGAGGTAGCATACAAAGAGGTTACGGCTACGTTCAATCACGAAACGAATGAGATTTACAAGATCCATGTGGGCGATCAAGTGATTGAATCAACTTTCAACCATCCATTCTATGTAGATGGAAAGGGATGGACGTTTGTCAAGGACTTGAAGGTCGGAGACTTGCTTGTTCAGAGTGATGGAAATACACTCAAGATTGAGAGTATCGAACTGAAACATAAGCGAGCTATGGTTTACAACATGGCAGTTGCTGATTTCCACACTTACTTCGTCAGTGACCTTGGAATTTGGGTTCATAATACCGGAGCGTGTGATATAATAAGTCCATTTGATTTGGTAGGACGTCAAACTAGAGATGAAATGAGTAAAAACCAAATTAAAAAATTGACTAAATCTATGCAAGAAAATGGTTGGGATGGTCCTCCAATCAAAGCGTATGTAGTAGATGGTAAGACAATTATTGTTGATGGACACCATCGTGCGGCGGCCGCAAGGCAAGCTGGGCTTAAAAATGTACCAGTCGAGTATATTACTGAAGAGGAATTGAAAAACACATGGAAAGTAACACCTGATGAATTAGTAGAACAGACTTATGAAGCAGGAGGCAGATAGAATGGGGCTAGAATCCTATAACTTTTTACTATACCCCAAAAAGAATACAGCTAAGCTTACTGATGACGGTTGGGAGACTTTTGGTGAAGATTCCGTATTATTTACAAATGTCACCACAGTCCTTGAATCGAATCTGAACGTCAATGTATATATCCCTAAAGATAAATGGTCGACTGACGATTCGGAGTGTTATTATTCTTACAGGGATGAAACAAGCATTATTGAAATACAAATTAATTCAGGTGAAAAATCAGAAAAAGTTGATGAGATTTCAGTAAGGTTTGCAGTTTGTAACCCGGAGGGCACATTTGAAAAAGCAATAGAACTATGCAGGGAAATGGCAATGCGACTTGAATTGAATGTTTTAGACATGAAATTGCATGAGAATTTAGATTTTAGTAATGAGTTGCAGTTGTTAAGAAGCAAAAAGAAGTTTATTGAAAAGAGAGAGAAATTTTTTTCAACTTTCGGTTTACCCGTTGGAATTGTTACCAAGCCGCTATATTGTGGCGAGGTACTTGATGTATTAAAAGGTAAAAAGTAATTCTGGTTTGGTTAGCGAAATAATATCTCAAAGTTTTAGTCAAGTATCAACCGCCTTGCAACTATTGCTTGGCGGTTTCTTTCAGCCGTGGCATCTTTAAAAAGAGCGATTTATTGACCAAGATACGAACGAGGGGCAGATAAATAACCCGCTGAGTTTGAACCTTTATACCTATGTGCATAATAACCCGTTGACCCATGTTGATCCTACTGGACATATGATCGAGGGATCAGCTGGTGAAGGTGGAAGTGCAGACCTCACCAATTGGCAATATTTTGTCATTGGTCTGAAAATGTTTGTTAGAGAAGGCGTTGTAGGGCCAGAAAACTATGATGCATTAACCGATGATGAACTTAATTCTAAGGATTGGCAAGCTCTCGGTGAAGGGGCTGTTTACCTTTCGATGAGCACAGAAGGGAAGTTCTTTAGTAAAGAGGCATCTATCGTTAACAAGGGTGCGGGTAATGCTGCTAATAAGATAATACAAAATGCCGATGATGTAGTTTTCAATCAAAAGTCAATAGATAAAGCTTTTGGAAAGCATAGAGCGGATTTTGGTGACTATCCTGATGGTAAAAATGCAAGTGTTGAATTATTCAAAAATGATGTAAAGAATTTAATTGAGACTGGGACTCAAAAAAGCGGCACTTATTATGGTAATCAAGGTACTCATGTTTACAATCCATCTACTCAACAATGGGCTTTTATCAATTCGGATAATACATTTAATACTGCGTTTAAATTAAGTGATGAGCAATTCAAATACTTAATAGAGACAGGAGTGGTTAGATAAATGAGACTAGTAACATCCATGATGACGACAGAAGAAATGTCAGATAGCGATATTTCTAAAGCTACTGATATTCTTCTAAGCCAATTTAACAACAAATATGAAATTTATAAATACTATTATGATGACAGAAAATATCGTGAGGTAGATATTGATTTGTTTGACGTGGTCTTTTCGAGAGAAAAGATATACGATGATATAGACAAATTGATTTATGCTTATGAAGAAATTATGAAAACAATATCGCTGCAAATCGATTTTATTGCAGGAAATGATGACACTGATGCGGCAGTAATAAAATACGAGCAGGACAATGAGGATATAAAAGAATTTGGATTATTTGTTACCGAGCGAACTATACCCAATATGCAGCCATATTACTCCTCTCAAATTTGTAATGCTTATGTTAATCTAACGTATGTAAGTTTTGGTGTGTATTACTGACGAGCAACAAAAAGCAGAACAGTACATTTTTGACTGGTATAGAAAAGGACTACATTAAATTATGTACACTCGAAGGTAAAGAAATGGACGATTACCTGACAACTTATTAATATAATCTCAACCGCCTTGCGACTAACCACCGCTTGGTGGTTTCTTTTTGTCTGCCGCGGCATCGCTAGCAACGAAAAGTACGGCACAGCAAAGTAAAATAAAACTAGACATGTGCATTTTCTACTGAACTCACAACTTTCCTTCTTTGAATCCTACGTTGCGTTGTTCATCAACTCCACCGAATTAACTCCACAATGTCAGAGATTCGTTTTTGCTCGTCAGGATTTAAGGAACTGACCTATGCAGATGAATATTTTGCAAATAGGATGATACATGGTATTATAAAAATAAAATATGTTAAAAGAGTTGATGTTCATGGCAAATGTCATTTATGAAGATCGAATGTTCAATGAAGAAATAAAACGAAAATTCATGATCCAGTACAATGAAGGTAGTCAGAAAGTCATACATCGTTTGTTTAAGGTAGCAGCTTCCATCGAATATACACTCAATCAGGACTTATACTCGTTCAATGAGAAGCAGCTTATTCATTATTTCTCTCTGCTTATGCCAACTACCGAGCATTCGTCTAAGAACAATGTCCGGTGGATTGATTTGTATATACGGTGGTCAATTGCCATGGGATACTGGAAAGAAAACAATCCGATTGATGGAGTTTCCACAGAATGGAAAGAACAATTTATCCTTCGACGTAACAAAACGCTTTGGACTGAGGATGAAATTGTTTCAATTATGAATCGATGTGTCAATGCACAGGATGCGGTCATTGTCTCTCTGATTTTCAACGGTGTATACGGGAAACAATACAGCGAAATATTAAATCTTACCAAGGACGATATCGATACGGAGAATAGTCAGTTACATGTAGTCGACGATGCTGGAAACGAGCCTAGAATCGTGACCGTTTCAGAAAGTTGTATCCGCTTATGTGACAAGGCACTCCATGAAACTTATTATGAAAAGAAAAACGGTAAAGCCGTCAATAGTAAGGCTCCTACAGCGCAATTAACTGAAAGCGATTATGTTGTAAGACCCGCGATTACGCAAACTAAAAATATGGATCGAGCGGATAAGCACACGGTTCATCGGAGAATTGCCATGCTTGCGGAAGACATTGGTGAGATGGACTTCATCCCACGAAACATTGCTTATTCGGGCATGCTGGCTATGCTGCACAAGTTTTATTTACAGGAAGGCGAGATTACGAAAAAAGCCTATCCTCGTATTTTGAAACAATTCGGCATTGCTGGAAAAGCTGGAGAAAATCAAACTCTATTCCGACTCCGGCATGAATTTTTGAATGAAGAGAAGATGAAGGAGATGTACTCTATTTGATTCTTCTCCAAAAACAATAAAATAAAAAAAGTTAAAAAATTTCTTGACTTGTACATGCACAATTTGTTAGGATAAACTTACCAGCAAGAGGAAAGTAAGAGAAGATGTTAGGGAAATTTGCCGAAGGTTACTTTTATGATTAAACGTAAAATATGTTAAATTTAAAAATAAAATAAGTTAATTTTATTGAGTTGATATAACGTATCCCGCGTCAAGTACAGTAAAAACATTGAAAGGGGTGATGCGTATTGAGAGTTCTTATAACATGCCGAATCTTCTCTCATTTTTTAGAATCTATCAAACTCTTGGAGGATGCCTTTGTTCGATACCATAACTTTGAAAACGAATATCCCTATTGACCGTCAGTTACTCTTTACATACGAAAATAAACCGATAACTTACTACGATCATGATACAGGTCTACATAAATCTACATACATCATTCATGACACATATCTGCCGTACATCGAATACAAAGAACATATTCAACTGCTCAAAATTCAAATTTCCATCCCCAAGTTTCTCTACGGTAACAATGTACGCCTCCTGAAAGAAAGCGATATCCCCCTTTTCTTCCAAAGGTTGCATCAAAGGTTACACGAATTGTTTGACATTCACGTTAGAACGGAGGACTGGTATTTAACACGAATTGACGTATGCTGGAATTTTCAAGTCCATGAGCAAGTATCTGAATATGTGAAGCAAATTAGCATGATCCAAATTCCATTTATAAAGCCGCATATGGATGGCTATATGGAAACTGTAACTCATAAAAACGAAAGCAGACGCGTTACATTCTACAACAAGCAAAAGGAATGTATCGTTCGTAAAACGCCGCGGGAAATTATAGAACAAGCTCATGGATTGCTCCGAATGGAAATCAGTCCAAGTTATAAGGAGATGAAGGAATATTCATCGAAAAGACGGGCTATAGACCTGCTGACCAAAGAATTTTTCCAGCATACGACGAAGCAGACTCTGAAACATATCAAATTGCCCGAAACTTTAGAAGGTCTCACGATTAGCTGGCTGCAATCTCACTCGCATCAAATTAATCAAATTGAACGTATACTTGGGTTCAAAGTTCTTCATGCTCAGTTCAGTGAAACCGAATTAAAACAAATTTATCGGGTTTCTACATATGCAAGCAAAAAAAGTCAGGCAGGGAAAATGCAATTCCCAAGCCAGACTCAGTTGAAACCATTGTACATAGACTATTCAAAATTGAGTTAGAAGTCATCTATACATACCGATTTGTTAGCGATACGATTGCGATTTCAAATTCGTTTGAAATGAGCATAAAGCCAATGTTTAAAAGGTTTTTTCGACCTATCTTGAACATACATATGAATTGCAAGTAAACATAAGTAAACGTTTGTAATCAATAGTAAACACGAGTAAACAAACGATTTCCGCGATTGTATGACCATTAAAATAATAATTTTATTTTCTAATTGATAGTCGGGGGTAATTTACATCGATTGAAGGCTTGAAAATGGCTGTATACTCCGTATCTGATGCTTACATTTATCGACGTTAGGAATTGGACGATTCGGTTTCTTCTTCGATTAATTCATGAATGCTAATATTCAACGCTTCGCAAATGTGTTCGAGTGTACGAATATAAACTCTATCAACGTTGTCAGAGCATAGGTGATTGATTGTATTTGGTCTTATATTCATTAAGAGAGCTAATTGGCGTTGAGACATGCCCCGCTCCGCTAAAATCTCTCTAAGTCGAATTTTAACTTTCATTTATTGTTTCCTCCAGTATAAATCTTAGCATAAATATATCACGTTACAGAGAAAAAAACATTGTGTATATCTCTTAAAGGATATATAATTGATTTATATCTTTTAAGGGTTACATAAATCCTAATTTCTGTAACGGAGGGCAATTTCAATGAATGTCATCGGCTATATTCGAGTCTCAACATCAGGACAAGCCAAGGATGGTTACAGTTTATCTTATCAGCAAGAAGAAATTGAATCCTATTGCCAGCAACAAGGCTGGAACCTGCTACATGTATTTAGTGATGAAGGTATCAGCGGCGCAAAAGTTGATGAGGATACTTTGGAGGTTGATCGTCAGGGGTTCCAAGACATGCTTTCCCTCATTTCTACTCAATCCGTTCATGCTGTAGTCGTTTTGAACACGAATCGTCTATGGCGCAGCGATATTGTTAAAGTGTTGGTTCATCGGGAGTTTAAGAAACATAACGTCGATGTAAAATCCATTGAGCAGCCAACCTACAGCATTTATAAGAAAGACCCTTCCGACTTCCTGATTAATGGCTTGATGGAATTGTTAGACGCCTACCAACGCTTAGAAATTGCAATGAAATTAGGCAAAGGCCGCAACAAGAAAGCCAAGGAAGGCGGTTATGCAGGAGGAAGGGCGACATTTGGCTACACAGCAAAAAAAGGTTCTAAAGTCATTGAGATTGACGAGAGACAAGCCGCTGTTGTACAACGTGTATTTGAATTAAAGGAATTATACCCGACATGGAGTTTGTCGGAAATTGCAAGTCAACTGAACCTTGAAAACTTAACTACCCGGCAAGGGAACTCTTTTACCAAAGTCCAAGTCAAACGTATTCTTGACCGCAAAGATTTCTATAGCGGCATGTACCGTTATGCCAATGTTCAAGCGGTTGGCAAGCATCAAGCCATTATATGAAAGGTGGTCATAGGATGGAGGCTTTGATTGAAAAGTATCGTCAATTAGTGCAGCAAGAAGATGCCTATTCCAAGCAACTGAGAACCGCTGAAATGTGTACGTTAGCGATGTATGACCACATTTTTCAGTACGGAGAATATGTTGAAAAACTGTTGATGGAAGAAGTATTGCTTGCTATTCATCAGATTGAAGCCAATGTGCGTTTGGAACTGCTTCATTTGCGAATGGAAAAAGCCTTTTTGGCTTGTGACATGAAAGCCAGTAGGTAGCTGAAAGAATCCTGTGAGGGTTGGCATATTGCTGTAGTATCATTGCGCATCATGTAAGAAACATGGTGAACGCTTGTTTCCAAGTTGCGAATCCAACCTTCTACCCTGTTCTTTGACAATAGAATCCTTGTTGAGTGATTGCTAAAGGGTGGTATTGCTCTTGTATCTTTGCGAATCGCTACGGTTAACGCTCGAAATCGGAAGTTGCGAACTGCCCTTTATCAATCACTCAAATGCAATTATTTTACATATAAAGGATGGATAGGATGAAAGAACGAATTGAGTATTTATATGTGGGGATAGACCCGCATAAGCATCAGCATACCGCTGTAGGTATGAACTTTTACCGTGAGAAGCTGTTTGAGGTTACGTTTGCAAACAAGCCATCGGATTTTCCGAAATTGCTCAAGGTCATCGAAAAACAGCGAACTAAAACGGAGTTTACCAAGATCATATTTGGGCTGGAGGATACAACGAACTACGGAAGAACGCTGACCGTATTCCTCAAGAAAAAGCAATACATAGTCAAGGAAGTCAGCAGCAAGCTTTCGAGTGCCAAGCGTAAGAGTCAAAACACGGTTAAGAAGTCGGATTCATGGGATGCGCAATGTATCGCTACAGTGCTGATGGAGGACTTGGATCGTTTACCTGTTGCGAATCCAATTGACCATTACTGGGCGATCAAGCAATTGGTATCTAGGCGGAATGCGAGTATGAAGGGACAGGCATTTTCCATCAAAAAGCTTCATTCTCAGTTACAGCACCATTACCCTACATACCGCAAATTTTTCTCCGAATTGGATGGCAAGACGGCATTGGGCTTCTTTCACCGTTTCCCTTCGCCAAGGCACTTGCAGAGCATTGAATTGGATGAGCTAACCCATTTCTTGCGGAAATTGAGCAATTACGCGTGTTCTACGAAAAAAGCAGAACAAATAATGTCCCTGATTCAAAGCGATGGGCAGCAGGAGAATGATTTTCAGGACAAGCGTGATTTCATCGTCAAAAGTTTAGTGAAGGAAATTCGATTCCACAAGAAGGAAATCGCGCAGGTAGAGAGCGAAATCAAGCCGTTAATGAAGGAATTAGGTTTCAAGTTGGAAAGCATGACGGGGATTGATTTAGTCAGTGCAGCAAATCTAGTGGCTGAAATAGGCGATATTCACCGCTTTGCTTCTGCCAATCAGCTTGCGCGGTTCGCGGGAATAGCCCCTGTTGATATCGGTTCTGGGGGCAAAGTTAAGCATGCGAAGACGAGACAGGGCAATCGCGCCTTGCATGAGTTGTTCTTTCAACTGGCGTGCCGTCAATTGGCGTTGTCCAGAAGACATCAAGAGCCGCGGAATCCGATCTTTCTGGAGTATTATAACAAGAAGCAGGCGGAAGGCAAGACGAAAGGGCAGGCAATTGTTTGTATCATGCGAAAGCTGGTCAATATCTTGTATAAGATGATGAAGAATAAGACGGAATATATCGTGCCTGTATCGAAACTGTATACAGGGTGATATAATATTGAAATAAGAACCATTCCAAGGGGGGAACTCCCACAATGCTGAAAAAGCTTGAAGGCAATCACGCAGAATTGTTTAAGGCGTGGATTGACGACAATGAGAATACGATTGTAGATATTGAAGGCAAACATTATTTGGTCAAACCGTTGAAAAATATTGTCCAAGAGGACATTGAGAGCGATGAGGAACTGAAAGCTCTCATTATGCAAGCGAAACAGGATATCGCTAACGGCGAGGTATATTCTACTGAGGACATCATAGAGGCAATTGAAAAAGGGCAGTTATAATGAACATAAAATGGACACTTTCGGCAAGGAAGAGTTTAAAGCAAATCCAAAGCATCCATTTTACCCAAGAAGAAACGAAGCGTTATCAAGTTGAATTGGTTCGTAAGATTGAGCAAAAGATAGCTGTGTTATTGGAGGCTATTCCAGCAAATGAGCCATCTTGGCTGGGAACGTACAGGATTTTGGTCGATAAATACAAAGTGTATTATTCGTTTTCGGAAGACAAACGTATTTGTTATATTGAAGCATTAAGACACCAACACCAGCATACAGACTGAATTTATGGGCGGGAGCAATCCCGCCTTAACTATAACTATTGGACAATCAAGCTTTATATTCCAAGATACGACGAGGGACAAGTTAATAATCCCATAAGTTTGAATTTTTATACGTATGTGCAGTATAATCCTTTAAGTTATGTTCCTCAAAAAGATCGGAAGTAATAAAAGTGACCTTGGAGGGCGTATGGGATTAGATATTGTTACGTATGATATTAATAACATTAGAGTTAGTGTAAGCGAAATTCCTTTTAGTTTACACAATGCAATATTTACGCAGAATCAGAATTGGCGAAGTTATTTGTATCTAAGAAAAATTAAAGACTATTACAGAACCGATGTATATTTTCAGAAAGAAGAAGTGGAGGAGCTTGTTTTAGATTTGAGACAGGTTATGATATTCGTATCACCAAGTTATAAGGCAGCTTTGCAAGAGGTAATCGATGAACTAAGTCAAGGGAATGTATTCAAAGTTCATGTTGCTGGTGATTAATAATAATTAAGAAGGAAATTACGTTATATACATCCTCAACCACCTTGCGACTAACCCTCGCAGGTTTTTTTATCCGCCGCTATGTCGCTGTTAAACAAATAACCGCCCAGAGAGTATAAGCATCATAGTGAATGCATAAATCTGTCAAGTACGATCCTGCCTCGAACGATGAGCACATTAATGAAGTTTATGCGTGATATTGTTTCAGAGGATGCCGTTGACACGTTGATTGAAATCATTGGGTATTGTTTGCTGCCACATACCGATTATTTTCATGACTAATCTTTTCTGCTGAATTTTATTATGGTTGTTGAAAGAATCAAAGATATAATAGCTAGTACAAATAATGCAATAATCTGTATTAAAGAAGTCATGGCTAGTGAGTGGAACCACATATCTTGGGCAAACATTTTAAATATCCTGAAAAGGATATAGAAAATTGCTGAAAACACCAAGATATATACAAGCTTATTTGCTATGTAACGGATAATATCACCCCATTTGTGCTTATCTGCGGTCTGCCACTCTCTTAAAATATATGGTATAATCTTACTATTTAAAATAGATGAATAAAAGGGGGCTTGCCCGTATTTTTCGCTTATTTTAAAAATATCCAAGACCGATAATTTCATTGAGGGGGAATATTTATATGACCAAGCAGTATGCCATCGATATTGCGAAGAAGCTTTTCAGAGAGAATAGCCAGTCGTACTTTGTTATCCAGGATCCCGCATCAAATGAGTTCAGAATTATAGATAAAGAGGAACGGGATACAAAAAACTTGAATTATTTCGTTGTTTTCAGTATTGAAACGGAGTGAAATGGCATTCAGCTCCCTGTCCGGAGAGGCGCGAACGTTCATATCGAAAAGCCGGCAATCTCATCTTCTTCCGCAAAAAATGATATAGTTAACTTAGAAAGGATGCTAATCAAATGCGCGAAGGAGAAGTCCAAGATATGATACGATTTGCTATTATCGGCACCAACTGGATTACGGAGGAGTTCATTCAATCGGCCAGGCAGACGGGGGAGTTTGTGCTGGCTGCTTTATATTCACGTACGGAGGAGAAGGGGCGGGAGTTTGCCGAAAAGTACGAGGTTCCGCACGTGTTCACGGATCTGGCGGCGTTCGCGGGGAGCGGTGAGTTCGACGCGGTTTATATTGCCAGCCCGAATTCGTTTCATGCGGAGCAGGCCGTTTTGCTCATGAATCATGGCAAGCATGTGCTGGTCGAGAAGCCGGCTGCTTCCAATGCCGCCGAGCTGGCCTTAATAATTGAGGCTGCGCGCAAGAACAACGTCGTATTCATGGAAGCTCTCAAATCGACGCTGCTGCCGAATTTCCGGGCTATTCGGGACAACCTGCACAAGCTGGGGCCAATCCGCCGCTTTTTTGCAAGCTACTGCCAGTATTCCTCCCGTTATGATGCCTATAAGCAAGGTAAAGTGCTGAACGCTTTTAATCCCGCTTTTTCCAACGGCTCTTTGATGGACCTTGGCGTTTACTGCATTTATCCGTTGGCTGTTCTGTTCGGCAAGCCTGAGCGCGTTCAGGCGAGCGGACTGCTGCTGGAATCCGGTGTCGACGGAGAGGGAAGCCTCCTCCTGAGCTATAAGGATATGGACGCGGTGCTCATGCATTCGAAAATTAGCAGTTCGTATGCCCCTGTAGAAATTCAAGGGGAGGACGGGACGATGATCATTGATCAGATCAACACCCCCGGCAAGGTGGAAATCCGCTATCGGAACGGAAGCGTGGAGGAGTTGACGCAGGCGCAAACCGGCAAAGCGATGATGTACGAAGCTGCGGAATTTATCGGCCTGATCCGAAGCGGCAGGCTGGAATCCGCTACGAATTCCCATGCGAATTCTTTAATCACTTTGGAAATTATGGACGAGGCCAGGAGGCAAATAGGGCTTGTGTTTCCGGCGGACAACAGCATACATGCATGAGCGTTGCTTTGAGACTGACAACTGCATAAAAAGGACCCCGGGGAGCAAATGAGGCTCCGGGGTTTTTTGTCTTTTTGCAAGCGCTGTTTTGACATGATTTGATGACGAATTTATACGGTTTTTTACATGTCCGTCTTCCAGTATGATGAATACATACATAGCGGAGGCTTGAGAAAAGCGGGCCGCACAACCAGGGGGAGGGAAGTTTATGAAAACGCTGCCTGCCGATCGGGAACTGCTTCTTGCGGGGCGAAAGCCGTCTTCGCGGTTTTTTCGGAAAATGGTTCAGCAGCGGTATTTGTACATGATGTCCGTGCCTTTCGTCATATGGATCGTCATATTCAGCTACGTCCCTTTGTGGGGCTGGCTGATGGCTTTTCAAAAATTTAAACCGGGTAAGCCGATTCTCAACCAGCAGTGGGTGGGGCTCGACAACTTCAAGGAGCTGTTTGCCGACGAGCGCTTTTATCTTGTGCTGCGCAACACGCTGGGCATGAGCGTCATGGGGCTGATCGTGAGCTTTACGGTTCCGATCGTATTTGCGGTCATTTTGAACGAGCTTCGCAGCCAGTTGTTCAAGCGTTCGATGCAGACGATTTCGTATTTGCCGCACTTCGTATCGTGGGCGGTCGTCGCGAGCATCGTCACGAAGATGCTTGCCGTCGAGAACGGAGCGATCAACGAATTGTTGATGGCGCTGCATGTGATCGACCAGCCGATTCAGTTTATGGCCAAGCCGACCTGGTTCTGGGGCATCGTTACCGCTTCGGACATGTGGAAGGAAACGGGCTGGAACTCGATCATTTTCCTTGCGGCGATGGCGGGAATCGATCAGGAGCAGTACGAAGCGGCTACGGTGGACGGCGCCGGCCGTTTCCGGCGGATTTGGCATATTACGCTGCCGGGCATCCGCGCTACGTTCATGGTGGTGTTCATTCTCTCGATCGGCAATCTGATCAGCATCGGCTTTGAAAAGCAGTTTCAGCTGCAAAACTCGCTCGTTACCGACTATTCGGAAGTGCTCGAATTGTACGCGCTGAATTACGGGATCAAGCTCAGCCGCTTCTCTTACGGTACGGCGATCGGCATTTTCAGCTCCGTGGTCAGTATCGTTTTGGTGCTGACGGCCAATACGATTTATAAAAAAGTGACCAAAGAAACGATTATTTAGGAGGTACGCTCATGCCAGTGCGCGTAGGGAGAAGCAAAACCGAATCAGTCTTCGATCTGCTTCTCTACGTCATCATGCTGTTCGCGGCCGCCGCCACTTTGTACCCTTTTCTCAATGTGCTGGCGATTTCGCTCAACGACTCATCGGATACGGTAAAAGGCGGCATTCACATATGGCCCCGCGAGTTTACCTTGCAAAATTACGAGCAAATTTTCCGCTTCCCGGGACTTATAATCGGCTTTCAGAACTCGGTGCTGCGCACGATCCTGGGCTCAATCCTGGGCGTAGCAAGCGCTTCGATGGTTGCTTTCGTGCTGTCGCGCACGGACTTTCAGGCGCGCAGGCCGATGTCGATGCTGTTTGCGCTCACCCTTTACTTTTCCGGCGGGCTGATTCCCGTCTACATGCTGATGCGCAACCTTCATTTGCTCAATTCTTTCTGGGTGTACATCATTCCCGGGCTGCTCGGCGTCTGGAACGTATTCGTCATCCGCTCCTATATGGACGGCCTGCCTTATGCGCTTCAGGAGTCGGCCAAGCTCGACGGGGCCAACGATTGGACGATTTTCTGGAAAATCATTTTGCCGCTGTGCAAGCCCGTGTTGGCGACGATTGCTTTATTTATCGCGGTTGCGCATTGGAATTCGTGGTTTGACACGTTTTTGTACAACAGTACGAACATCAAATTGACGACGCTGCAATATGAATTGACGAAGGTGATTCAAAGCACGCAGACGGGCAATGAATCCCGCAATCCGAACGCCTCGCAAAGCATTGCCAAAGTTTCGCCCGAGTCGGTTCGCATGGCGATAACGATGGTCGTGACTTTTCCGATTTTGATCGTGTACCCGTTCCTGCAAAAATATTTTGTCAAAGGCGTCACGTTGGGAGCCGTAAAAAGCTGACGTAATTTGGAAAAATCGAGAAAACCACAATAGAGGGAGGATTTTTGTTCATGAAGAAAGCGTTAAAAACTACGACCGCACTGCTTGCCGCAGTAATGCTGTTCGCAGCAGGCTGCTCCAAGGACGCTTCGCCGTCCTCATCGGGCGCGCCGGAGGGCAGCTCCACGCCGAACAGTACGGCGGCAGGAGCGAAAGGGGCGGCTCCTATTACTTTCACGATGTTCGCCGCGGATCAGAACCCGGACTGGGACGATATGCAGAGCCGGGTCGGCAAGGTGATTAAAGAAAAAACGGGCGTCACGCTGAAAGTGGAATTTCCGGTGGGAGCAGCCGATCAGAAAATCGCCCTGATGGCATCCAGCGGGGAATACCCGGATCTCATTATGGGCAAAGGCGACACGCAAAAGCTGATCGATGCCGGAGCCATGGTCGACCTCGCGCCGCTAATCGACAAATACGGCCCGAATTTGAAAAAGGTGTACGGCGACTACATGAAACGTCTGCGCTACAGCCAAAACGACCATGCGATTTACGTACTGCCGTTCGTCGGGGTGAATCAGAAATATTTTGACTCGGAAGGCGGCTTCGAGCTGCAGCATCGCCTGCTCAAAGAGCTTGGATATCCGAAAATCAGAACGGTTCAGGATTATGAAAACGCCATCAAAGCTTATAAGGATAAGCATCCGATGACGGACGGCCAGCCGACGATCGGCTTGTCCCTGAATGCGGACGATTGGCACATGCTCATCTCGGTGACGAACCCTGCATTTTACGCCACAGGGGCGCCGGACGACGGGGAGTTTTATATCGATCAGAGCACGTACGAAGCCAAATTCCATTACCAGCGCCCGGAGGAAAAGGAATATTTCAGGTGGCTGAACCACATGAACAGCATCGGACTCATCGATCCCGAAAGCTTCGTGCAAAAATACGACCAATACAAAGCCAAAATCGCCTCCGGCCGCGTACTCGGTCTGATCGATCAGAAATGGGATTACGTTGAAGGGGAGAACGTGCTGAAGAAGGAAGGCAAGTTCGATCAGACTTATGCGCATTTTCCGGTAACGATGAACGAAAATATAAAGGATCACGCCTTCCAGGACACCGGTTATATGGCCGGATGGGGGACCGGGATTACGACCAAATGCAAGGACCCGGTTCGGGCGATTCAATTTCTGGATTGGCTCGCTTCCGACGAAGGCCAGGTGCTGGTCAACTGGGGAGTTGAAGGTATCGACTACAAAATGGACAACGGCAAACGCATCGCCACTGTGGAAACGCAAAACAGACAGACCAACGATCCGAGCGGTTACAAAAAGGACATCGGCATCGGCAACTATTGGATCTCCGCCCGTTATGGCGACGGCGTGAAGGATCCGACGGGCAACTACTATACGAAGAACTTCACGGAACAGTACCTGAAAAACTATTCACAATCGGACCATGACACGCTTAAGGCGTACAATGCGATCACTTATTTGGACCTGTGGCCGAAGCCGGAAGAATTCCCGGTGCGCAAATACGGCGCGGCATGGGGCATTCAAATGGAAACAGGCTCGGACGTGCAGGTCACGTACCAAAAATGCCAGGACATTATGAAAAAGCGCATTCCGGAAGCGGTTCTCGCCAAACCGGAAAATTTCGATAAAGTGTGGGATGCGTTCATGGCCGACCTCGACAAAGCCGGCGTGAAAAAAATGAACGAGCAATGGACACAGCTTGTCAAAGACAGAGTGAAGCTCTGGAACGAGTAGTGTGGGGCACGCCCCGCCAGTGTATCTCTGGCGGGGCTGGAGAAACCGCGCCCCGCCGGCTTAGCTTGGCGGTGCTGAGAAAGCCTACGCCCGTCGGCGTCCCCCCTCCCTGACGATGCGAGGAAAGCCTTCCGCGCCGGCAATTCTTTGGCCACGCAAGGAAAACCTGCAAAAGGCTTTGCTGCTAGCACTTAGGGCTCAGGCCCCCTCGTGAAGGGGAATTCCTGCAGCACTTGCAGGCATTTTTCGCCAAATGGGCCGTTTCCAGCGGAAAGCCTGCATTTTTCAGCTTCTCAAGAAACTTGTCCGCCAGGAGACAGCACTTCTGCATGGCAAGGGGGAAAAACCTGCAAAAGTACAGTTTTTTGCCCGCAGACACGCTTGCTTCGAAATATTCCTGCAAAACTCAGGCTGTTGAGAAACCCCCTTTTTTCCTGGATGCTCAAAAAAAGCACCAAAAGCATGAGCCAAATACCCCTCTCAGATCGTTTTAAATCAATTTTTTCTCTTCAAGATGAGTGCCCCCACATAAAAATTGATCTGAGAGGAAACCCGTTAGACTTTCTCAACAGCCTGAAAACTGCAGGTTTTTTCGCCAAAACTCACGCTTGGTGCCACAATGACTGGAAATTCCTGCACAATCGCAGGCTTTTCGCCAAAACGAGTCACTTTCGCGGAAAAAGCCTGCACTTTCGCAGGTTTTGTCGGGCGCCAGGTACGGGGCGTCTATGAAACGGTCCTAACAGCGTGTGGAGACTTTTTCAACGTTGTGACTTTTGCAGGCTTGCGGCTGACGAGCGGTCGAGCCGCTTTGCGAACGGCTGCACCGTCTTTCGCTTCGCCTGCGGCTGCGCTTCGGGGCAAAAAAACAGAGTGCCGAGATTTTCTCGACACTCTGTTCGCGCGTCTGCGCGCTGCTGCCTGCAGGCTGACGGCGTCAGGCCAGCTTCAGCAGCACTGCGCCGTGCGGCGGCACAGTCCGGGCGATGGCGCCGCCGAAGCTGCCGAGATCCTCGCGCTTCCACAGGTCGCGCGCCTGGACCGGGCCGGACAGCCCGAGCTGCTCCGGCGTCACCTGTACGTCCGCAGGCTCGTCGCCTGCGTTGAACAGCGCGACGTAGACGCCGCCCTGCCGGTCTTGCGCGGTCCAGGCGATGCGGTCGCCGTCTCGGTAGAGCGGCTTGCCGCCGAAGCTGTCGCGGTGAACGGCCAACACTTCGTCGTTGGTCAGCAGCGACAGCGTCCAGTCGTCATTGTCGCGCAGCTCGCCGCCGAACATGAGCGGGGAGCGGAAGATGGACCACAGGGTCATCATCGTGACCTGCTCATCCCGCGTGAAGCGAGTGAAGCGGTCGCTGCCGCCCCCGTCCACGGAGCGGATGCCGAGATGGCCGAGCGGCAGCATGTCGCAATCCGGCCAATGGCCGGGTCCGACATGCGGGTACCATTTTTCGCAGCGCTCGAACATGTTGTACAACAGCGGCCACAGGTCCCAGTAGTCGTCCGTCATCCGCCACATGTTGGCGTTGGCCGTCAAATCCTCCGCGTGTTCCAGCGGAGCGGGGCCAGGCGACAGGCTCAGCACCATGTCGCGGCCGCATTTGTCGATGGCGTTGCGGATCAGCGTGATTTCTTCCGGGTGGATGTGGTACAGACGGGAAGCGGCGATATCGTCCACCTTGACGAAATCGACGCCCCACTCCGCGTACAGCTGGAACAAGGAATCATAGTAAGCTTGCGCGCCTTCCTTGGAGGCATCCACCCCATACATGTCCGTGTTCCACGGACAGATGGAATTCGGATGCGCGATTTCGCGCGCGGTCCGGTCCGTGCCCAGGAGCGGGGTATCGGCATGGACGGCCTGGCGCGGAATTCCGCGCATGATGTGAATGCCGAATTTCAGGCCGAGCGCGTGGATTTGCTCGCCCAGCGGCTTGAAGCCTTGTCCGTCCCGGGCGGACGGAAACCGGTTGACCGCCGGAATGAGCCGCGAGTACGCGTCCATTTCGAGCGGTGCGAAGTTCCGGTAACGGGAAGAATTGGCTCCCGGTTCGTACCATTGGATGTCGACGACAACATATTCCCATCCATACTGTTTTAAATGTTCGGCCATATAGCGGGCATTGCCGAGCACTTCTTCCTCGGTGACGCTGGCGCCGTAGCAGTCCCAGCTGTTCCAGCCCATTGGCGGCGTCTGTGCGGTCCGGTGATGCTGCATAGGATCAGTTCCTTTCATTGGCGAGAGATAGGCGAAATAAGCGAGCTTCGCCAAATAAGCGTGTTCTCTCGTATGATAAAAGAACCCGGCGCATTCATCCACAATAATGTTTTGCTGCCGATTGTAAAATATTGCTGTCTCGGCGCTGCCCTAACGGTTTCCCGACGTTGCCCTAACAGCTCTCGGCGTTGCTCCAACGGCTCCCCGGTCTGCATGCCGGACACACCTGCCGCGCTTTGCCTGTTCAGTCGAACTGCAGGCGGCTGACGGCGGCGAATTCGGACCTCGTGCGGAACTCGCCCGGCGAGGAGCCGACCCATTCCCGAAACACTTTGATCATATAGCTGCCGCTTGCGTAGCCGATCATTTGCGCAATCTGCTCCACGCTGTGCGTAGTACTGTGCAGAAGTTCTACGGCTTTTTGCATGCGGATTTTCGTCAAATAGGCAATCGGCGTGTAACCGGTCAAAGCATGGAACGAACGCGTAAAATGATACTTCGACAAGCCGGCGACATGCGCGATTTCCTCCAGGCTTTGCAGCGAGGCGTAACGGGTTTCGATCGCTTCTACCGCCAGCCGGATGCCGTCCGGCCAGGCCGACTTTTCTTTTTTGGCGGCGCGGTTATGTCTGGACAGCTCCATCATAAATTGATACACCAGGGATGATGCCTGAAAAGCGTCGGCGATCCGGTCTTTCCTGGCTGTGTGGTACATATCCCGCAGCGTGCGGATAACGGGGCTTTCGGGCGGGATCTGCGGCACGAAGCCGTGGCTTTGGACGAAATCGGACCAGTGCTTTTCCAAATGAAACGGGCGGATTTGCACAAAATAAAATTCCCAATGCGAGCTATGCTCAGGGAGATAGTATTTGTGCTTGCTTGGAATTTCCACCATCAGCGCGTGTCCGGGCCCGACGTCGAAGCTGCGGCCGTCCATATCCAGGCAGCCGCAGCCGGACACGGTATATTGAAACAGAAAAAGCGGGCCGTCGATCCGCTCCATGCCGTCCCATTCGTAGGACTGCTCTGCGGAGACATACTGGCAGCCCACGGCATAGAGCTGGTGCAGAGCGCCCTCAAGCGGATCGGAGAACCGGTAGCCGTAGACGCCGTAAGGGGATGCGCCATTCATGACGTTTCCGCTCCTTTGCTTGTGAATGCTCTCCGGTATTCCGTCGGTGTCATGCTTTTGAGCGCTTTGAACGTTTTAATAAAATAACTCGGACTTTCAAAGCCGGCCTCGCTGGCGACGTCGATAATTTTGAGATGCGGGTTTTCCAGGCATTTCATCGCTTTCTCCACCCTGAGGAAATTTAAATATTCGACAGGCGTCTTTTTCACGATCGATTTGAAAAAGCGGCAAAAGTGCCCTTCGCTCATCGGAATCAGGGAAGCGAGGTCCTGAATGAGAATACGCTCCCGGCAGTGGTCGTGCATGTATTGCAGGACGGGTTTGATCCGCTCGATTTTGTCGGAATCCGAGGAGCTGCGGGGCAGGTCGGAAGACCGCTCGCCGTGCGGCAGGAGTTCTGCGAAGAACGCCAGCAAATCCGCTTTTATTTTCAGCTCGAAGCCCCTCGGCCTTGCCTTGTACTGTTCGATGATATCGCTCAGAAAGAACAGCACGCGCTGCTCCCAAGGGCTGGACGGACGGAAAATGTCCGGCAGAACAAGCCTGCGCTCCAGCCAGGGCTCGATGTATTTGCTCTGGATGGCGTCATAGACGCCGCTGCCGAGAAGCTGCGGATCAAAGACGACGGCGTGAAAATAGGCGGGCCGTTCATCCAGCGGATAGCTCGCATGCAGCTGGCCGCTCGGAATGAGCAGAGCTTCGCCCTGCTGCAGTTCCACGGCGGAGGCTCCGATATGGAACAGGGCGCTGCCCTCCGTCATGTAAATCAGTTCGATTTCCCGGTGCCAGTGGTAATTGAAGAACGTTTCGTTTATTTTTTCCACCTGGTACACGCTCAGCGGAAACATCAGATCGCCGTGAATCCGGCCTTCTCTCAGCGCTTCTAAGTTCATAGGCGGAGGCTCCTCGATTATCAAAATTGTTATATGCCGATATCAGCATTCTGCAAGACAAATATATAGGGAAGCTATTACTATTTTACTTAAGGTACCCCATTTGGATCAATATTTTTATAAGCATAATTGACGAGGAGATGACTTCTTTGAAGTTTAGTGACGGCCAGTGGATGACCCGCAAAGGGTATCAGATTATTAGTCCGGTTGAAGTTCATGACGTATATGCAACCGATCGTTCGCTCACGCTGTTCGGCCCGCCCAAACCGATCGTTAACCGCTCCGGCGAGCTGGATACGCCTTTGATCGAGGTGAAGCTGTCTTCGCCGCTAGAAGACGTGATTCGCGTGCAAATTTTTCATCATAAAGGCAAGCGCCAGGTCGGGCCGTTTTTCCAAATTCACTCGGATGACCAGGCGGCAGTTGAGGTTCGGGAGGATGTGCAAGAGGCCAGCATTACGAGCGGAAGCTTGCGCGCCAGCATTCGCCGGGATACGCCGTGGAATTTGAAATTCGATTACAAGGGCCGCAAACTAACTTCCAGCGGCTTTAAGAATATGGGTTATGTCATCTCCGAAAATGAAGGGGCTTTCGTCAGAGACCAGCTCGATCTCGGCGTCGGAGAAAGCGTTTACGGGTTGGGCGAGCGGTTCACTTCGTTTGTGAAAAACGGCCAAAGCGTCGACATCTGGAACCGGGACGGGGGCACGAATTCCGAGCAGTCGTATAAAAACATTCCTTTTTATATCACGAACAAAGGCTACGGAGTTTTTGTCAACCATCCGGAAAATGTGTCCTTCGAAGTGGCTTCGGAAAAAGTGTCCAAAGTGCAGTTCAGCGTAGAAGGCGAATACCTGGAGTATTTCCTCATCGGCGGCGCCGATTTGAAAGAAGTGCTCGGCAATTATACGACGCTGACCGGCAAGCCGGCGCTGCCTCCAGCATGGACATTTGGCCTCTGGTTGACGACTTCGTTCACGACCAACTACGACGAATCTACGGTGACAGGTTTTATCGACGGGATGGCCGAGCGGAATTTGCCGCTTCACGTTTTCCATTTTGACTGCTTCTGGATGCGGGAGTTCCATTGGTGCGACTTCGAGTGGGACAAACGGATTTTCCCGGAGCCGGAGCAGATGCTGCAGCGCCTCAAAAATAAAGGGCTGAAAATTTGCGTCTGGATCAACCCTTATATCGCCCAGCGGTCCCCGCTGTTCGAAGAAGGCATGCAGGGCGGTTACCTGCTGAAGCGGCCGAACGGCGACGTCTGGCAGTGGGATATGTGGCAGCCGGGCATGGGCATCGTCGACTTTACGAATCCGGCGGCCTGCGAGTGGTATGCAAGCAAGCTGAGAAAGCTAGTCGATATGGGCGTCGATTCGTTCAAGACGGATTTCGGCGAGCGGATTCCGACAGATGTCGTCTACCATGACGGCTCCGATCCGGTCAAGATGCACAACTACTACACGCAGTTGTACAATAAGGTTGTGTTCGAAGTGCTGGAAGAAAAGCTCGGCAAAGGCGAGGCGGCTTTGTTCGCGCGTTCCGCGACGGCCGGCGGCCAGCAGTTCCCGGTTCATTGGGGCGGCGACTGCACGGCGACGTACGAATCGATGGCTGAGAGCCTGCGGGGCGGACTGTCGCTCGGCTTATCCGGCTTCGGCTTCTGGAGCCACGATATCGGCGGCTTCGAGAGCACGTCCAGCGCGGATCTGTACAAACGCTGGGCCGCATTCGGCCTGCTCTCCAGCCACAGCCGCCTGCACGGCAGCCGCTCGTACCGCGTACCGTGGCTTTACGACGAGGAAGCCGTCGATGTGCTGCGCTTTTTCACGAAGCTGAAATGCAGCCTGATGCCTTATTTGTTCGGCACGGCGGTCCAGGCTTCGCAGCAAGGTCTGCCGCTTATGCGCGCGATGGTGCTGGAGTTCGCGGGCGATCCGACCTGCGACGTTTTGGACCGCCAATACATGCTCGGCGGCTCCTTGCTGGTCGCTCCGGTGTTCGACGAAGCGGGCACGGCTTCCTACTACCTGCCAGCCGGCACATGGACGAATTACTTGACCGGGGAGATTGTGGAGGGAGGCCGATGGTTCAAGGAGCAGCACGGCTACTTGAGCATACCGCTCTTCGTCCGTCCGAACACGCTGCTTGCCGTCGGCACGGTGGACGATAAGCCGGACTACGACTACACGGAGCATGCGGAGTATCACCTCTTCGAGCTGGAAGACGGCCAGGAAGCGGTGTCCCGCGTCTATCATCCGCAGACGAAGGCGGAAGTGAAGCTTGCCGCCGCACGCAGCGGCAATGTGATTCAAGCGGCCGCTTCCGGAGCGGCGCAGGGCAGCCGTTGGAGCATCGTCCTCAGAGGCGTAACGTCTGTCGCCAAGGTGGAAGGCGGGATGCAGGAGCCGCATGAATCGGGCGTGCGGATCACGGCGGAAACGGCCGGTGCGGCAGTCCGCATAACGTTGTAATAAAATATCCCCCTCGCTCTGTTGCAGAAGCGTGGGGGATATTTTATCCTATAGAGCATAATAGACAATATCGCTTCAGGGCCGGGAGGCAATTATATGCGGAGATTAGGGCTGGAGTCGATTTCCCGCACCATTAACGGGCGGCTGCGCAACAAGCTCATCGTCGTTTTTTCGCTGATCGTAGCATTGATCGTCATCTTGCTTTCCTATTTGTCGTACCGGCAATCTTCGCTGACGAACGAAAACAATTTTATCGCGAGCAACCAGAAGATTATTAAGCTGGTGAACCAAAATCTGGAAAGCTATATAAGCAGCATCGACGAGTTTTCGCTTTCGCCCCGGAAAGACGCCATGTTCATGGATTCGATCATTTCGACCGAATATTTGGCGCAATTTTATATCCAAAATCAGATGAAGAACATGTTTTACTCCCGCGAAGATATTGAGGAAATCAGCATTTATACGCCGATTAATCATGTGCAGTACCGGCTTTCCCGCTCGACCGTCAATTTGTCCCAGCAAAGCGATTGGCAGACCGAGAATGAGCTGTGGTACAAGGAGGCGGCGGGCAGCCCCAAATTCCGCAGCATGGAGCCTGCTCTTGCGTCGCAGGGGGCGGACGTACAGCCTCAGCATTTTCTCGTGTTTCACCGTATTTTGATCAATGTCGCGGACAAAAGCACGCTGGCCGTCATTTCGATCACGCTGAATTTCCGCGAGTTGAACCGGATTTTCGGCGATTTGCCGGACCAATCCGGGGAGATCGTCGGGCTGTTCGACAGCGGCAATCAGCTGTATTATACGAACCGTGGCGGGCTGTCCGACCGGCAGTGGCGGGTGCTGGGGGATTTAGTCAGCTTGCAGGGCGATAACGCATCCGGCTACGCGGAACAAAAGATCGACCACGCCGCTTACCTGACGCTTTATAACACGTCTCCCCGGGACGGATGGAAGCTGATCAAGCTGACGCCCATTGCCGAGCTGAACAAGTCGGCGGCGGCCGCTAGAATCGTCAATCTGCTTGTTGGCAGCGGGTTCGTGCTCTTTTTTATTATCGTCGTGGTGTTCGTCTCCAATGCGATTACGGGAAGGCTGAAAAATTTTTCCCGCCGCATCGAGCAGTTGGGCGAGGGGAATTTCGAGCTGGATTACGAGTTCAAAGGCACGGACGAAATCGCGCACTTGTCGCGGAAATTCAATCAGATGGTTGTCAAAATCAACGATTTGATCGCCGAGCGCTACGAAATCAAGCTGAACGAGAAAAATGCCCGTCTGAAAGCGCTTGAGGCGCAAATCAATCCGCATTTTCTGTATAATTCGTTGCAAGCGATCTCGACGGAGGCGATTATCCATGAAGTCGGCACGATTCAGCAAATGGTGGATGCGCTTGCTTCTTCGCTGCGTTACTGTTTTAAAGGCGGTGAAACCGTCAGCCTGCTGCATGAGCTGGAGCATATTGAGAACTATTTGATTTTGCAAAAAGCGAGATTCGGTGAGCGGTTGACCGTAACGTTGGATATTCCCGACGAAACGAAATCGTGCCTCATTCCCAAAATGACGCTGCAAATACTGCTTGAAAACGCAATTGAGCATGCTTTGGAGCAAATGTCGGATGCGATGTATATGGAAATCCGGGTCAGCCTGGAGGACGAATGGCTCGTTCTGCAAGTCGCCGACGACGGTCCGGGTATGACGGAAGCGCGATTGAGCGAGGTGTTGGCCGGGATGAACGACAATTATTTGGATGTGCAGGAGGAAATCGGCCTGAAAAATTTGTATTCCCGGCTAAAGCTGATGTTTGGCAGCGAGGCGTACGTGACGATTCGCAGCCGGTTGCACCAAGGGACGGAAGTGGAAATCGGGCTGACTGCCATGAGGGAGAGACGACATGTATAAAGCGCTGATCATTGATGATGAAGAACCTGCCAGACGCGCGATTCACGCATTGGGCGCATGGCGGGAACACCGGGTCGCGGCCGTGCTGGAAGCGCGGGACGGCAAGGAGGGGCTGGAGATGCTGGCGGCCCACAAGCCGGACCTCGTGTTCGTCGACATGCGCATGCCGCTGGTTGGCGGCGTCGAATTTTTGCAGCTCGCGAAGACGGCGTCTTCAGCCAAATGCATTGTCGTCAGCGGCTACGACGACTTCGAATTTGCCCGCGGCGCGATCACTTCGGGTGCGCTCGACTATATTTTGAAGCCGATTAAAAAAGCGGAGCTGAATCAGGCGATTGCCAAGGCGGTCGCGCAGTTGGACAGCGAGCGGAACGAGCGCGACAGCCAGCTTTCCGGCGCGATTTTGCACAATATTTCCCTGCCGCTTGTGAAGGAGAAAATTTTTGCGTCGATTATCGGCCAAAGCGGCAAGTTTCACAAGATCAAGGAATTGGAAAACCTGATCGAAGCGAAGCCTGCCGACGCGTTTCAAATCGTCGTCGTGACGGTGCTGAATCTTGCCGAGGTCAGCCGCGGCAAGTTCGGCGGCGATATGCACGCCTGCAACTACTCGATCACGAATGCGCTGGATGAGCTGTTGTCCGTCTCCGGCAGCGCATTCAGCTTCAAGAGCGGCAAAGAGGAGCAGGAGTTCATCATCGTCCTGTCCGCACCTGAGTCTGCGCCGGAGAGCGGAGCGCGGGAAGCGGCCGAGCAGGCCGCAGCGCGTCTGCGGGAAGCTTTTGGCGTCGAAAGCATAACGGCGCTAGGCTGCAAAACCGGCCGCCTTGATCAGTTGGACGCTTCGTATCAAACGGCGAAGGCCGCTTTGGCGCAGACGAACATGCTCGATCCGCTGCATGCATGCGGGGATGCAGGTCAGACAGGCGCGCGGTCGTCGATTTTGGCCAAAAAAGATTTGCTCCTGCACGGCCTGGAAATCGGCAGTACGGTGTACGCCGAAAGCATCCTGAAGCAGTTTTTCGACGATATCCGGCGCTCGGGCTACTTCAGCCTCGAATCGATGCGCCAAAACGAAACGGAATTTCGCATTTTGCTGAAGCAGCTTGCCGAGGAGAGCGGCGCGGCGGCTTCCCTGCTGCCCGTGGCGATGGAACGCTTCGACCTGCAATTCGGCCATCAGGTGACGGACTTCGCGCGGTTCGAGCTTACGATGACCGCTTTTATCGCGGAGTGGTTCGCGCAAATTCAACAAATCCAGCAAAGCCACAAGCTTGCCGACAAGGTCAACGTCGAACAGATCAAGGCGTTCATCGACCATCATTATTTTGAGGAGATTTCAATTGCTCTCTTCACCGAAAAATATTTCATCAGCAAGGAGCATCTGCTCCGCCTGTTCAAGCAAAAATACGGCTGCGGCATTTACGAATACACGTTGAATGTCCGCATGGAAAAGGCGAAGGAGCTGCTGCGCGACCCCGAGCTGAAAATTCAGACCGTGAGCGACAAAATCGGCTACCACGATACGAATTATTTCAGCAAAGCGTTCAAAAAGCATTACGGCGTCTCGCCGCTGGAGTTTAGAAAAGGCATGCAGCCTGAACGCTCATAAGGCAGGGGACGGGCCCTTGCGCGAGCGGAGGAGGGGAGGCACTGCCGTGGCACCGCCGGGGGGCCACTGGGCCACCGCCAAGTATTTCCGTTTAGTGTCTTTACAACGTTTACCAAATGATTTTATAATGTGCATGTTTAGCCGCCCTCTTGGGCAAGCATGGCTGAATCCACCAAAGGAGGAGTAATTGTGACCATTTCTCAAATGACCGCGGCCGTCATGGATCGCCCTCATTCTATCGCCATCCGGCAGGTGCCCCGCCCCGAGCCGAAGGCTGACGAGGCGCTTGTCAAAGTATACTGCATCGGAGTTTGCGGGTCGGATGTACATTACTACGAGCACGGCAAAATCGGCAGGTACGAGGTGAAAAAGCCGATCATTCTCGGACACGAGCTGGCGGGCGAGGTTGTCCAGGTGGGCCGCGACGTCACGAATGTGGCGGTGGGTGATCGCGTCGCCGTTGAGCCGGGAGTGACTTGCGGACGCTGCGAATATTGCAAGGCGGGGCGCTATAACCTGTGTCCTGACGTAGTATTTATGGCGACTCCTCCGGTAGACGGCGCATGGGCCGAGTATGTGGCCGTGCGAAGCGATTTCCTGTTCAAGCTGCCCGATTCGATGTCTTTTGAAGAAGGCGCTTTGCTGGAGCCGCTGTCCGTCGGATTTCATGCCATGAGACGGGTGAAAATTCAGCCTCAGGACCGCGTTCTCGTGCTCGGTCTGGGTCCGATCGGTTTGCTTGCGATCGAAGCGGCCAAGCTGTTCGGTGTGACGGAAATTTACGGCAGCGATGTCGTTGGTTTCCGCCGGGATATGGCGAAAGATCTGGGCGCCGCGAACGTATTGAACCCGCTGGACGGCGGCATGCAGGAACAATTGCAGCAATGGACGGGCGGCAAAGGCATCGACGTCATCATCGAAACTTCCGGCAATGCGCGGGCCGTCGCGGATTCGATCCGCACCGTGAAGCGCGGAGGCCGCATCGTTTTGGTCGGTCTGCCGGTCAGCGATGCGATCCCGATAGACATTCCGCTGCTGGTCGACTCCGAGCTGGACGTGTACGGGCTGTTCCGTTACGTGAACACGTACCCGGCGGCGATCCAGGCGTTAAGCGGCGGCAAGCAGGATATCCGTAAAGTCATCACACACAAGTTCCCTCTAAGCTCGATTGGCGAGGCGCTGGAAACTGCGATCAACCAAAAGGACACGAGCATCAAAATCATGATATACCCGGATGCAAACAACGCGGGATAGCTCCGCGCCGGAGCCTTGCGCAATTGGCGGCAAGGCTTTTTTTGCACCTCGCGCGGGGTGCTGCGCTGTATGACGGCGGTCGGGCGGCTACATTTGGGTTTTTGGGGCAACTGGGAGGACATTGCGCAGGCTGTTGAGCATCTCACACGCGTGGGCCGATCGCCCGGCTGCCTGACTGCTGGCGGAGAAAGCCTGCAAAAGTGCAGTTTTTTTGTTCGTTGAGGCGCTGGCAGCGAAACATTCCTGCAAAAGTGCAGGCTTTTCACCGGGCACATGGGCCCAGATTCATTTTCATCGAAAATTCCTGCACAATCGCAGGCTTTTCGTCAAAATGAACAAGTTTCATCGAAAAAACCTGCATTTTCGCAGGCTTTTTCCCCGGACTGCCTTACCACAAGCTGCCTCATGATGTTCCGCCGCGCATCACCGTCGCCCCCGCGGCGCCTGCGGACCTGCCGGCTCCGGGCGTTCCCGCCTTTTGCGCCGCTCCAGGCGGTTGTTTGCCCCTGCGTTCTCCACGGCAAATGCCATTTTTTTACCCGCAACAAGCCACGATATTGCATAGACCCTGCACATGAAATCCGGTTTAATAAAGGTAGCGATACGATAAACGCTTTCAAAACAAAGGGAGGCTATGAACCAAATGACCAAGAGATACGTGAGTATGGTTGGCGCCGCAGCGATGCTGGCATCGGTGCTTTCCGGCTGTGCCGCGGGCTCCAACAAGCCCGAGACCGCCGCTTCCGGCCAGGCGCCCAAAGAGAGCGCCGCGACAACTCCGGGCGACGCCAAAAAGGACGCCAAACCGGTGACGATCAGCATTTTGCAGTATGCGCCTGAAATGAGCGATGCGATGCACAGATTGGCTGAGGAGTACAACAAGCAGTTCCCCAATGTGAAGCTCGATATTACGATTCATCAGGACGATTACCCGACGCTGCTGAAGACGCGGATTAATTCCGGCGATATTCCTGATATTTTTATGTCAAGCGCTTATAATGACAACAACGTGTACAAAGATTACTCCTACGATTTGACGAACGAGGGTTTTATGAAAAACATCGTCGATTCGGCCAAAACCGGCGTGACGCTGAACGGCAAAGTGATCGGGTATCCGCTCATTTTGCAGGCGCACTCGTTCATTTACAACAAAAAGCTGTTCGCCGAGGCAGGCATAACGGAGCTGCCGAAGACGTACAGCCAACTGGAAGATGCGGCCAAAAAGCTGCAGGATAAAGGCATCACGCCTTTTGCCAACGGGTACAAAGAGTGGTGGGTGATGGAGCAGACGTTTACGCAGGTTATGGCCTCGATGGGCGGCAACTACGCTCAAACTTTTGCCGATATCAACGCAGGCAAAAAGAAGCTGAGCGACATTAAAGAAGCGATGAATGTGTTCGATCTTCTGGATCTGACCAAAAAATACAGCAATCCGAAGCCGCTGGAGACGGATTTTAACGCACAGGTCAGCCTGTTCGCGCAGGGCAAGGCAGCCATGATGCATCAAGGGACGTGGGCGGAGGAATCGATCCGCAAAATCAACAAGGATCTTGACATCGGCTTCCTCGCCGGACCGGTCGGAGAGGACCCGTCCAAGGCCGGGCTGATGGTCGATTCCAACATTATTTACCGCATCAACAAAGATTCCAAAAACCTGAAAGAAGTGCTGCAATTTTTCAACTGGCTGACCACCTCCGATTACGGCAAAAAATTCATTCCGAACGAAACGAAGCAAATTTCTACGATTAAGGACGCACCGTTCCCGGATGCCCAACTGGCGAAAGCGACGTCCGAGTTTATTAAAAGCGGCGTGACATACCCTTGGGTGAAAGGCTACTGGCCGGACGGATTCGAGCAAAAAGCGGGTGAGCTGCTGCAAAAATACGTCGGCGGCGCCTCGACCCGCGATCAAGTGAAGGATGAGCTGGACAAAACCTGGGCCAAACTCGCCAAAGCCGCTGATTGACGCATCAGTTCCCAGCAGTTTGCTGTTCGAGCCGGAAGTGTTCTTCCGGCTTGATTCAGGCAAAAAACCACGGATACCGGAGTGAACGTGATGAAAGTATTAACGAAATCGGTCAAAAATTACACGGAATTTTTTGTTTTTGTAACACCGGCTCTCGCCTTTATTGTGCTTGCCGCCGTCGCTCCGTTTCTCATGTCGCTCTATTATTCGCTTACCAAATGGAATGGAGTCGGCAAAAACATCCGGTTCATCGGGCTCGATAACTTTACCGAGCTGTTTACGACCGATACGGGGGCGCTGAAAGCGCTGCTGTTCACCTTGCTGTACGCCGTATTGAACGTGGTGTTGACCAACGTGATCGCGATTGCGTTAGCCGTTGTTTTAACAAAAGCGCTCAAGTCTAGAGGCGTGCTTCGCGCGGCCTTTTTCGTGCCGAACATCATTAGTTTGGTAATTATTGGATTTATTTGGAAATTCATATTTACGCGTGTTTTTGACGCTCTTTATGCGGTTACCCACCTGGAGCTGCTGCAATGGAGCTGGCTCGGCGAACAGCATCTCGCTTTTGTCTCGATTGTGCTCGTCAGCATCTGGCAATCCATCGGCTTTTACATGATGATTTATATAACGGGGCTGCAGTCCATTCCATCGGAGTTGAACGAAGCGGCTGCCATCGACGGTGTGGAAGGATTCGAACGTTTTTTCAAAATTACGCTGCCTTTGCTCATGCCTTCCTTGACCGTCGCCTTCTTCCTGACAATTGCGAACTCGCTCAAAGTGTTCGATATCATTTATACGCTCACCTACGGCGGGCCGGGCGGGACGACTACCAGCATAACGCTCGACATTTATAATGAAGCGTTCGTCAACAACCGTTTCGGTTATGCGACGGCCAAATCGCTGCTTTTTGTCCTCCTCATCCTGTTCATTACCGTCGTCCAGGTGAAATATTTTAAAAGCAAGGAAGTGGAAGCATGACCAGGCGCAACAAAAGAAATTTGCTGCTGCTCGAAATCGTCGTCATCCTGCTCACCTGCGTTTTCCTGTATCCGCTGTTTCTCGTCGTCATCAATACGTTCAAGGATTACACCGAAGTCGTGACGAATGTGGTCAGCCTCCCGCGCCACTTCAGCCTGGACAATTATGCGCAGGTGTGGGATTTGATGAATTATCCGAAGCTGTTCCTGAACACCTTGTTTATAACGGCCGTAAGCGTAATCGGCATTCTCATTTTCGGCTCGATGGCCGGCTACAAGCTGTCCCGCACAAAAAGCAGGCTCAGCACATTCCTGTTCTTCCTGGCGATCGCGCCGATGATGCTGCCGTTTCAATCGTTCATGATTACGCTGACCAAGCTGTCCAAAGAACTGCATCTCATCAACAGCCTGAACGGTCTCAATGTGATCTACTGGGGACTGGGCTGCCCGTTGGCGATTTTCATGTTCCACGGTTTCGTCAAATCGATACCGCTGGAGCTCGAAGAGTGCGCGTCCATCGACGGCTGTTCGTCGTACCGCATCTTTTACCGGATCGTGTTTCCGATCATGGTGCCGGTCATCAGCACGGTGGCGATTTTGAATGTGATGTGGATCTGGAACGACTTCCTGCTGCCGCTCATCATGCTCAACGGCAAAGAAGCGACTTTGCAGCTTGCTTCCTACAAGTTTTTCGGACAGTACAAAAGCGAATGGAACTACGCCTTGACCGCAGTCGTATTTACAACGACACCGCCGATCCTATTTTTCCTGTTCATGCAAAAATACATTATTAAAGGCATGGTCGCGGGAGCGGTCAAAGGCTGATGAGTTTTGGGGCAACCTTCAGGGTTGTCCTTTTATTTATGCCGTGTAATTTTATATACCGATCCGCATAATCTGCCTTTTACCTGTACGGTATCTCCAATCGATAGATTTGGAACAGCAACTCCTTGAATTAAAACTTCCTGTTTCAGCGTTTCAATATACAAGGGGAAAGCATTTTGCCCCATATCATATTTAAAAAGCCTGTTAACCTGCCCGCTCACAACATGCTCGGACCTATTCCCGATGAGTTTTATTTGCTCAATAGAATCCAGAGTCGTATTATTCGCCAGCTTTACGAGCTCCAAAGGACTGTACGATTTATGCTCCATGTATAAGGAGACTACTAATTTGTCGTTGATTTGAGTTAATTCGGAATACCCGCCTTCCCGCACAAAATCATTTGGACAGAAAAACTCAAACTGGAACTTAACACCGTTTTGTACCTTTTTCACCTCTAAATCTCTAACATTTCCGCCCAGCTTTATTTTGGTAATGATGCATTCAAATCGATCGTTCTGTTCCAAATAAGCGGATCGCTCCGTGATTTTACGATTAAGCCATTTCACATAATAATCTTCAAACGAATCGCTAACTTTATATACACCTTGTCCGTGACATGTATCTATGTAAAACAATTTTCCGGCCAATTCACCTGATACAACCAGAACTATAAAGTAGCCGCAACCGTCGTTATGTAAAGTGATTGTGCCTTGCAGAGCCTCTGTGACTGTCTTTTCGTATTCTTCATCTGTAACATCGTCATCTTCATCGTTAAAGTTATCATCAAAATGCTTGCTGCAGGTTTCCAAACTAAATGGCAGACTCATGTATTCAAAGCCGGCAGACTTACGTAAACAAGTTTCCATACACTCTTTTGCATGCGATAAGGACAAAGGGAACTGTCTTTCATATCTCCCACCATCCCCGATGTTTAGTAAGAAATCTTTGTAGTCTTGAGGCAATACAACGTTTGCCGAGGCTTCAAACTGCTTGATTTGTCTCTCGGATAATCTGTCATTAAGCACATAAGGGCAATCATCGTCAAAAAGACTCTTATATTGATCTAATAAGCTTTTTATCTTATTCGTGAACTCTTTACTTTGTGGCGATCCTGCATTTTTTCTGAAAATTTCCGTCATTTTGTTAATCGATCTTTTCATATTAGAACACCTCGTTTTGGAATCTGAGATGTGAAAACGTCAATCTCGCCCCCGCCCGGTTGACTGATCCGGGATGAACATCGTCACAGTGGTGCCGTGACCCGACTCGCTGCGGACGTTCAGGCTTTGGCCGAACAACTGCTTGAGGCGGCGATCCAGGTTGTACAGGCCAACCCCTTGGCGTTCATCCGTAGTTCTGTTCAGCACCTCCTGCAGTCGCTCCTCGGTCATTCCAACGCCGTTGTCCGATACGGCAATTTCCGTTCCGTCCGCTTGCTCGATGACCCGTATCCAGAGGGTTCCCCCTTTCGCGTGGCCCATGATGCCGTGGCGGACGGCGTTTTCTACGAGAGGTTGAACCGATAGCGGCGGCACCAGCAGATGCTGCCCTCCGTTCAGCTCCCAAACGATCTCGAGCCGGTCCTCGAACCGCTCTTTTTCAATGGACAAATAGGAACGTACATGTTCCAATTCATGCTCCAGAGGAATGAGCTGGTCCTGGTTGTGGAAGTCGAAGCTTGCGCGCAAATACCGGGTGAAAGCTTCCAGCAGGTCCCGCATGCGCGCCATATCGAATTCGCTGAGCGCGGCAATCGAGTTCAAAGCGTTAAAGAGAAAGTGCGGTTTGATCTGAGCTTGCAGCCACGCGGCTTCCAGATTGAGGCGTTCGCGGAACGAGCGGTTCAGGTTCGTCAAGGTGCTGACCCTGAATTTAAGCTCCAACGCATCCAGCGGTTTCGTAACGTAATCGTTGGCCCCGGATAAAAAGCCCATCGACACGTCCTCCGGCCGATTTCTCGCGGTGAGCAGCAGAACCGGAAGCTCCGAGATGGAGAAGCGCTCGCGAACAGCGCGGGTCAGCTCGTAGCCGGACATGCGGGGCATCGTCACGTCGGATATGACGAGATCCCAGTAGCCCGCATGCAGCAGCGTCAACGCTTCGCGGCCGCTCGTCGCGGTGACGACGTCGTAAGACTCGGCGGAAAGCAGGTTGTGCAAAATTTTCAGGTTGACCGCATCGTCGTCTACGACCAAAATCCTCGATTTTCCAAACATGTGCCCGATCGGCAAAAAGAAAGGCTCTTTGGCGGGAACCGATACGGCGGCTGCGGCTGCAACTGCGGTTTCCCGGCCCGAATGAGCTGCAAGCAGCTCTTCGTCATCGGAGGCGACCGGTTGATCGGCAGCTTCCGCCAGCGGCAGCGTGAACGTAAATACCGAGCCGAGACCCGGCTGCGAGCGAACCGTCAAGGTTCCGCCATGCATTTCAATTAGCCGGGTACAGATGCTTAATCCGAGACCGAGGCCCCCTTCCGAATCCGTAAAGTTGGCGTCGCCGCGCTCGTAGGGCTGGAAAATTTTCCGCTGCATCTGTTCGTCCATGCCGCTCCCGGTATCGTGGACATGGATATGTGCCATTCCGCCCCGCAGCTCCGCGCTGACCGAAATCGATCCTTCATGCGTATATTTGACCGCATTGTGGATCAGATTGAACAAAATTTGCTGCAGCCGGTTTTCGTCGGCTTTCACGGCCGGGAACCCGGCGGGTATTTCATTTACCAGTCGAATGCTTTTGCCTTCGGTCATAAATTGCAGCATGTCCAGGACGACCGAGGCTACCGGCTGTACGCGGGTGTTCGCGATTTCAAGCCGGACGGCGTTCGCTTTCAGGCGGTCCAGGTCCATAAGGTCGTTCAGCAGAAAAGACATCCGCCGCCCGACGGAGATGAGCAGTTCCAAATCTTTGATATGCTTGTCGTCCAGCGAATGCTTGGCGGTATCGATGACGGTCTGGGCAATATTGATCATTCCGTGAAGCGGATTGCGCAGTTCATGAGAAGTAACGGCGAGAAACTCGTCCTTGTTGCGGTCCGTTTGCTGAAGCGCTTCCGCTAGCTGTTTCGTGTCCGCGGTGGCCCGGAAAAATTTGACGGACCAGAATAAGGCCAGGCTGAAGAAAGAAACAATCAAGTCGAACGGGTAATAAGCGGTCTCGTTCAATCCCACGTTGGCCACTACGCTCCATATCGTATGGGAAAGGGTACCGCATGCTCCGAGCAGCATATAGAAGGAGCCTTCGTTTCTTTTCCAGGCTTCGCGGATATAAAAGACGGGAACGATGATTGCCGATGCCGCGGTCAGCAATACGAACAGCGGTCGGATCGCGATCACGTACGAGCCCGGAACGAACAAGCAGAGCAGCGTGATTGCGCCGCATACCGCAATGGACCGGGAGATGTATCCGGCTTTCCCGTACTCCGGAAAAAGATGCTTCAAAAAAAGAATGACGGACAGCGCCGTGCCGCAATAAGAAAGATACTGGAGCTTCATGGACCATTCGAAACTGAGGGAGGGTACTGCGGCCAGCAGCAGCTTCTCATAGTTCGTCATGATCGTGCCTGCCCCGCTGAACAGAAGCAGCGAAAAATATAGCAGCACCCTGACTCTGTTGCGGAGCAAATACAGGATGAAGGCGCAGAATCCGTACAGAAACATAACGATGGCGGCTATCATGTTTGTGGAGATGTAGAACAGCGATTGGCGCTGAATGGCTTCGGCCGTGCCGAATTTCACCGAACCGACGAGGCCTCCGCCGCGCGCGAACTCGTAATTGGATACATGCATGAGGATCTCGATCGTATTTCCGTTCGCCGTGAAATATACGGAATAAGGCGCGTTTCCGGCTTTGTGCAGTGCTTGCGACGCGGCCGGCCGCCCGTTGCCGCCGATCAAATGGCCGTTCACGTAAATGTCGGAGGCGCTGGCCTCTTCCAATACCCGGATACCGTACAGCGTATCCCGGTTATCGCGGGTCCGGACGAGCAGGCGGTACGTTCCGTAGCCGCGTGCGCCGGCGCCGGACGAGATCGCGCTGTCCCATTTGCCCGGGACGCGAAGGTATGTCGGATTCGCAGCCGGTGCGGGTCCGCCGCCCTCGCCGGGCATCAACCATTGCTGCGGGTAAAACTCCCATTCGCCTTCCAGCGGAATGGGGGCGGTGACGTCGGCGCTCATGCTCCGGAGATCCAGGACGCCATGTGCGGCAAGCGGATGCGCAGGTACTGTCTGAAAGGCGATCCACAATAACCGGAAACCGGTCATGACCGCGCAGATTAGTCCGATCAGCAGAATCATTTGCGTATTGGTCATCTTGCTCATTGAGTTCGGCATACTCTTTTTTTCGACAGCCCTTTCGAATGCATGGTAGTGTATATAGTAGATTAGAGTATGTTTTCGCAAGATTGATTCTCCACGTGCAGCTCAAAACCGTTTATAGTGGATTCATTTCTATATTTTAACAGGGGGGCGAGTCTATGGATACTTATAATTTTCAATACGGCATCCGCCAAACAACGCGCAGCGGCATCGTAGAAGGTGTGGAAGACGCGGAGCGCGGGATATGGGGGTGGCTGGGCATCCCTTACGCCAAACCGCCGGTCGGCGAGCTGCGGTGGCGGGCGCCGCAGCAGCCGGACGCTTGGGAAGGCGTGCGGGAGGCGAAGCGGTTTGCATCCTGTTCGCTTCAGCTGCAATGGCCGGACGGGACAGCCGTCGGCAGCGAAGACTGCTTGTATCTCAATCTGTGGAGACCGGCCCACGATCGCGTGCATTTGCCCGTTCTCGTATTTGTTCACGGCGGCGGGAACATGAATGCTTCGGGCGAAGAGTTCAAAGGCGATGTGTTGTGCCGGCGTACGGACAGTGTCATTGTGTCGATCAATTACCGCCTGGGCGCGATGGGCTGGTTTCGCAGCAAAGCTTTGGCGACGGGCGATCCGCTCGACGATTCCGGCAATTACGGGCTGCTGGACATCATTCAGGCGCTGCGCTGGGTGCAGGACCATATTCGTTCATTCGGCGGCGATCCCGGCAATGTGACGGTGGCCGGCCAATCGGCGGGTGCGCGGAACATTATGGCGCTCACGATTTCTCCGCTGGCGGCGGGCCTGTACGCGAAGGCCGTATGCCTGAGCGGCGGCATGACGCTGGCCGAAACCGGGCTCGGCGAGCGGTTTGCCGACGAAGTCGCGAGCCGGCTGCTTCTGCAGGACGGGCGGGCGGACTCGCCGGCGGAGGCCGAGCGGTGGCTTCGCAGCAGCGATGCGCGGGATGTCGCCGCCTATCTGAGAAGCCGGAGCGGCGAGGCGTTTTTGCCGCTCGTCGGTCCGGGGCAAATCAGGATGAACCGGTTCCCGCATCTGTTCAAGGACGGCTATGTCATCCCTGAAGCGGGATTTCAGCTGCTTAAGGAAGAATCATACCGTAGAGTTCCGATGATCATCGGATCGACGCTGGATGAGTTTTCCGGATTTTTGTTTTTCGAGCCGGATTTTATAAGCGATGTCCAAACCGGAAAGCTGCTGGAAGACACTCACAAGCTTGCGCTTTACACTCACGCCAAGAATTTCGGCAGCAAGCTGTATGCGGGCTTTAACGCCGACGCTGTCGCCGAGGCGCTTCACGAGTCCGCGGCTCCGCCTCCGGTGTATGTTTTCCGGTTTGCCTGGGGGGCGAACAGCGAAGTCGTCGCTTCGCCGCTGCCGGAACTGTTCGGTTCTTCGCACGGAGCCGATGTCGATTTTTGGACCGGCCATGAAGAAGGCATGCTGAACAGGCTGCATCCCGGAGCTTATTACACGCCTCGCAATAAGCCCGGAAGAATGGAATTGTCGGAACGCATGATGACATATTTGGGCAATTTATTGCATACCGGAGATCCGAACGGAGAGCAGTCCGGCCTGACCCCGTGGCTGCCGTGGCATAGCGATCGACAAGAGCGGATTCTGCTGCTTGATGCCGACAATCACCATGCCCGCATTCGCATGTCCGCGGATATGTATCGGCGGCAGCATATTTTGCAGGAGATGCACGATACGCTGGACCCGCACACGATCCAATATTTGACGGGCGTTCTTTTCAAGGACCGCTTTTTTTGGCAGCTGCCCCAATAACAGGCTTCACCATACAGACATAAGGGAGGGATCGGGTTGTTCGAAGTGCTGGTTGCGGAAGATGAAGTATGGATTCGCGATGCCGTCGTGGAAATGATCGAGGAGTTGAATCCCCGGTTTACGGTTATTGGCGCTGTGGACAACGGCGAGGAGGCGTGGAATTTCATTCAGCAAAGCTGGCCGGGGATCGTGGTCACCGATATTATGATGCCGAAGAAAAACGGGCTCTGGCTCAGCGAGCAGATTTATGCGCAGCAGCTTCCGGTCATGGTCGTCATTTTGAGCGGCTACGACAATTTTCAATATGCGAAACAGGCGATGCGCTTCGGTATCTCGGAGTATCTCCTCAAGCCGGTGGACAAGCAAGAGCTGCACGATGCGCTGCAGCGCTCCTTGCTTCGTCTGGAGAAGACGGCCGAATACCGCGAGTACATTTTCAAAATTCAGCACTTTATCGATCAATTTCCCGGGCTCAATCAGCAGAAGCAGCTCCAGGAGACGCAAAGTCTCGTGGCGAGTCTGCTAAGATTAAAAGCCCGCGAGCCGGGAATCGGCAAAAACGCGCTGTCGCTGCTGTCGTTTAAAATGAACGAGCTGCTGCAGGGCATCCAGCCGTCCCGGCCGGCCGTTCCTTTTGCGGAAAAAGAGGAGAAGGGCGTACATAAGCACTTTCGGGAGCTTGCGGAAGCCTGGATTTTGAGCTACACGGAGTATGCCAACCACAATGTGAATGCGGCGGTGCTGAAGGTATGCGAACATATCAAGGCCAATTACTATGACGACTTTTCGCTTGCCCGGCTTGCGGATATGGCGCATTTGAGCGTTTCTTACTTCAGCACGTTGTTTAAAAAAGTGACCGGCAAAACCTGCCTCCATTATTTGAACGAGGTGCGCATGGAAAAGGCGAAGCAGCTGCTGCAGGAGGCCGATTTGAAAATATACGAGATCGCCGGCATGGTCGGCTACAATTCGATGCCTTACTTCAACCGGATGTTCAAAGAGCTGGTAGGGATGACCCCGGCCGAATACCGGAAAAAACTGGGTGTGTAATGATGAAAGCGCTCTTGCCGAAACTGTCGATCCGCGCGGTCATGGTGCTAGTCTTTTACGGAATCAGCGTCATTTCGCTGCTGCTGGTAGTTCTTTTCTCCAATTATTATTACGGCAAAGAAGCCAAGAAGCAGTTCGAGAACATTTCGTACGAAGCCATTGTCAGGCTGAACTATCATCTGGATTTTTATTTCCGGGGCTTCGCCCAATCCGTCCAAAGCCTGGCGGGCAGCGATGTCGTACAAAAGTGGCTCGTCTCTGGAAACGCTACCAATCTGGACGATCAGGATGCGGAGCATGAATTGAGGCGGTACATGGCCTTGAATTATCCCGAAATCCGCAACATTTTTCTCGTCTCCGGCCGGAAGGCGGTCATCTCGATGTCCCAATCGACGGGGAAGCCGCCGCAATACGATCTGGAGCCCTGGTACGGCCTGCCGCTTACGGACAAAATGCAAGTGTTCGAAACGCATGCAGCGCATTACGACGAGGCCAACGGCCAGCCTGTGCTGTCCATCCGGCTTCCCGTTTACGATAAAGTCAACTTGACATTAATCGGCAATTTGATCATCGACATTTCGCTGGCCGAACTGCAGGCGGCTTTTCAAAGCTCCAGGCTCGGCGAGTCGGGCATGTTTTTTATTTTATCGGCGGACCGGCAAAAGGTGATTTATTACCCGGAGGATGCGTGGAACGGGGCGGCCGTCAGCCGGACTCCCTTGAAGGAGGTGGCGCTGCCGGAAGGGCAGCACATGTTTCTCGGGCAGTATCAAGGCAAACAATATTTGATCGCCCATTATCCTTCGAGCTTGACGGGCTGGGAGACCGTATCGATGGCACCTTTCGAAGAAATGGCGGCAGGGCTGAGCGCAGCCCGCTCCTCGGTGCTTCTCGTGCTGGCGATCATTACGCTGGTCATTTTGCTTGCCGTTCCGATCGTGTCGAACCGCTTGATCCGGCCGATCCTGACTTTGAAAAAGCTGATGAACCAGGTGGCCAAAGGAATGCTCGACGTGCGCTCCGACGGGCCGCCAAGCCGGGACGAATTCCAGCAGCTGTTTCACAGCTTCAACAACATGGTTTACAGGCTGAATGAGCTGATGGAGACGAACACGCTTTTGAAGGTGAAAGAGTACCAGATGCAGCTGCAGCAAAAGGACGCGCTCATTAAAGCGCTGCAAAATCAAATCAATCCGCATCTCCTCTACAATTCGCTGGGCATCATCAAAAGCATCGCTTACCTGGAGCAGGTGCCGGTCATCGAGCGCATGGCGCAAAACTTGTCCGACGTATACCGCTATACGGCCCGGTTCTCCGACCTCGAGGTGACGCTGGAAGAGGAATTGTCGATTCTGCGCAAATATTTGGAAATTATCCATATCCGGTTTCCGAAGCATTTTCAAAGCAAAATTTACGTGAACGAGAAGTTTTTGCAGGGGCGGATTATTAAGCTGACCTTGCAGCCGATTGTGGAAAATGCGGTGAAATATGCCGTCGAGTCCCAGGGCGGGACAGGCTGCATTCTCGTTAGCGCTTACATGGAGGAGCGGGATTTGGTGCTGGAAATCGCCGATAACGGGATGGGCATTGACGAGGCGGATTTGCATGAGCTGGAAGAGCACTTGAGGCGCATTTCGGAACATGCGGGCGAGTCGTACGTTCAGCCGCATTCCCTCGGCTTGTCCAATGTGCACGCCAGGCTGGTGCTCAAATACGGAAGCAGGTACGGGATCGCGCTCACCTCCTTCCACAGCAGGGGAACCGTCGTTTCGATCCGCATTCCGTTTCATATTCAGCCTTTCGAACCGTAAAATAAGTTCGGAAATCGAAAGATTACGTAAGGCTATTTCCCCCGTGACTCGCTATAGTTGTGGCTGTAAGGATAATTTTATATATGGGGGTAGATCCATGAAAATGTTGAAAAGTTCCGCGGCCGTCATGCTGTCCATCGCCGTGTTGTCGGGCTGCTCGCAAAAGCAGGCGGATACGGCGCCAGGCAATTCCACAGCGCCTTCGTCAACAGCGGCGGCCTCGACGGCTCCGGCGGGGGATAAAAAAGAGAAGCTCGACCTCAAAGTGATGACGATCAGCTATGAGGGCGGAGGCTGGCCGGAGAAATTTTCGGTGCTCGACGAGCTCGGCAAGAAGCTGAACATCGATTTGAAAATGTCATGGATTCCTGCCGACAACTACAAGGAAAAGCTGGGCGTGCTGGCCGCTTCCAACGATTTTCCCGATGCGTTCATGATTGCCGGCGACGATTTTCTCAAATGGCGCGATAAGGGCATTTTTCTGGATATAGCCCCGGTGCTGGACAAATACCCGAATTTGAAAAAATATTTGAGCGACGAAGCGATCAAAGTGGAGAATCCGAAAGGCAAAGCTTACGGGCTGCCCTACTATGTCGCCGAAACCCGCGATTCCATGGCGATCCGCAAAGATTGGCTGGACAAGCTGCACCTTAAAATGCCGACGACCGTGGACGAATTGTACGAGGTGGCCAAAGCTTTCGCCAAGCAGGACCCGGACGGCAACGGCCAAGCGGACACGGTCGGACTGTCTTTCAGCATGCAAACGTTTACGACCGACGTGTTTATGGATCAGTTGAAAGCTGCGTTCGGCGTCGCCAACGGCTGGAAAGAGGCGAACGGCGCGCTCGTGCCGTGGCAGACGCAATCGGCCGAGCTGAAAGGCTTGCTGGCGTATTTGCGCAAGGCGTACGAGGAGGACGTGCTCGATAAAGATTTTGCCGTCAACAAAATCAAAGATCCCGACTTCAAGTTCGAGTCCGGCAAGCTGGGGATCGGGCACGTGCTGCCGACCACCGTCTACAGCCAGGCGGTTCCTTCCATTAAAAAGATTTCCCCGGACGCCGAAGTGGTGCAGCTGACGCCGCCCAAAGGCCCGACAGGCCTGCAGGGCACGACGACGTCAGTGCCGCTGAACAAAATTGTGATCAATGCCAAGATCGATAAAAAGAAACAGGAACGCCTCTTGGAGATGTTCGATTACATGCTCTCCGACGAAGGCTTCACGCTTATTAAAAACGGCGTGGAAGGCATTCATTACAAGAAAACCGCCGACGGCAAGTACGAGAAGCTCCCGGCCTTCGACACAGACAGAGCGTATCTGCTTTCCTTCTGGCTGATCCGCCGCTTCGATCCGTATATTTCGGTCCGCCTGTGGGATAGCGAGGAAGTGCGCAAGAAGATGGAGCCCTGGTTCGAGCTGAACGCCAAATACCGCAATCCGAACAAGGGAGCGGGCATTTCTTCGGAGACGATGAACAAGTCGGGGCAGACGCTGGACAAAAAAATGATCGAAGCGATGACGAGGATCATTATCGGCAAAGCTTCCGTAGATTCGATCGATGACGCTATCGCGGATTGGAAGAAAAACGGCGGCGACAAAATGATCGAGGAAGTCAATGCGGAGTATAAAAAGTAACGGCAGCCCATATACGGAGGAAGCAGCATGGGAAAAATAGTGGAGACAAGCGCTAATACGATAGTCGCCGCTTCGCCCGGACTTGGGAAAAGCGTATCGGCGGGCGCCTGGAAACGGGGATTGCCTTTATATGCGATGATTATCCCGGGGTTTTTATATTTTATGATTTTCAAGTATGCGCCGATGTTCGGCGTACTGCTCGCCTTTAAAGAATACGATCCGTTTGGCGGATTTTTCGGGAGCGATTGGGTGGGCTTCGCCCATTTTGCCAAATTGTTTCACGATCCGGATTTTTGGACGCTGTTTTCCAATTCGTTGTATTTGAGCGGATTGAACCTAATCTTGTTTTTTCCCGCACCGATCATCATTGCGCTGCTGCTGAATGAAGTCCGCAAATCGTGGTTCCGCCAAGCGGTGCAGACGATCATCAACATCCCGCACTTCATGTCCTGGGTCATCGTCGTCAGCGTTACGGTGCTGCTATTCGCTACGCAGGACGGCGGGATCAATCAGCTTCTGGTCAAGCTGGGCTACCCCCGGCTGGAACTGCTCACCGATCCGGGCTATTTCCGCTTTCTCTACAATTTGCAAAGCGTGTGGAAAGAAGCGGGCTGGTCGGCGATCATTTTCTTTGCCGCCCTGGCGACCGTCGATCCGACGCTGTACGAAGCGGCGGTGATGGACGGGGCCGGACGCTGGAGGCAAATGTGGCATGTCTCGCTGCCTGCGCTGCGGACGACCATTATCGTCCTGTTTATTCTCCGCATCGGCTACGTGCTCGATCTAAGCTTTGAGCACATTTTATTGATGCAAAATCCGGCGAACATGGAAGTGTCGGAAATTTTCGACACCTATATGTACCGGAACGGTATTTTGCAGGGCGATTTCAGCTATCCGACGGCTGTCGGTTTGTTCAAATCGGTGATCGGCTTCGCGCTCGTCGTCATCGTGAACCGCATCGCCAAACAATTCGGTGAGGAAGGGGTGTACTAGCATGCGCCGTCATGACGCCAGAGGCAGCGATTGGGTGTTTCATACGATCGTCTACGGGCTGCTTGTTTTATTCGTGCTGTGCATTTTGTTCCCGCTCGTGTACGTGTTTCTGACTTCCTTCGCCAGCAAGCATGAAATTCAGACCAGGGGTTTCTTTCTGATCCCCGGCGAATGGACGATCAACTCCTACGGCTATTTGTTCATGAACCCAGCTTTTATGAAATCGTTCTTGAATTCGCTCTATATTACGGGCGCCGGCACTTTGCTCAATATGGTATTCACGACGCTGATGGCTTACGGGCTGTCCAAGTCGTGGCTCAAAGGCCGAAAATGGATGAACCTGATGATCGTATTTTCCATGCTGTTTAACGGAGGCATGATTCCGCTCTACCTTGTGGTGAAAAATTTGCACCTGCTGAACTCCATGTGGGCGCTGTTCCTGACCGTGGCGATCGCGCCTTTCAACCTGATCGTGATGCGCACTTTTTTTACGGGCGTTCCCGCGGAGGTGGAGGAATCGGCGCGAATGGACGGGTGCCACGAGTTCAGGCTGCTGTGGAGCATCATGATCCCGCTCTCGATGCCGGTCATCGTCACGATTACGCTGTTTTACGCCGTGGAGCATTGGAACACATATTTCAATGCCGTGCTGTACTTGAGCGATCAGGACAAATGGCCTTTGCAGGTATTTCTGCGGCAAATGCTGAACCAGCCCGACGAAACGATCGCCGCGATGGGCAGTTTCGAATACAGCCCCGGCGTCCGCATGGCCGGCGTCGTGCTGACGGCGCTGCCGATGCTGCTTATTTACCCGTTCCTGCAAAAATATTTCAACCAGGGCATGCTGGTGGGTTCGGTCAAAGGCTGATTCGCCGCAAAAAAAACGTCGAAACCGGAAAATGAAATCCGGCTCGACGTTTTATTTTTTTCAGGATGCAGGCTTCACGCTGCCCATCATTTTGGTATTTTTCCACTTGCCGAATCGATAGTAGAGCACATTCAGGACGACGGCGACGATAAAGCCGATGGGGAAGCTCCACCAGATGGCGTCGAATCCGTACGTATGCCCAAGGAACACGGCCAGCGGATTGCGGATCAGCAGCAAGGCGATAAAGGCGACGACCAGCGGGAAGACGACGGCCCCGGCGGACCGGACGACTCCGGCTACGACGTTGAAGATGCCGAAGATGATGAAGGACCATAGCGTAATGTTATTGATGTGCACGCCGAGCTCGATCGCTTTGCCTTCCATCGGCAGGAACAGCCCGACCGCCTGGCGGTTAAACAGATGGAGCAGGCCGACAAGCACGCCCGTGAGCACGATGTTGGTTCCTACGCCTATCCAGGTAATCCGCGATACGCGGTCCCATTTGCCGGCTCCGATGTTCTGCGCGGCCATGGAGGTAACCGCTCCGCCGATCGCCATCGCCGGCATCTGCACATAGCTCGATATTTGCATAGCTACGCCGAAGGCGGCGGCCGCTTCCGATCCGTAGGAGTTGACGAGATGAATCAGAATCAAGTTGCTGAGCGACACGACGACCATATTCAAGCCCATCGGCAGCCCCTTTTGAATGAGCACCCGGATGATCGTCCAGTCCATTCTCAGCATGTGCGTGTCGTTTCTCGTAATGCGCAAAAAATATTTCGTCCGGTACAAATAAAGCAGAAGCAGGACGAAGCTCAGCAGCTGCGCGAAAAAGGTGGCGACCGCCGACCCGGATATGCCGAGCTCCGGAAAAGGTCCGATCCCTTTTATCAGCAGCGGGTTCAGCAGGACGTCGAGGAATGCGGACAACAGCAGGAAGTAAAAAGGGGTTTTGGCGTTCCCCGATCCGCGCAGAACGGCCATAATCAGGTTGAAGCCGAACATGAACGGCACGCCGGCGAACATGATGCGCGTATACGGCACGGCGAGATCCTTCACATCCGCGGGCGTGTTCATCCAATCGAGAATAACTGGGCTAAAAATAAGCCCGATCAGGGCGACAACAATCGAAAGAATAAAGAAAAATACGGAGCTTGTTCCGACGACTTTTTTCGCTTCCTCGACCTTTTTGGCCCCCAGATTTTGCCCGATCAAAATGACCGCGGCCATGGCGATGCCGAATATGGCGCTGATTAAAAAGAACATAATGATGTTTGCGTTGGAGGTTGCCGCAAGTGCCTGCTCGCCGAGAAAATTGCCGATCCAGATGGAATTGATCGATCCGTTCAGCGTTTGCAGCACATTTCCGAGCAAAATGGGCAGTGAAAATAAAATCAGCGTTTTGCCGATCGGCCCTTCCGTTAACGAAGGACGCGGCGCTTTGGGACTGTCTGAACTCATGCAAGGACTCCTTTTCAGAGTAATGATAGGGGATACATGGTAACCATTATACCAAGAACTTCATCCGACTACGAAATTTCATCCGGGAGCGAATGAAAAAGGGAGTATGCCATTGGACACTCTCTGTTTTTTTTAGTACGATATTCGTAGATACATATATTTGAGAGATTCGACATTTACATGGTCGGCTTCATGCGGTTGGGGGGATTCCAATGCTTCGTCTAGGTGAAAAAATTATTGTCATTGCCGATAGTTTGGAGCAAAACCTGCCTGTCGGGCAATACGGATATATTATTGCATACGACCGGAATGCGGATAACGTGTTCGATTACGTGATTCGCATCCCGAAGGAGAACAAGCATTATTATGTGCCGGCTGCGGACATCGAACTGGAAGAGGTGCTGCTGCAGCAGGAAGCGGAGCGTATCGAGAAGGAGACGCTGATCGATTTTGCCCTGGCGACGAAGAATGCCGAGCTGTTCCGCAAAATTATGAACGGCGATGCGGCGGACGTGCAGGTCGAGAGCGGCAAGGACGTGCAGTCGCGGGAAGACTTCATTAAGCAAGTCAGCTTGAAAGCGTGGATCTAAGTGGGTATCGACGCCGGAAAACCTGGCCCCTGGAGCTTGAACAGGGGTCAGGTTTTTTTCTGTTGATAAAATCGGAAAGGCATGGTAAATTAGAAATCGAACATAAAACTAAATTAGTATTTTAGTTCTGAGGTGCGAATGATGGATGCCAAACAATTGATGATTATGGAATCGGCCAAAAAATCTTTTTCGCTGTTCGGCTATAAAGGAACGACGATGGATCAGATCGCCAAAATTGCCGGGGTGGGCAAGGCGACCATCTACACGTATTTTGAAAATAAAGAAGTGCTGCTTCATGAAATCGTCATGTCGTTGATAGCGGAGATGAAAGCAGTCGCCGAGAAGTCGTTCGAAGAAGGGAAGACGACCTCCGAACGGATTCACGGCGCGATCTATGGCATCCTCCTGTTTCGCAAGGAGCACGAGCTGCTGATTCAGCTGTCCCACGAGGTTCAGCAGTACGGCAATCAGGTGGCGCAGCAAGCTCTGGCGAGCGTCGAAACGGAAGTGATCGATTTCATGACCCGGCAAATCGAGCGGGCGATTGCCGGCGGCACGATGAAGCCGTGCGATCCGAAAATTACCGCATTCGTCATTTTCAAAATGTATGTCGCGCTGGTGTTTGATTGGGAAAAGCACAATCCGCCGCTCACCGACGACAAAATTTCCGAAATGCTGAATCTGTATATCATGAACGGCTTGACTGCTTCCTAACCACTTTCACTTGTTTACTTCAACTATGACGGAGGGGTTTTTTATGCGATTTATTCGACCCATGGTTTATTCGGTGATGGCGCTCGTCATCGGCGCAAGCGTATTTCTGTTGACATCCAGGCAGGCGGTCAGCCAGACCGATCCGGCGAATCAGGCCCGTCCGACTGCTTATATAGAAGCGAATGAAATTAGCGCCAGCTTCAAAGTGGGCGGACGCATTACGGAGGTTCTCGTGAAAGAAGGAGAAACCGTCAAGAAAGGCCAGGTGCTGGCGCGCCTGCAGAGCGGCGAAATCGCCGCGAAGGTGGACCAGGCCAAGGCGGCCGTCTCGCTGGCCCAGGGTAAAATCGCCGAAGCGCAAGGGGCTGCGGCTACGGCGGAAGCGAAGAAGCAGCAGGGCATTGCCGGCGTCGCCGTGACGGCCGATACAGCCGAGCAGCAGGTCGCCCAGGCGAAGGCGGCGGTCGATGCGGCGCAGGCGAAGGTGGACGCGCTGCATAACGGCGCGCGCCCGGAAGAGAAGAAGCAGGCCGAGATTCAGTACAAGGCGGCGCAAGAGGTATTCACCCTCGCCGAGCAAAATCTGGACCGGATGAACGCAATGCTTGCGCAAGGCCTTGTCGCCAAAGCCGACGTCGACAAAGTGAAGGTGAGTTACCAGGAAGCGAAGACGAAGCGCGACCTGGCCGAGCAGCAGCTCAACATGGCCAGCGAGGGCCCGCGCGAGGAAGAGGTGCGGGGAGCCGAAGCGCTTCTTGAGCAGGCGAAGGCGGCGCTCGGGCTTGCCGAGGCGAACCGCGAGACGGTGCAGGTGAGGCAGGGCGACGTGACAGCCGCCGAAGCGGCTGTGCGGCAGGCTCAGGGCGCGGTCAAATCCGCGCAGTCCGGGGAGCAGCAGGCGAAGGCGGCGCAGCAGGAAGCCGAGACGTATTTGAGCTATACCGAGCTGCTTGCGCCGGGCGACGGCATCATTTTATCCCAGTCCGCACAGGTCGGCGAGCTGGTCGGCTCGGGCTTTCCGGTGTTTTCGCTGGAAGCGGCGGAGCAGCGCTGGGTTAAGTTCTACATGCCGGAAACCGCCGTCGCGGGCCTAAAAGCAGGCGACAAAATCAGCATGACGCTGCTGGCGACAGGCGAGAAAATCGAGGGCGCCGTCACTTCCGTGGCCGCCGCACCCGATTTTGCCGTGAAAAAAGCGACCCAGAGCGCAGGCGAAACGGATATCCGTTCGTTCGGCGTCAAGGTGGAGCTGAGCAGCCTGCCGGACAGCGCCGCAACGGGCATGACGCTCGTGTGGAACGGCAAATCGGAAGGGTGATGAGCGCATGAATCTGCGGGTCGGCCGAATTATTGCGGAAGAATGGACGCACATCGTGAAAGACCGCCGTCTGTTCGCCATTTTGTTCATCGTTCCGATTATGTACACGCTGCTTTTCGGATCGATTTATATGCACCACAAAGTTACGGAGATGGCCACCGTCGTCATCGACGAGGATCAAAGCCCGCTCAGCCGCCAAATTATTCAGGCGTTCGAGCAGAGCGAATCGTTCCGGATTACGAAGGAATATCACTCCGAGGACGAGGTGAAGCGGGCGCTGGCATCGGGCGAAGCGAAGGTCGGGCTTGTCATACCTTCGAATTTCGAAGCGAAGTTGAAGCACGGGGAGACGCTGCCTTTGCTGACCTTGATCGACGGCAGCAACATGATGATCTCGAATGCCGCAACCAAAGGCGCGAACGAGGTGATCACGACGTTCAGCATGGGATATTCGGCGAAAAAGCTGCAGCTCCAGCAAGGGCTGCAAAGCGAGCAGGTGCTGAACACCCTGTCGCCGATCCCGTACCGCTACCGCATTTTGTACAACTCGACGTTTAATTATAGCGACTTCATGCTTTACGGCTTGATGGGCGCGATTTTGCAGCAGGTATTGTTTCTTGGCATCGCTCTGACGATCACAAGGGATAAAGACAGCGGGACCTGGCACAGGTTCGCCGAGTGGAAGTTTAATCCGTGGCGGATCGCTTACGCCAAGACGGCGCCGTATTTTCTCATCAACCTGTTTAATACCGCCGTTGCTTTCGTCGTCGCGCTGTACGTGTTCGAAGCCCCGCTGTTCGGCAGCCTGCCGGCCGGGCTTGCCATCATACTCAGCTTTACTTTCGCCGTCAGCGGCATCGGTTATCTGATCAGCCTGTTTTCGGGCAATCAGCTCGGCTCCACCCAGACGGCGATGCTGATCGCGGTGCCGTCATTCATGCTTTCCGGCTTCACCTGGCCGTTCGAAGCGATGCCGAGGGCGCTTCAGATCGTCGGGTATATGCTGCCGCTCACTTACTTTTTGGACGGCGTCAGAAACATTTTCGTCAAAGGGAACGATTTCGCCGCCATTTGGCGGGACTGCGTCGCCCTGGTGCTGACCGGAACGCTCACTTATTTCATCGCGATGCTGCTGACGCGGTTTGTCGTATTTTCCGGCAAAAAGACGTCGCAAGCCGCTGCGGGCGGCAAGCCTGCGCTGCCGCAAGGATCGAATCTGACAGCCTGAAACCTTTTCGAAAGGATGCGAACATCATGAAAAAAACGATCATCGTGCTATCTTCGGCACTTCTCCTTGCTGCGGGACTGCAGCCGGCCGCTTACGCGGATACGACGGTCACGACGACGGTCGAGGACCCTGTGCAGAACGTATATGTGTACCCGGAAACGCTGGACACCGCAGCTTCGTTGGATTTGAATTATGTGTTGGACAAAGCGCTGAAAGACTCGCATAATCTGACTCTGCTGGCGCTGAAATATTCGGCTCAGGGCACCAAGAAGGGGGATTTGGAGGCCCAGATGGACCAGATGGCCGGCCCGTCGTTCACGCCCGGGCACCTGCCCGCCACAGCGGCGGAGATCGCGAACACGCCGGGCATGCCGGCGATTAAAGACCCGGTCGATCTGCAGTGGACGATCGTGCAAAATTCGGCCATGAACCAAATGCTTCAGGGCATGGGGGCGCTTGCCGGCGGGATGAACACGATCATCAGCTCGCAGCGGGCGCAGATGCGTTCGGCCGCCCATCAGCTCGGCACCGACCAGCGCAATTCGCTGCTGCAAAGCGATGAGGCCGAGGCCGGCATCCGGCTGCAAATGATCGCGCAGTACGCGCAATTGCTCGGCCAGAAGAAGCAGCTTGAGCTGATGCGCGAGTACCAGGCCGTGATCGAGAAGGACGTGCAGAAAGCGGTCATGTTCCGGCAGCAGGGGCTGGCCTCGGCCGACGACGTCCAGACGGCGCAAAAGGTGCTCGCCAAACAGAAGGACGACATCGTTCTGCTGACGAACAATTACCGACTTGCTCTCGTTCAGCTGTGCACGGATATCGGCATCGCCTATAACCCCGATCAGGTTATTCAGGATATCGCGCCGATCACCCCGCAGCCGGTCGTCGAGACGGACACGCTGACATTGCTGAAAGGCTCCTACCAGATGAAAATGGCCGGAAACAATATCGATGAAGCGGTGTGGGAAACTGGCAATACGGTTACGCAAAACACGTACGGCGGCCAATACCTGATGGCGAATGAGGGCATCGCCGGTCAAAAGAACGCGCAAACGAAGCTTGAGCTGACCAAAAAAATCGAAGCGACCTATAACGACGCCCGCAACGCTTACCAGGCCTGCCTGACGGAGCAGCGCAATTTGAGCGACATTCAGGCGGATTTGCAAAAGGTTCGCTTCCGCTACGCGGCGGGCGTCATTTCCAGGCATGATCTCGATAAATTCATGCTTAAGGTTCACCAGAACGAAACTGCGCTAGCTGCCGCCAAGCTGAAATATTATGTGTTGAATGAAAAAGCGAAGGCGATGGATTCGGGCTTTATCCAGTAACCTTTAAGAAGCAAGCCGCAAATCCGTATCGGCAGACTGCGCCAAGCGTCCGCCGGTACGGCTTGCGGCTTTTGCTGCGCCCCGGCGCAAAGGCCGCACAAAGACGGCGCAAAGACGGACCAAAGGCTCGCTTCACTTTTGGGGGATGGTTGGGCTATAATGAAAAGAATGACTATATGCAACAAAGGTAAAGGGGTGGACTATTGTGAGCATTACAAAATCAGATGTCGAGCACGTTGCCAAGCTGGCCAGACTGGATCTCACGGACAATGAGATGGAACAGTTCACAGGGCAGCTGAATGCGATTTTGAAATATGCCGAGCAGCTGAATGAGCTGAATACGGATGATGTGGCTCCGACGAGCCATGCGATGCCGCTTGTGAACGTGATGCGCGAGGATGTGACACAGCCTTCGCTGCCGATCGAGAAGGTGCTGTTGAACGCGCCGGACGAAGAAGACGGCCAGTTCAAAGTTCCGGCCGTATTGGAGTAGGAAAACGTATATTAAGGAAGGGAGTGCCTGTCGTTGTCTTTGTTTGATCTTACCTTACAACAAATCCACAATAAGCTGCACGGCAAGGAACTGAAAGTATCCGATCTTGTGGATCAATCGTATAAGAGAATCCGGGAAGCGGATGCGAAAATCCAGGCGTTCCTGACGCTGGATGAAGAGAACGCCCGGGCGGCTGCAGAGCAATTGGACGAGCAGCTCGCTGGCGGCGGCGCAAGAGGGATTTTATTCGGGCTGCCGATCGGCCTCAAGGATAATATCGTGACGGAAGGTCTCAAGACGACCTGCGCCAGCAAATTTTTATCCAACTACAACCCGATTTACGACGCAACGGTTGTACGCAAGCTGAAAGAGGCGCAGACCGTCACCATAGGCAAGCTGAACATGGATGAATTCGCGATGGGCGGCTCCAACGAGAACTCCGCGTTTCATCCGACCTATAACCCGTGGAACACAGCGCACGTACCGGGCGGCTCCAGCGGAGGCTCGGCCGCTGCTGTTGCCGCCGGCGAAGTATATTTTGCGCTCGGTTCGGACACCGGCGGATCGATCCGCCAGCCGGCCGCCTACTGCGGCATCGTCGGTTTGAAGCCTACATACGGCCTCGTGTCCCGTTACGGGCTGGTCGCATTCGCGTCCTCGCTCGACCAGATCGGACCGCTGACCAAGAACGTGGAAGATTCCGCCTACTTGCTGCAAGCTATTGCCGGGCACGATCCGAAGGATTCCACTTCCGCCAAAACGGACATTCCCGACTACGTGAGCGCCTTGACAGGCGATATCAAAGGCTTGCGCATCGGCGTGCCGAAAGAATATATGGGCAAAGGCATCGACCCTGCCGTGAAGGAAAAAGTGCTCGAAGCGCTGAAAGTGCTGGAAAGCCTCGGCGCCGTCTGGGAAGAGGTCGACATGCCGCATTCCGAACATGCCGTCGCCACTTACTATCTGCTCGCTTCGTCCGAGGCTTCCTCGAACCTGGCCCGCTTTGACGGCGTTCGCTACGGCGTCCGTTCCGACAACGCGCAGAGCCTGCTCGACGTGTACCACATGTCCCGCAGCGAAGGCTTCGGCCCCGAAGTCAAGCGCCGCATCATGCTGGGCACCTACGCGCTGAGCTCCGGCTACTACGACGCTTACTACCTGAAAGCGCAAAAAGTGCGCACCCTGATCAAGCAGGACTTCGATCGGGTGTTTGAAAAATATGACGTCATCGTCGGCCCGACGGCTCCGACGCCGGCTTTCAAAATCGGCGATCAGGTGGAAGATCCGCTGACGATGTACCTGAACGATATTTTGACGATTCCGGTCAACCTCGCAGGCGTTCCGGCGGTCAGCGTGCCCTGCGGCTTCGTGAACGGACTTCCGGTCGGGCTGCAGATTATCGGCAAAGCGCTTGACGAGTCGACGGTACTGCGCGCGGCTCATGCCTACGAGCAGAACACCGACCACCACAAACAGCGTCCGCAGCTATAATGGCGGCTAATCAAGTCCAAAGGAGGCATATTCATTTTGACGGCAACGACGGATACCCAATTTGAAACCGTGATCGGTCTGGAAGTCCATGTGGAGCTTCACACCGCATCCAAAATATTTTGCAGCTGCGCGACTTCATTCGGTGCGCCTCCGAACACGAATACATGTCCCGTCTGTCTAGGTCATCCAGGCGTGCTGCCTGTGTTGAACCGCCAGGCGGTGGAGTACGCGATGAAAGCGGCGATGGCGCTGAACTGTACGATTGCGACGAACAGCAAGTTCGACCGTAAAAATTACTTTTACCCGGATTCGCCCAAAGCTTACCAAATCTCCCAGTATGATCAGCCTATCGGCGAGCACGGCTGGATTGATATCGAAGTGGACGGCGTCGCCAAACGGATCGGCATCACCCGCGTCCATCTGGAAGAAGACGCCGGCAAGCTGACGCACGTGGACGGCGGCTACGCCTCGCTCGTCGACTTCAACCGCGTCGGCACTCCGCTGATCGAGATTGTCTCCGAGCCGGACCTGCGCTCGCCGGAAGAAGCGCGCGCTTACCTGGAGAAGCTGAAAGCGATCATGCTGTACTGCGACGTGTCCGACGTCAAGATGGAGGAAGGCTCGCTGCGCTGCGACGCCAACATCAGCTTGCGTCCGTTCGGGCAGGAGAAATTCGGCACGAGAGCCGAATTGAAGAACATGAACTCGTTCCGCGGCGTGCAGAGAGGCCTCGAGTACGAAGAATACCGCCAGGCGGACATTCTCCGCAGCGGCGGCGAAGTCGTACAGGAAACGCGCCGCTGGGACGACGCGCAGGGCAAAACCTTGACGATGCGCGGCAAAGAGCAGGCGCACGACTACCGCTACTTCCCGGACCCGGATCTGGTCAGCCTGTACATCGACGATGCGTGGAAGGCCGCTGTCAAAGCTTCGATTCCGGAGCTGCCGGACGCGCGCAAGGCGCGGTATGCGAGCGAGCACGGGCTTCCGGGCTACGACGCCGAAGTCATCACCGCCTCGATGAAGCTGGCCGACTTCTTTGAAGAGAGCCTGCAGTACACCAAGGACGCCAAAGCTGTCTCGAACTGGATCATGGGCGATCTGCTCGGATATTTGAATGCGGGCAACCTTGAACTGGGTGATGTGAAAATTACCGGCAAAGGACTGGGCGAGATGATCGGCCTGATCGAAAAAGGCACGATCTCCAGCAAAATCGCCAAAACCGTGTTCAAGGAGCTGATCGAAACCGGTAAAGATCCGCAGAAGATCGTTGAGGAGCAAGGGCTCGTGCAAATTAGCGACGAAGGCGCGATCAAGGCGGTTGTCGAGCAGGTCGTGAACAACAATCCGCAGTCTGTCGCCGATTTCAAGGCCGGCAAAGAGAAGGCGGTAGGCTTCCTGGTCGGACAAGTGATGAAAGAAACGAAGGGCAAAGCCAACCCGGGGCTCGTCAACAAATTAATCGTCGAGTGCCTGAACGGCAAATAATAAAAACAGAAAGTGGTGATCCCGCAACAAGGGCACCACTTTTTTTCAATCGGGGAGGGTGGCGGCACTATGACCATCAAGCAGCTTCCTTTGGACACGAATGAGGAGATTTTGCAGCTGTTGTCGCTGCAAACGGCTTCCTATCGCGTGGAAGCGCAATTAATCGGCTTCGAGGACATTCCTCCGCTCAAGGACGGCATAGCTTCGATCCGGGCGGCGGAGGAAACTTTCCTCGGCTATTATACGGAAGAGGCCGGAGCAAGCAGGCTGGCTGGCGCAATCTCGTACAGCTGCGAGGGAACGGTCGTGACGATTTGCCGGATGATGGTGCATCCGGACTATTTTCGCCGGGGGATCGCCGCGAGCCTGCTGCGGTTCGTGCTCGCCGATCAGGAGCGGGACGGGGCTTCCCGGTTTGTCGTCTCGACCGGGTCGGCGAATTATCCGGCGGTGCGGCTGTACGAAAGCTTCGGCTTTTCCCCAAGGAGAACGCTTACGGTCGGCCCCGGTATTGCGCTAACGACATTCGAACGCCCTGCTTCGAGTTGATTTTTTCATCAAAAGCAGGTTCTTATCGAAGCGGAGCGCGATACAATATGTTATCACTGCGTAAAGGGAGCGATTTCAACATGAATCCTTGGGTTATCGATCAGCTGCATGTTACGATCCGGCTGTTTTTGGCTCTCCTTTTAGGAGGGCTGATCGGCTTTGAACGGGAAGTCAGCAGTCATGCCGCGGGGCTGCGGACTCATATTTTGGTATGCGTAGGTTCGGCTCTGGTGATGCTGTTATCGATGTACGGCTTCAGTGCCTTCGTGAACGAAGTGAACGTTCGGATCGATCCTTCCCGTCTGGCGGCCCAGGTCATCAGCGGCATCGGCTTTTTGGGCGCGGGCACGATTATGTTCAACGGCAGATCCATCACGGGCTTGACGACGGCCGCTTCGCTTTGGGTGGTGGCGGGAATCGGGCTTGCCGTAGGCGCGGGCTTTTATTATCCGGCCGTCCTCGCCTGCCTTATGGTTTTGGTCAGCTTGTGGATCCTTAATAAATTGGAACTGCGGTATTTCAGCGGCAAAAAGCTGCGCATTATCAACATCGTTGCCGTCGACCAACCGGGAATTCTCGGCATCGTTACAACCCTGCTCGGCGAGTTGAAGGTGGACATCCGCAAAGTCGGTATGGAGGATTATAAGCACGATGGGGAGAGAAAAATGGTTCGGATCACCTTTTACGTGACGGTGCCGAAGCCTGCCGTGATCGTCTCGATTTTGGAACAGATTAACAATCTTTCGGGCGTTGAAGAAGTAAACGTTGAAAAAAGTAAAGTTTAATTGAAGGGTTCTTCGGGGGGCGAGCGTCTAAGCATAAAGTACGAACAGGAAGGGAGAGGTCGGGCATGGACAATTTGACGGATGAACAGCTTATCGACCGGATCCGTCAAGGTCATTCCGAAGCTTACCGCATTGTGGTGGAGCGGCATAAGAACTACATTTATTCGCTCGTCTACCGGATGGTAGAGCATCGGGAAACTGCCGAAGACTTGACCCAGGAAGTGTTCGTCAAGCTGTACCGTTCCCTTTCCTATTTTCGCGGCGACGCCAAATTTACGACGTGGCTGTACCGGATGACGGTCAATCTCGTCACGGATTACAGGCGGTCGCAGAAGAGAAGGCCGTACGAAGCGCTTCTGGATAAAATGAAGGGCTGGCTGGGCGACGCCAGGGAACAGCCCGAGGAAGCCGCGCTCATGAAAGACGAGCAGCAGCGTATGCAGAAGCTGTTGTCCGAGCTGCCTGATAAATACAGGCTGATCATGTATCTGTATCACTACAAGCAGTTGTCCTATCAGGAAATGTCCGAGGCTACAGGCTTGCCTGTGAAAACAATTGAAACAAGGCTGTACCGGGGAAAGGCCATGCTCAAGGAAAAATGGTTGGAGGTGAATGCGGATGAGACGGAAACCGATGGAAGAGGCCAAGTCCGAGCCGTATCTGAATAAGTTTTTAATCGAGATGCCGCTGGAGGAAACGTCTCCGGATTTTACGGATCGGGTGATGCGGGCTATTACGCTTCCGGAACGATCTTCGCGGCAGGCAGACGCCGGCAAGCAGCATTGGAGAAGCCAGGCTGTCAACGGTCTCATTGCTATCGCCGCCACAGTTCTGTTTATCCAGTCCGGTCTCATCGACAAAGTATTGAGCATCGATACGGGAATCAACATGATTTCCGCTTACATTGCGCAGCTTACCCATTTGCTGCAATTCTGATACTTAAGCGCAGATTGGAGGAATTTGAAATGAATATGCCCAACAACAATCATCGCATACCGGAGTTTCCGGGGCATGAGGAACTGCTGAGAGAGCCTTTTGCCGCGCATGAATCGTCCGCTTTTCCGAACATGCCCTATACGCCCCCTTATTATCAATCGCCCAAAAAGCGCAAATGGGTTGCCGGGGTTCTGTCTTTCGTCATTCCAGGAACGGGACAACTGTACCTCGGTTTGATGCAGCGCGGATTGTTTATCATGGCGCTCATCATCCTGGACATCGTCATTATGGTCTCGATCCATTCCCAGGGGCGTGAAAGCGTTCCGATGATGACATTGTTCGCCTTGATTTTGCCGGTCATTTATTTCTACAGTTTGTTTGACGCTTTGCAATCTACGGACAACGTCAACCGGCGAATGGAATTGGGAGATTTCGCGGATATGCCGCAGGACCCTTTGCAAAAGCTGATGCGCGGCAGCAACCTCGGGGTGCTGCTCATTGTGGCCGGCGTCCTGTTTTTCCTGATCAGCACGAAACCGCCGTGGTTCGAACAAATTTTCGATCTCCTCGGTTCCTATCTCGGTTCGATCGTCCTGATCGTGGCCGGACTGGGCATGTTCTTGCTGGAATCCCGCAAAAGCAGGTAATTGTTTGCTGAGAATAACCATGAATCCGCTGCCATCATTGACAAAAGTCCATTTACACACGTACAATAAAGTGTGAAGCATAAATGACTACACATCAGGTGGTGAGTATCATGGCAGTACAATTGGAACATGCTCTGGCCAAATTGAAAACAACCGGTGTTCGAATGACCCCTCAGCGGCACGCCATTCTTTCTTTTTTGCTGGATTCCATGACTCATCCGACTGCAGATGACATTTATAAAGCACTCGAATCCAAATTTCCTAATATGAGCGTTGCTACGGTTTATAATAATCTGAAGGTCTTTATTGAGGCGGGACTCGTCCGCGAGCTGACTTACGGGGACAGTTCCAGTCGGTTTGACGCCGATATGACAGATCATTACCATGCGCTTTGCGAGGTGTGCGGCAAAATCACCGATTTCGAATACCCGTCGCTTCACGACGTTGAAACGACCGCAGCCGCCCAGACAGGATTTCAAGTGCGCGGTCACCGGTTGGAGGTATATGGGGTTTGTCCGGATTGCGTCGGCGTTACCAAGCATTAACAACTTTGCGCAAAATTCCTGCTCGCTCCGGTTTTTGTTGTATAATGAACGTGTTTGAACCTTCTTGCGATAAGAAGCGGAGAACGCGTTTTTCTTTTGCAAATTTTAAAAGGACGTGACAACTTGCAACCACTGCCAACCGAGCCGCACATTCGCCGCAGAAAGTCGCCCAGACGCTTGTTTTTTTTAGTCCTCATTCTTTTTTTGATGCTCGGTTCAGGTGCGGGATTTTGGCTCTGGAAAGAGTACGCCCCTAATAACGAACATGCGGAGACCGATTATCACGAACTGGCCAAGCCGGTTTTTTATCAAGGCCAATTTTTCCCGACAAGCGCAATCGGCCAAAAGGAAACGCTCAAGCTGCCGCTGGCGCTTATCCAGCAGTGGATTGATCCGTCGATCGTGTACGAGGAGCAGAGCGATTCCGTGATCATTACGACGGCGGACAAAGTGCTTCGTTTCAAAACGAGCCAGCTCTCGGCGTTTATGAATGAAAAACCGTACACGCTCGCTTTCCCCGTCGAAAAGAAAGATAAAACCGTCTATGTGCCTATTGAACCGCTGCGCGAGCTGTACCCTATCGAGCTTCGGGAATCAGAGCAGACCGGCGCCGTCATCCTGCTGAAGAAGGGGGATCGTTTGCAGTGGGGCAAACTGACCGATGCGAAGGGAACACCGCTCCGCGCGGGCCCGACCGTGAAGGCGCCTATTCTGTCAAACGCCGCTTTTGACGAGCAGGTTATGATTTTGGGCGAAGACAACGATTGGTATAAAATTCAGCAGCAGAGCGGTCCCATCGGCTTCGTCCGCAAAAGCGAAATCGCGCTTGACCGCGAGGAAACGATTCCCGTCGGCGAGGGCGCTGCGGCCTTTGTGCCGGCCAAGCCGCTCGGCGGCAAGCTGAATATGACCTGGGAACACGTCACTTCCAAAAATCCCGACACGGCCAAAATTCCCGAGATGCCCGGACTTAACGTCATCAGTCCGACCTGGTTTTCTTTAGCCGACAATCAGGGGCGGGTGAGCAACTCCGCTGATGCTGCCTATGTCAAATGGGCCCAGGACCGCGGTTATCAGGTATGGGCGCTTTTCAGCAACGGCTTCGAGCCAGACCGGACTTCCCAAGCGCTTGCGACGTACGATTTGCGCATGAAAATCATCAAGCAGCTTCTCGGTTTTGCTCAAACGTACAAATTGCAAGGTTTTAATATCGACTTTGAAAACGTGCGCGTAAAAGATAAAGCGAACCTGGTTCAATTCGTGCGGGAAATGACGCCGCTCATGCATGAGCAGGGCCTCGTCGTATCGATTGACGTTACGCCGAAATCGACGAACGAAATGTGGTCCTTATTTTATGATAGGCCGGCGCTTGCGGAGACAGTGGATTACATGATGCTGATGGCTTATGATGAATATTGGGCGACAAGTCCCAAATCCGGCTCCGTCTCCTCCCTGCCATGGGCGGAAAAATCGCTTGTTCAATTATTGAACGAAGAGAAAGTGCCGGCATCCAAGCTCGTTCTTGGCGTTCCTTTCTACACGCGCCTGTGGACGGAAGAAGTCAAAAAAGGCAAAACCGAAGCGAAGTCGAAGACGCTGTCGATGGATCAAGCCCAAGCCATTATCAAAGACAAGAAGCTGACGCCGGTCTTCCTGCCCGAAGCGGGGCAAAACTACGTGGAGTATAAAGAAGGAGACAAGCTGATGCGGATCTGGCTTGAAGACGAAACTTCGGTCAAAGCGAGAATCGCGCTCGTCAAAAAATACGATCTGGCTGGAATGGCCTCATGGCGCCGCGGCTTCGAAAAAGCGGATTTGTGGAAGACGATTCAAGACGAAATGGGCAAATAGGGAGGATAGGATCGATGAGAAAAAGAATAGCCATCGATATGGACGAGGTTATGGCCGATACTGTTGCCAAGCATCTGGCATCGTTTAACCGCGATTACAACGACGAAATTACACTGGAGGATTTGCACGGCAAAAAATTGCGCCATCTCCGTCCGCACCTGGAACAGGAGATCAGCGGTTATTTTGACGATGTCACGTTTTTTCGCGATCTGGAAGTGATGGAACGAAGCCGGGAAGTCATACTTGAGTTGAGCGAACGGTACGACATTTTTATCGCTACGGCGGCCATGGAACACCCGGCTTCTTTTATGGCCAAATTCGAATGGCTGAAAGAACACTTTTCTTTTTTGCCGGACATGAATTTCGTGTTTTGCGGCGACAAAAGCATCGTTCACGCCGATTTCTTGATCGATGACCACCCGCACAATTTCGAGCGTTTCAAGGGACAAGGAATACTTTATACGGCTCCTCATAACGTTAACGAAACCCGTTATCCTCGCGTCAACAACTGGCAGGAAGTGCGGGATTATTTTCTCGGATAAATCATAGATACAGCAAAAGCCGGACCCGTGAGCACTGTGCGGGTCTTTTTTTGTGTGCAAAAGAAAAAAACGGGCTTTCGCCCGCCATGTTTTTTGTTGTGTGCCGCTTCGCTTAATGAGGCTTTTGCTCGTGATCCCGGTTATGCTCCAGCATCGGCATTGTGATCAATTGATCTTCAGCCTGCTCTTTGGGTTGGTACTGCGGGTCCACCGTCAAAATCGTTTTGCAGAACATGCAGCGGTCCGTTTTTCCGAGCATTTTCGTTCTTCGCCCGCATTCAGGACAGTCGATGACGGTCGCCGAAGTAGAGAGCATTCCCGCCCAAAAATAAATGCCCATGCTGACCATCATGCTGATCATGCCGATAATCATAAAGATCACAGCCATGATGCGGCCAGCTTGTCCCCAATCGAAAACGATCCCCGCCAATCCGACAATCATGAGCAGCATGCCGCCCATCGTCATGCCCAGTCCCCAAAGCCGAAACTCATTCACTTTACTTGATTTAAAACGCACCTGATTCCTTCCTCTCCGCCGTCGCTTTCGCAATCGTTACTGTATGATTTGTCACAAAATTCAGCAGGAAACTCCGCCATTGATGTCGAAATAAGAGAGTAATCCAATCCAGACAGGAGCTTCTGATACCCATGGGAATCGATAAAGAGCAGCTTTTGCTTAAGTTCCGCAATGACCGCAGAATTATCAGCGTCATGACGGTGAATAACCCCAAGCAGCTTCCCGCGCTGACGGACGGGTTCGATCAACTGCTTCTCATAGTTACAAACGATCTGAGTCTTAACAACCATATGATTAATTATATAAGAGACGATCTTCGTATACAAGAAAGATGGGTTGATCCGGCTTCGCTGGAGCATTGGATTCGTGTCGGGGAAAATCGCAGCATCATTCATTGGCTGTTAAAAGGGGAGATACTTCTGGATCAAAATACTTATTTGGAAGGCCTTCGCCATAGAATGCTTGAATTTCCTGTTGATTTGCGCGAGCACAAATTGTTAATCGAATTCTCCTTGTTTTTGCGAAAATATTTGCAAAGCAAAGAATATATTCTTGACGAGCATCTGCTGGATGCCTATAACAATATACTTGAAGCTCTTCATCATTGGGCGCGCATCGTCATTATCGAAGACGGCTACCATCCCGAAATTACGGTTTGGCGACAAATCCGCTCGATCAATCCGGGGGTTTACAAGCTGTACGAAGAATTAACGATGAGCAAAGAAACTTTGAAACAGAGAGTTCAACTAGTTTTGCTGGCCTGCGAATTTTCCGTGATGTCCAAAATGGAGCGCTGCTGCAAAAGCCTCATCTATATATTGTCCGAAAGCGGGCAGCCTGTGAGCGCCAAGGAACTGCAGCTTCATCCTTTACTGTTGGAGGTCAGGGGAGAGCTGCCGCTTCTTCTTAATAAATTGGTGAAAAAGGGACTGATTAAAGAAGTGGCCGTCCCTATCGATGAAGACATTACGGAATTAGAGCTGAAGTATTCGGCCGTTTAAAATAATTCAAAATCCGCAGGAATCGGCTGCCGCGCCGATTCTTTTTTTCTTTCTTGACATCAAATAATCATCTGTGATAAATTAGATTTCGCCGCCTAAAGACGGTACGCTTTCAAAAAGTTTGATGCAAGACAAGCAAGAAAAAAGATTTGAAAAAAAAGCTTGCATTGAATTGGGCGAATGTGATATATTATAAAAGTCGCCGCTGAAAACGGGCGACGAAATGAACGAAAGAAATTGTTCTTTGAAAACTGAACAACGAGTGAAGAAGCAAGGTTGAGCAATCAACCACAAACAAGAGATTGCAAAATCTCGTCAGCTTTGAAA
>NZ_JBZYAO010000003.1:0-239917 GCF_059820445.1 Paenibacillus sp. sgz302190
AAGGATGAGAGAAGAACGAGCAGACAAGTCGCGTGAAGATGCCAGACTTGTTGCTGCCGAGCTAGTTACCCAGCATTTGACCCAGAAGGATGTGGATGACGCGATAACAGAGAACAAGCTGAAGCAGGCCGACTTTTGCTGGTTGGATACAGGATATACGCTGGGCTTGCTTACGCGGCGCGGTGGAGGATCACAGCCTAGCAGCACGGATGCTGCCTCTTTCAAGAAACAAATCGAAGAACTGTTACAAGGGCAAATGGATTGGATGCTCACGCGTGATGGAGAAGGCGGAACGATTATGCTCGCACGCGATCCGGTTATGTTCTACCAGTTGGCGGAACGGTGGAGGTTGAGTGTATATGAGTCGCAGCTGCGAATCGCGGTTAGCGAGTCTGTTCAAGGGATAGAGCAGGTAAGGTGGGCATACAGCCAAGTGAAGCAAACCTTGAAATACAGTATTGTGCTTCCAGAACTCGATGTGCTGGACTACACCAGCATAAGTGAGCGCAATGAGCGGCATGTCGTTCCTGTTGAGTTGATTGGGCGATTATCGAATCTGATGGGAATGGGACGCGGGAACGAAATGAAGCAGCTTCTCGATCAAGTTCTAGATGTTCGTATCATTAGCTGCTGTGAAATCGGCTACCTGGAACGGATCAGCCAGCTGCTCAATGAAGAGGTGTTCGACAAGGTGTTCCGCATCTACGGAAATAGAGTGCTTGGCCTATTAAGGCCGTACGCCCATGTTGGACATATTGCGAATTTCGATCGCTTTGAACATTATTATGCAGCTGTTGAGCAGCTTCTCGATAGTCTGGACCGGTTCATCCAAGATTGGAGAGAGCAAGCGCCTACGGATCAAAATACGATGCAAAAAGTTCTCGCCTACTTGCAGACGCATTATGCCGACCGTTTGAACATGGCGGTCGTGTCCAACCATTTCTCACTCAATTACTCGTATTTCAGCCAAGCCTTCCAAGAATATAGCGGTGAGAGTTTCTCGAACTATGTTCGCCGGTTAAGGCTGAACAAGGCGAAGGAGCTGCTGGTGCACTCCGATTTGAAGGTGTACGAAATCAGTGATCAGGTTGGATTCGAAAATGTGAAGCATTTTACGAGAATATTCAAGGAAACCGAAGGTATCACAGCGCTGGAATACCGAAGCCAGCGAAGGTTGTTTGAAACCCAAGATGAGCTAAGATTGCTCTGAACTTAACAGAACCCTCAAATCATGCGATTACACCTAAAACCGGTAGAAAAACGATATTCGAATCCTAAACCAGTTAAAGACTTCCAGATAACGACGGAAAACGATAACTCAAGCAAAGTTTAAGGCAGCTGGCCAGAACGGTCAGCTGCCCTTTTTCAATAAACGGGCAGCCTTGTACGTCAGGCGTATTGAACTTGTATCTTTGCTTTTATGTATCTGCCAAGCGGCACCAAAATCAAATGTTTGCTGAAGCAAGGCGGGACGGCGAGGCATTCACGGTTATTATAATGGACGTCGATTATTTTAAAAAAATCAATGACACCTACGGTCATTTCGCAGGGGACCAACTGCTTGTACATGTGGTCCGGGCTTGCCAAACGCAACTGCAGGCCGGAGAGCTGTTTGCCCGATACGGCGGGGAGGAATTCATATTTGCGCGAAAGAGCTGCACCGCAGCTGAAGGTGAGGCGCTCGCCAATCGATAAATTCCTTTGGTAGTTGATTGCAGGGCTCTTTTTGCTCTTTCATATAAAGGACACCTCTTCTGTGTGGTAGTGAGTTGCTCGACACAATCACTATACCAAACGGAAGCGGTGTTTTTCTATTTTTGCAAGAGATAAATCATTATCCTAGTAACCGTGGATTCAAAAGGTTTCTGTTTCGAGGCTTACCCAAAGTAAGTCTGGAGGTCGGGTGGCTTTCGCTTTCCCACAATCTGCTGAAGAAAGCAGTAGTGGATGCCAAAAACGAAAGAGCTAAGAGCAAATAGGCCGCTTAGCTCCCTTTTTCATTTCAAATATTCACTTTTTTACGATGAGATCTGCCCCGAACCTTCTATAATTGTTACTTTTAGGATAGCCTCTTCATACAATTTAGTTTTTAAGGAAGTTAATCAAAGCGATATTGAATTGTTCAGGGTGAGTCGCGTTCAAGCCATGCGGTCCACCTTCAATTACGACGAGTTGACTACCTGCAACAGCTTCGTTGGAAAGTTTACCGCTTACTTCAAGCGGCACAATCGCATCGGAATCGCCATGGATAACAAGCAATGGAATATCAAATTTAGCCAAATCGCCACGAAAATCCGTACGGCCGAAGGCATCAACGCAATCCAGCGTCCCTTTTGGTGAAGCGTAAGAAGCAATATCAAGGTTGTAAACACGGAAGGACTCACTGACCAGATCGGTTCTATCCCCCGCTTTAAAGAAATTGTGAGTGAAGCCGTCAAGGAAGGCGATGCGGTCTTTTTTCAAACCGTCTTGGAAGCCCTGAATGGTGCCTTCATCCAGACCACCTTCCGGATGCTCATCGGATTTGTAGAAGAACGGCGGAATTGCAGCAGCCAACACGGCTTTTTTGACACGACTTGTTCCATATGTACCAACGTAACGAGCGACCTCTCCGCCACCCATCGAAAATCCGACCAGTGTCACGTCCTTAAGGTCCAGATATTCGATTAGCTTATGAAGGTCCGCCGCAAACGTATCATAGTCGTAACCGTTCCACGGTTGGGAGGATTGTCCGAATCCACGGCGGTCATATGTAATCACGCGGTAACCTGCATCGATGAGTGCTGGAACTTGACTCTCCCACGAGCGCCCGCTCAGTGGCCAGCCATGGATCAAAACGACAGGTTTGCCTGCGCCAAGATCTTCAAAATATAATTCAATGGGTTGCCCGTTTTCTGTTCCTACTGTTAATTTAGCCATTTTCATATTTCCTTTCGAATTGGTTTTGGTTAAGCTGAGACAGTCAAAATAAATTGACTATCTTTTTTGGATGAATAGGTTACCCTCCGTGGCCCCCAAACATTGTTTGAGCATAAAAAATACCCGCACCGTAGGCGCCACTGTGTTGCATAGCAATCTCCAGAACGGCATCATACGTTTCTTGACGCGCCCAATCGCGCTGATACTCAAGAAGAACAGATAGCCAAGTCACGGGAATGGCTCCTGCTTGAATCATGCGTTGAACGGACATGTTATGCGCTTCCGTCGTCGTCCCGCCTGAAGCATCCGTTACGATGTATACTTCATATCCATCATTAATGGCTGAAACTGTAGGGAAAGCAAGGCAAACTTCTGTCCACAGTGCTGCCATAATCAGCTTCTTGCGCCCTGTTTTCTTCACTGCTTCCACGAAGTTTTTGTCTTCCCAGGAGTTCATTGTTGTTCGGTCAATCGGCTTTTGATCAGGAAATACAGCCTGAATGTGCGGATGAATAGGGCCAGAAAACGATTCAGCAGCAACCGTTGTAAGAATAATTGGAGCATTGAAAACTTTAGCTGTTTTAGCCAGTCCAACCGTATTGTTAATAATCGTTTGGCGATCTGCGCTTTGTACGCCAAAAAGCATTTGAGGCTGATGGTCAACTAGAATAATAGCGGAGTTCTCAGCAGTTAGTAAATCGGACTTGTCGTTAAACATATAAAAATCCCTACTTTCTATTTATGATTACAACAGATCCACAAATATGAGAACCTGAACCTGCTGCATATAACAAGTCTATTGAAATGCAAACGGATGAACAATCTTCATTTTTCTATATAGCCCATAGGTAAAAACTATAGATTATAAAATAAAAATAATGTATAAGTGATTCCTATGGTTGTTATAGAGAAAGCCTTATTGATAGAAAGAATCCTGACTTATAAACTTAAATAGAAGGTAAATGATTGAACAAAGAACATCATTAATGACTGGATTGAAGGAGGAAAGTTAGTTTGTGGGGTTCACGGCTTCTCGCTTTAGCTACAGGTATCGTCATTGGCGTTATTTTTCAATTGCTGAAGATCCCCTCTCCGGCGCCGCCCTTTTTGGGATTACTTGGTCTCTTAGGAATGTTTTCAGGACAACGGTTGATGCCTTGGATACAACTTTGGTTAAGCCGTAAATAACACCTAATAAATGACAAAGGAGAACAAAATCATGTCTGAGAAACCGACGATTGTTGAAGCAAGTCTAGTCATTCATAATGCCCACATCGTGACGATGGACGATGCTAATCCAGCAGCCACAGCAGTTGCAGTTAAAGGCGACCATTTCCTGGCGGTGGGGGACGATGCCGAAATCATGAAATATGTTGGACCTTCCACGCAAGTTGTAAACGCCAACAAACGAATGTTAATTCCAGGTTTGAACGATTCTCATATTCATCTTATTCGAGGCGGTCTCAATTATAATCTCGAGCTTCGATGGGATGGAGTGCCATCCGTAGCGGATGCCTTGCGGATGCTGAAAAAGCAGGTGGATCGTACGCCAGCACCTCACTGGGTTCGTGTTGTTGGCGGCTGGACAGAATTCCAATTCGTGGAACGCCGAATGCCAACTTTGGATGAAATCAATCGAATTGCTCCGCATACACCGGTATTTATCCTCAATCTTTACCGTCAGGCTTTTTTGAATAAAGCGGCCTTGCGAGTCATCGGATATACGAAAGATACGCCGAATCCGCCAGGTGGAGAAATCCAAAGGGATAGCCAAGGGAATCCAACAGGAATGCTCATCGCTAGACCTAATGCTACTATTTTGTATGCGACCTTAGCGAAAGGACCGAAGCTTTCATACGAGGATCAAATAAATTCAACCCGATTGTTCATGAGAGAATTGAATCGATTGGGAGTCACAAGCGTGATTGACGCTGGCGGGGGCTTTCAGAACTATCCCGATGATTATCAGGTTTTTGATGAGCTTGATAAGCGTGGAGAGATTACAGTTCGTACGGCGTATAATTTATTCACCCAGCATCCCAAGAATGAACTGAGTGATTTTAAAGCATGGACTGCTACAACGCAGCCGTATACGGGCAGCTCCTACTATCGTCATAACGGAGCAGGTGAAATGCTTGTTTATAGCGCAGCAGACTTTGAAGATTTTGTAGAACCTCGTCCAGAACTTCCAGCTGTACTGGAAGATGAGCTTTTCGGAGTTACCCAGCATCTCGTAGAGCAACGTTGGCCATTTCGTCTTCATGCCACTTATGGAGAATCCATCACACGTTTTCTCGATGTATTTGAACGCGTGAACAAAGAGGTTCCCTTCAAAGACTTGCGCTGGATTTTGGATCATGCCGAAACAATCCAGGAGAAGGATTTGGAGCGAGTTGTTGCATTAGGCGGTTCGATCGCCGTTCAAAGCCGAATGGCTTTTCAAGGTGAATATTTCGTCGATCGATACGGGGCCGAAGCAGCAGAAAATGCGCCTCCGATTACCAAGATGATTAAATCCGGATTGCGTGTTGGGGTAGGGACAGATGCTACCAGAGTAGCCAGTTATAATCCTTGGGTTGCCTTATACTGGTTAGTGACGGGGAAGACACTTGGCGGGCTAATCTTGTACCCTGCTTCCAATCGTGTAGAGAGGCATGAAGCGCTTCGCATGTATACATCAGGAAATGCATGGTTTTCCAAGGAAGAAAATGTGAAAGGGCAAATCAAAGCGGGTCAATATGCTGATTTATCGATTCTTTCTGATAACTTCTTTCTTGTCTCCGAAGAAGCTATTAAAAAAATTGAATCTGTCTTCACTGTTGTAGGAGGCAAGATTGTCTATGGTACTAACGAATTTCAGTCATTGTCGCCGCCAGCTCCCCAAGCAAGTCCAGACTGGTCTCCGCATAATATCTTTGGAGGCTACTACAATGGAACAAATTACGGAGGCGGCGGAGCGGGAGTTCAGGCACCTCAAAAGGCGCACCATCATCATGGATGCAACCATCACCATGGCAGTGGCTTCTGTGACCTGGATTGCTTCGTTTTCTAAGTATGTTTCACCAAAATAATCCAATAGGGGCGAGATCATCATGTCTGAAGTTACGATCAAAGTAAACGATAATGGGCCATTGCGTATTACAGGCAAAGTAGAAATGGTGGATGCGGTGGGCAACCGTTTTGAAACCAAGGAAAGTTTTATTCTTTGCCGGTGCGGTTTATCCAGTCAGAAACCGTTCTGCGACTTGACTCATAAAGGTAAGTTTGAAAGCGCTCCTCGAGCTTAGATTAAAAGATCAATATCGATCTGACTATATTTCGTATAGCCTAAGCTTATAGTTGGAAATGTTGCTAAATTCGAAAGGAGCTTTTTGATGACAGAAAAACTAACGGAAGTGCTTAACACCCAGATCGCTAACTGGAGTCTGTTGTTCACCAAACTTCATAACTATCACTGGTATGTTAGAGGGGGGCAGTTCTTCACTTTGCATTTGAAGTTCGAAGAACTTTATACGGAAGCTGCACTTCATGTGGACAATCTTGCCGAGCGTCTGCTGGCATTAGGCGGTAGTCCGGTAGCGACACTTCATGAAATTATCGAAAAAGCTACATTAAAAGATGCAGCAGGCAATGAGAATGCAAATGAGATGGTCCGTACGCTTGTTGCTGATTTTGGGATCATTGTGAGTGAGCTTAAAGAGGGTATGAGTATTGCTGACCGTGAAGGCGATGAGACAACTGGGGATATGCTTTTGGTAATTCATAGCTCCCTGGAAAAGCATGTATGGATGTTGAAATCGTACTTAGGATAATTTCCCAAAAAAATAATGGATTGCTGGAAGACCTGAAAGAGAGCAGCCTTAAAAAGCTACCTTTCTTGAAGGTCTTCTCCTTATAATGTGAGAAAGTATAAGTTTGAACTATTGTCATTGAGGTGATGAAAATGATCCCTATTCTTGGGCGTATTAACCAGCTGAGCAGGAAACAACGAATAAATGGTTTGACGGAAGAGGAGAAAGCTGAACAAGCAGCATTGCGTCAAGAGTATTTGCGGCTTATTAGAGGCCAAGTTTTGTCTACCATGTTAAGCGTATCCGTTGTCGACCCTGAAGGTAATGACGTAACTCCGTTAAAGCTGGTGCACGAGAAAGAAGAGCCAAAAATTTAACTGGCTAGTGCAATGGAGAGTTCCTTCAACAAAAAAAAGAACAGTTCCCCAGCTATCATTTGCTGTGTGAACTACTCTCTTTTTGACGGATCGTATTAAGTCAGTTGTGGAACTCTCAAACCAAGCCCCTCGGCGATCGCTTGTCCCCATTCGGGATCTGCTTGATAGAAGTGAGAGATTTGAAGGAGTTTGATTTCATCTTTCTCCACCGGCTTCATAGCATTTACTATGTTATATACTAATCGTCCGCGTTCTTCTACACTAAGCAATCGATACAGGTCGCCGGCTTGAGTGTAATGATCATCCTGGTCATATGGGACGCTATCGGCTGAACCGGTTATTTCAAACGGGGCTGTCTTGTACGTTTCCGATTCGGCAGCTCCGCCATAACTGTTTGGTTCATAGTATATCGAGTTTCCCCCATTACGATCGGAACGCATCTGTCCGTCACGTTGGTTGTTATTCACTTCGAAGATAGGTTTATTGATAGGCAGTGTATTATGGTTCGTGCCAACCCGATAGCGATGAGCATCGGCATAGGCGAATAGACGGCCTTGCAGCATTTTATCCGGCGAAGCCTCAATACCAGGTACGAACGCCCCAGGGGAGAAGGTTGCTTGCTCAACTTCGGTAAAATAATTGTCCGGGTTTAGGTTGAGAACCATGCGTCCAACCTCGATAAGAGGGTAATCCTTCTGCGACCACACTTTCGTTACATCGAAAGGATCGAAACGGTACGTCTTTGCATCCTCCAGCGGCATCATTTGTACATACAGCTTCCATGCGGGAAAGTCACCTTTGTCTATGGCATTAAACAAATCCTCGGTATGATAATCTGGGTTTTCACCGGCCAGCTTGGCGGCCAGCTCGACATCCAGGTTCTTCACGCCTTGTTCCGTTTTAAAATGATATTTGACCCAAATGCCTTGTCCGTCCGCATTGACCCACTTAAACGTATGGCTTCCGAAGCCATGCATATGACGGAGAGTCGCAGGAATACCACGATCGGACATCAAGATAGTGACTTGATGCAAGGATTCGGGAGACAAGGACCAGAAATCCCAAACAGCATTGGGGTTTTTTAGATGAGTTTGAGGGTGGCGTTTCTGGGTATGAATGAAATCCGGAAATTTAATGGCATCCCGAATGAAGAAAACAGGCGTGTTATTGCCCACCAAATCATAGTTTCCTTCTTCTGTATAGAACTTTACAGCAAAGCCGCGTGGGTCACGTACGGTATCTGCAGATCCCAGTTCACCTGCTACCGTGGAGAAGCGTATAAATACCGGTGTACGTTTGCCAACCTCAGACAAAAAGCGGGCCTTTGTATAGGCGGAAATATCGTTGGTTACTTCAAAATATCCGTGTGCTCCGGCACCTTTGGCATGAACAACACGTTCGGGGATGCGTTCCCGGTTGAAATGAGCAAGCTTTTCCAGAAGGTGGACGTCTTGAATAAGGGTTGGACCGCGTGAGCCGGCAGTCATGGAGTTCTGGTTATCTCCAACGGGAGCGCCCCAACTTGTAGTTAAATGGCCATTTTTGGTTTCCATGTACAAACCTCCAAAGTAATAAATGAGTATAACGACGAGCCATGGTGAATCGGATTTACCGGGTACGATCCCGAATCATTTCGCCGAGTTCGCATAGGTCTCGTTTTGGGATGATGCTGAGTAACTGCGTGGTTCTTCTAAACGAATAAAAAAGGGGACAATCAAGCTCAAACACAACAATCCAGCTAATACTTCAAAAGAGAATAAATAGCCTCGTTGATTGATCAGATAAATTGAAAGAATCGGCCCAAGTGATGCACCTATGAACACCATAAACATGTGGAACGAAACCGCGATCGCCCGGATCTCCCCCGCAATGTGACCAATTAGTGAGATCAATGCAGGAAGAGCCATAGCAATTCCAATAATAAACACGACGCTCATCGAAACTAAAAAAATGAGGTTAGGCCAGAGGCCTAACAAGCCCAAGCCGATTCCAGCAAAGATCAATCCACACCATAAAACGTTTTTGACTCCCATTTTCGCGACCAATCTTCCATCAAACGGTGCTACTAGCATTCCGATAATACCAACCGCACGGACCCAGAGAATATCTTGGTGACTTAATCCGAAGAGTGAACTGTTTAAATAACTTCCAAGTGTCGTAAAAAAACCGACAAGCGAAATAAAGAGCGTAGCAGAAATGATATAGCAAAGAGGCAAACCCTTCCTTTTGAAAATATAGCCTATTCGCAAAAAGGCAGAAAAGAAGCTACCCTCTGGTTGTTGTGTTTTATCCTTTGGAATAAAGGCAATCAAGATAGAGGAAATTAAATACACCGCAAAAAGAATATAGAAAACATAAGACCAACTCAAGTATAAAACAATATAGCTGCTATATATTTGTCCAACGATAGTGGCCATTAAAAACGCCGTACTAATGAATCCAATAATGGTTACTCTTCTTTTAATCGGAAACATTTCCATTGCGTAGGCCAAGACAGACGGAGGGAACATGGACGCCGCCAGACCTTGGAAGGCTCGAAGGGCAACGAGCCAAGAAAAGCTGCTGACACTTCCGATTAGAGGCGTTATTACAGTGAGCAATATTAACCCTGACAACATCATTTTTTTTCGTCCAAAACGATCGGATAAAACTCCAAAGAACAGACCTCCACCTGCAAAGGCAAACGAAAAAGCACTGCCGGCCCAAGCAGCTTGAGAAGACGACACCTTGAATGCATCTGAAATAATCGTTATTAATGGAATCGTTAAATACGTACACGACACTACAACTAATGCACACCAGAAAATGATACCGGTAATGAATGAGAAATTTGACGATTTGGACAACGGTTCGTTAACCAAAATACCACCCCTTGATCTTCTGCTTTTTTCCATTTGTTTATTTATGTTCTGCTAACCAAGTCGCTACTTTTTGAGCATCATCATCCTTAAGGATTCCTGCAGGCATACCGCCTCACCCCCCGCCTTATTAAGAACGTATCTGAGTATTACAAGGAAACATCATGCTTTTGGTTATTTTGAACATCCATTGCTTTCACGTTTGTAAAAACATTGATAGCAAAAACCAAGATACCCGTTCCTGCTACTGCTTCACCAATACGTTTTAACGTTGTAACCCAATTCGGAGCGTAGCCATGGGCCATTAAGGTGAGAGTAATAAGCATGATGGGGAGGCCGATGCCTTGCAACCAGAAGTGCCACTTCGCTAGAGGAGATTCTGCTGCTTTGGGAAAACGAAGATACGTGAATCCGCAAAGTGCTAATGTTGCCCACCCGAAAAGATTTGTATGGGCGTGAACGCTCGTTAATGCAAAGTTAAGCGTTGTTCCCATGTAAATACCGATGCAAATACCAAGCAAAATATAAACGACTGCCATTTTCAAAAAACGTACTCCCATAGAATTTCCTCCTTGTTAATGATAGAAAGAACAATTCATCCGGCCGGGAATTATCCTAATTACTTAAACTTCTTTCAAATGGAAGTTTATTTAACTTTATTTTATAAGCTGTGATAAGTAACTATCAATATGATTCTGTCTATAAATCGTATAGATATTGCTTATATCAGCTTCGCCCTTGAAGATATAGTTTTTGGCTATACATGCTATAGAAATAATGGAATTGTTCATGACGAATAATTTCAATATGATAGGACATAAACAATTAAAAGTAATAAAAGGAGTGTTTGCAAAATGGAAAAACAAACAGAAGGGATACACCATATAACGGCTTTTGTAAAGAATGCGCAAAAAAATGTAGACTTTTATGCAGGGGTACTAGGTCTGAGACTTGTAAAAAAAACGATCAACTTCGACGCCCCGGACGTTTACCATTTGTATTTCGGTAATGAAGCAGGTAGTCCAGGTACCATAATCACATTCTTTCCATGTGAACTTGGTCGTAAAGGGCGCATTGGTGGAGGACAGGTCGGTATAACGACATATGTCGTTCCTTTAGGTGCACTCGATTTTTGGAAAGAGCGCTTAGAAAGCTTTAATGTTCCTTATTCTATAACGACGAGGTTTGGTGAGAATTACTTAACATTTTCAGATCAGGATGGTTTACAGCTAGAGATTGTGGAGCGCGAGGAAGGGGATTTGAGTCATTGGTCGTTCGGTGGTGTTTCAATAGATAAAGCTATCAAAGGTTTTGGCGGCGCTGTCCTTTATAGTACCGCTCCTGAAAAAACGATGAATGTACTAGAGCAGGTCTTAGGTCTTCAAAAGGTGGAACAAGAAGAAGACTTTATTCGCTATAAATCGAAGGGAAGTATTGGTAATGTTATTGACGTAAACATCGCGGTAATGGGGTGGGGCATAAGTGGAGCCGGTACGGTTCATCATATTGCATGGCGCGCAAAGGATAATGAAGATCATGCTTCATGGAGAACTCATGTTGAGCAACACGGTCTTCATCCTACACCCATTACCGACCGGCAATATTTCAATGCGATTTACTTTCGTGAAGAAGGCGGCATACTGTTTGAAATCGCCACGGATCCACCCGGATTTGCAGTTGATGAGCAGCCAGATGTATTAGGTGAAAAACTGATGCTTCCGGAATGGTTTGAGGCTAACCGTGCAGAAATCGAAAAAGGTTTATCACCTATCCAAGTACGTGTGATGGATTCAGAAAAAAGGAATGAATGAAGAATTTAATGAAGAATTCAAAATATATAAAGGGAAGGAGCGTGTTCAATTGACCGATTTTATTTCAGTGGTTAAAGAGCGAAGATCTGCAAATAAATTTATCCCAGGAAAAGAAATATCTGAACGAGATCTTGACGAGATTTTTAATGTTGTAAAATTTGGACCTTCGGCATTTAATTTACAGCATACTCATTATGTAGTGGTGAATGACCCCGATGTCAAAGAAGACGTATATCAAGCTGCATTTAAACAGTATAAGGTCCAATCGGCATCGGCAGCAATTCTAGTGCTTGGCACCATGGATGCTTATAAGGATGCAGCAAGAATAAATGAAGGATTTCTTAATCTAGGAGTCATTAATAAACAAGAATACAATATGACTATCGAATCGGTTACAAAATTTTATGAAGATAGAGGGGAAAGCTTTATGCGGGATGAGGCGATTCGTAACGCTTCCTTATCCGCACAGTTATTTATGCTCGCCGCAAAGGAAAAAGGTTGGGATACATGTCCAATGATCGGTTTTGATCCTGAATTGATGCGGTCAGCACTCCACATTCCTGATCGATATGTGCCTGTCCTATTGGTTGCAATAGGTAAGGAGGATACATCCAAACAGCGGCCTCGAGGTTATCGTAAACCCGTTCGTGAGTTTGTTAGTTTTAATCAATTTAAATAGCTGATAAGGGGAGTTCTAAAATGATCCAAGTATTCCCGGCCGATTCCCGGTTTAACGTAGATCAGGGATGGCTGCGCAGCCGTCTAAGCTTCTCGTTCGGCAATTACTATGACCCCGATAACACCGGGTTTGGGGTTTTGCGAGTATGCAATGACGATGACGTAGATCCTGGCAAAGGATTTGGTGCCCACCCGCACAGCGATATGGAGATATTGACAATCGTACTTTCAGGGTCCGTCCGTCATGAAGATAACTTGGGTAATATGGAAGTAACAACAACTGGGGAAGTACAGCGAATGAGCGCGGGGGCCGGAGTCGTTCATGCCGAATACAACGCTTCGCAGACTGAACCGATGAGAATTCTTCAAATTTGGTTCATGCCAAATGTACGGGGATTAGATCCTTCCTATGAAACCCGTAGGTACAATTCAGAGAAGTTAAAGAATGCCTTGCTCCCCATCGTTGATCCGCAGGGATCAGAGCAGATTGTTAAAATCCATCAAGACCTAACTCTCTATTTATGCAGATTGGATAAAGATAAAGATATTACTTTTCGGCAGGAAGATGGACGCCGGATATTCCTTTTCGTCATTGAGGGACGACTCACTGTAAATGATACTCGGTTAGGTGAAGGGGATACGGCTCGAATCGAATCTTTGGCTCAGTTGAGCATTATAGCGGAGGAAGATGCATTTCTAATGCTGATTGACCTTCCATAAGAATGAATAGGAGGGTTTGTATGAAAGAGGTACTTGTGGTTAGGCATTCGGTTGGAGGTAGGACATTTATTCATACCGAACAACAACCCATGGAATATTCGGTGATACGTATGGGTCAGGGCTGGAGAATTGCTCTAATCATTACACAGGACGTGGATATTCATGAGATTCTCCGTTGGAAACAGGAATTGAATGTGTTTCTATTTCGGGAATATGATGATCAATCTGCGAAAAAAATTTGGTTTTATGTTAAAGAAGGTTCTGTCACGTACGACGATCAGCTCAAGCAGATTACTATTTTCGCCGAGTCTCGGATCGAGTATATTCCGGATGAATTTGGCATTTAAATTATGGATGGCTAAGCGACGCTTGCCGCTCTTTTCGAAGTGGATACTAACTATAAACGCTGGAGGGAGTCTTGGATGTTTTAGAAGGTGAATGGGCCTCTTCCCGTATCGTAGGTGATTCCCATTTCTCCATCATTGACCTTCCTCTGACGCAAGTACAGGGAGAACTCCTATCCGTTGCAACATGGTACGATAACGAATGGGGTTACGCTTCACGATTAGCTAAAGTAGCGGCTTATCTAGTAGATTCTTGTTGATTTTCGCGTCTTTTAAATGCTTAAGCACTTGAAGCTCTTTAAAAGCTGGTTTAATTTCTTTTGGTAGTTGATTGCAGGGCTCTTTTTGCTCTATCATATAATGGACACCTCTTCTGTGTGGTAGTGGGTTGCTCGACACAATCACTATACCAAACGGAAGCGGTGTTTTTCTATTTTTGCAAGAGATAAATCATTATCCTAGTACAGCTTTATTTATCAAGGGTTTAAGACCAATTTCGCTCTGCGAAGTTTGCGACTTCATTCATGAGGATGCCGAATTTGAGCAAATTGTTATACCCACATTGTGGATACATTTCCACAATCACGCGGGTTCACCACCGTCAGGAAATTAGTACAATGGTAGTAATACCCTTATGGGGGCGAGTCAGTATGTACCATGCAATTCATAAGAACAGCGGGCAGGTCGTTACGCTGGAACCCGAGCAGGTGAATGATATGTTCGTCGATGTAGCTGGGCGCATTGTAATCTGCAGCACAGAGCAGGAACTCTACTGGTTGCTCGCAGACGCAGAGCTGAAGAAAGTTTTACTTTACGCCACTCACCCCATCGTCTGATGGTACACACGTTTCGTTACTATTTCTTGTTCCAATACAGTGTCAATCTACCGAGGTCGGGAAGATTGATTATGCTGCTAAACCAAATAAATTTATTTGGTTTAGCAGCAGCTTTTCATTGCCTCTTTCTTTTATTTCTAATTATGGTTGGTTACCTATTATAACGTTCTTCTCTTTTTCTTCCATGTGCTTTAAATGTGAAAGCCCCCAATAATGTAAGCTATCCATTAACGCGTCCAGTTTTTTACCGTGCGCTGTAAGTGAGTATTCTACTTTTGGTGGAACTTGAGGATAGATCACTCGTTGAATGATGTCTTGCTCTTCTAATTCGCGTAATTGCAACGTAAGAATCCTCTGGGAAATATCAGGTATCAAATTTTTAATTTCATTAAACCGGAGTGTTTCACTATGAATAAGATGCTGAATAATAATTGGCTTCCATTTACCTACGATTATATCCAAGGCAACGGACATTTTGCAATCTATCGGATTAACTTTCATACCGTTAAACCTCTCATATTAACTTGTTATACAATAAACTTATTATATTATAGTACCTTACTAAATTCCACATTTGAACCACAGTAACATTTTGATTACTATGGCACATTAATGTGCGTTCTTTACAGAAATGAGATAAAGTTTATAATTTTAATATAGCGACTTACTAAAAATAATGAGTAAGGGGTGACCATGATGATAATTTAATCAGGCAAGGGAATTCTATATATTTTCAATTTCATAAGTGCGATAAGTTCCGAAGATTTTATCTTTTTAGTAGTCGTTTGTTAGAACTTATAAATTACAATTTAAGGGAGAGGTTATTTATGAAACACATGAAAAAATTGATGGCGACAGCCCTTGTTTTAACTATCGGAGCGGGTATTGTTCTTGGATCTAACGCAGTATCGACGGTCAGTGCAAAGTCAAATGATAATGCACAAAATCAACAGCAATCAGCACTCATTGATCCAAATGATACAGCTTTGCTTCTTGTAGATCCTCAAAGCGGCTTGTTCCAAACCGTCAAAGATCTTGATGTTCCTACAGTTCGTGGAAACGTTAAAACACTTGCCAAAATGGCTGAGCTGGCAAACATCCCTGTAATCACGACTGCTTCTGTTCCGGATGGTCCGAATGGGCCTCTAATTCCTGAAGTCAAAGATCTACCTCATGCAACATTTGTACCGCGTCACGGAGAAATCAATGCATGGGACGATCCTGACTTTGTAAAGGCAGTAGAAGCTACCGGTAAGAAAACACTCATCATCGCGGGTACATGGTCCAGTGTTTGTATGACTTTTCCTACATTAAGCGCACTGAAAGCCGGCTATAAAGTATATAGTGTCATAGACGCATCTGGAACATACAGTAAGATGTCATCGGATATTACATTAACTCGAATCGTACAAGCTGGGGCGGTTCCCGTTGATACTGTTTCTTTAGTAGCTGAAGTACAGAGAACATGGAATCGTTCGGATGCGGACAAGTTCGCTGCTATTTATGCAGAGCGGGTTCCTAACTATGGTTTGCTTATTGAGAGCTATCAAGAAGCGTATGGAGCAGGTCAGAAAGCAGTGACTAAATAAGTTTTTAATCAATTCTTCAATTCAATAAGGAGGAGTCCTAGGAGACTCTTCCTTTATCTTTACTATGTAAAAGACAAGGACAAAGCATTATATTCGTCTACGTTGGACGGGACGGGCGAAATGAAACTGTCCGACCATGCTGTGTCATGGTTCCATGATACTAACCGGTTGTGAAATCCTTTGCCCCTTAGAAATACCGTTTCCGGCTAAGATCATTGGGATTTTGACAGAACCTTCATAGAACATATTAAAATATACAGGGGGCAAATACCAAACGTGCCAGCCCTACTAATCGATTCAAAGCTCGCTCCGCTTGAACACCGGTAGATGCCCTGATGGTAGGGCAGTATGCTTTATTTACTTCGCCTAAAGGGTTATACTTATAGGAATTACCTCTAGGGGGGCTTTTAATGTACCATGTACTTGTAGCGGAAGATGAGCATTGGATTCGCAGCGGTATAGTGGAGATGGTGGACCGGATCGGCGGAGGATTCAAGGTAACGGGTGAAGCCGGCGATGGAGAAGAAGCCTGGAATTTGATTCAGGAGCTGTGTCCGACTGTACTGATCACGGATATTATGATGCCCAAGATGGACGGGCTTTCCTTAATCAAGAAGATAGATGAGATCAAATTTCCACTTGTCAGCATTGTCATTAGCGGATATGATAACTTCTCTTATGCTCAGCAGGGGATTCGGTACGGGGTGTCCGAGTATTTGCTCAAGCCGGTGAGAGAGGACGTGCTGAAGGAAGCGTTGGAGCGGTCTTTGCAAAGGCTCGAGAGGCTTAATCCTGCTCGCGATCAGTTGATGAACATTCACAACTTTTTGGAGCGCATGCCGGCGATGGATGTACAGCAGCTTATGACGGAGCAAGTCCAGCTGGTGCAATCCATTGTCAAAGACAAAAACAGCCATCCAAGCTCCGGCTAGGACTGCTTCGGATTTTTGCCGGTAAGTTGAACGATCTCCTCGAATATACGTATCCGGAATATGTGAAAACAGCTGCACCTCTGGAGACGACGGAAGAATCGCTCAAAAAGCTGATTCAAGCCTTGATCGAAAGCTGGTGCCAGTTTGGTCAGCAGCAGCATAACAAACGGTCCTTCAGACTTGTGATCAAGAAAGCGTGCGACTTTGCCGAAAAAAACTATATGCAGGAGATCAGCTTATCGCAAATCTCAGACTATGTCGGCCTTAGCGTCTCCCATTTCAGCGCGCTCTTCAAGCAATACTTGGGCGACTCCTTCGTCAATTACCTGAATAAAATCCGCATCGACAAAGCGAAGCAGCTGCTGCTGGAGCCCGATTTGAAAATATATCAGATTGCCGATATGGTGGGTTTTTCCTCAATGCCGTATTTTAATCGTGTTTTCAAAAATGTAACCGGACTATCCCCGAACGAATATCGGAAAGGGATGGGCATCTGAAGCTTCAAAGCTATAACAGGCTGTTCAACTGGCAAATTGCCGGTGGACGGCCTTTTTGTCATCTCCCGCTTGTATCGGAAATCAGAAAATTGTGTAAAGACTTCCCGGGACAGTTTCATTATGATGAAGCCATAGATTAATGTCAACGTATCAGACGGAAGGAAAGGCTATCCGAATCAGATCAACAAAGCATATGGGTGGCATCTATTTAATAGGAGGCAATCGCCATGAAAAACGTCATTATGATTACAACCGATCAACAAAAAGTAGATGCGATGGGCTGTGTCAATTCCAGCTATCACACCCCGAACCTGGATAAGCTGGTGGAACGAGGCGTACGGTTTACCGGCGTGATCTCGACGTCCGCCCAATGCTCACCTTCCAGGGCTAGCTGGATGACAGGGAAATTCCCTCATCAGGTAGGCGTCAACAATATCGGCCATGTGTTGGATCCGCAAGAGTGGGGCATTGCCAAGGAATTTAACCGCGCCGGATATGAAACTGTATATTTAGGAAAATGGCATTTAGGATTATCTCCAGCCGACCATGAATTCCAAATTACCGATTATCGGACCGACGGCTTCGAACTGGGCGTAGCCAATCCCGATCCGCGGTTTCATAGCCACAGGGATGCGCTGACAACGACGAAAGCCCTCAATTATTTGGACGACTATGAGGGGAGCAAGCTGTTCTTTATGGCAGTAAATTGGTTTATGCCGCATCCAAATGCGCCGGTGGACCCTCCCTTCGAGCTCATCAAGCAGTATGCAGAGCAGTTCCCGAAGTCTGAAATGCCTATTACGAGCAGCTATTACAAGGACGACCTGTCGACTAAGCCGGAATTTCAGCTGATACGGTCCCAGACGGGCGAATCCGCCATGACGGAAGAAATTGTCCGCAGAGATGCCCAGCACTACCGTTCCATGCTGAAGCTCATGGATGACAACCTGGGGCGCCTAATGAGCAAGCTCGAAGCCAAAGGGATGCTGGAAAATACTATTATCCTGTTTACGACAGATCATGGTGACATGCAGGGGGCTCATAAAATGCGCCTGAAGGGCGTTCTCCCTTATAAGGAGCTATATAACGTGCCTGTCATTCTGTATGCACCGGGAGAGAATCCGGCTCGTAACGTCATTCCGGACCTCGTTTCCAGCGCGGCTGTAACCGGTACGCTGCTCGACGTCGCAGGCATCCAGGTGCCGTCCGAATGCGAAGGCGGCTCGCTGCTGCCGCATCTTCGGCTCACTGAGCCTCCTGCGGATCAACTCGTCTTCTTCGAGCATTACAAGGCTTATTGGGGCTATCATCCTTTCCGTGCCGCCCAGACGCCGGAGTGGAAATATGTATACTACTACGAGGAAGACATGGAAGAGATGTACGACCTACAGAAGGATCCCGATGAACTGGTCAATATAGCAGGGAGACCGGAAGCGGAAACGGCAAGGCAGTCTCTTCGCAGTGCTGTGGATCATTGGTGGGACGCAACAGGCGGCTTATCACGTCCTGTAATTCTAGATACCGTAAACAAATGGGGTAAAGAATAGGGGAGGCTGAAGAGGATGTTATCTTTACGGATGACATCCTTCTTTTGTTTCTTTATATAGGAAAAAAAGATATACTAAATCGATAAAGAACATCTAAGGGATGTTTAGCCTCGAATTCATACAAACGTAAAGGCATGGTTCGGAATGAGACAATTTTGGGATCGATTCCCCATTAAGGTGAGCATGGTTTTCCTGTTTCTTGGAATCAGCTTTCTATCTATGATTCTGGTGGGCTTTTTCTCGCATTTGAACTATAGCAACACGGTAAAGAAAGACTTTCACACTGTGACGGATGAAGCGACCAAACGATTGCATTACCATATTGAATTTTATTTCGAGCAGTTGTCTAAGACCACGAAAACAGTCGTTAAAGAAGAGCTTCTCCAACGTTGGTTCGAGGACGGCGGAAGCATCTCGGTATATGATGCAGAAGACATTGAAGCGATGCTGAGACGTAACGTCGCGTTGAATTATAACGAGATAGCCGGAATATTCCTCATGTCTACGGACAAGCGTGTTCTTGCCATGCGGAACTACAGTTCAGAGGTTGAAAGCTTCCTCTCAGAGCCGTGGTATGACGTCCCGATTTCGGGGCAGCGTGTCCTTATCCCGACTCATACGATTAAATATCCGCAACATAACGGCCTTTCCGTAATCTCTATCTTAAATCCGGTTTACAGCAGCACTACGTTAGATCAGGTCGGTTATATCGTGATGGATTTGTCGCTGTCCGAAATAGAGGAAACGTTCGAAAGGTCGAAGCTCGGGCAATCAGGGCAGTTTATGTTGCTCTCCCCGGACGATACGATTGTTTACCACCGCGTTAAAGAGTGGCGCGGACACAAGCTTGCCGAAACGCCAATGGGCAATCAAATCGAGATACCGGCCGAAGGCGGGGTCAGTATCCAAACGGTTGACGGAAAAAGTATGCTGATCTCAACAAGCAGCTCCAAGGTGCTCGGCTGGAGGGTCGTGGCTGTCGTTCCATTTGACGAAATGGCGAGCGGGCTTTACTCGGCACGGAACACTACTATTGTTGCGTTTGGGCTTATTGCGATACTAGTTATATTTCTTGTTCCGCTTGTGTCCAATTTGTTTGTGAAGCCCGTGCTTCACTTGAGGCAGAATATGAACCCGGTGTTCCAGGGCGATTATAATACCAGAGCGGAATTCCGGAACGGAAAGAACGAGTTTCAGATATTGAACCACAGCTTTAACAAAATGGTCGAGCGGCTGGACGAGCAGATCCATACCATATCGGAGCTGAAGCTCCAAGAGGTACACATGCGGCTGAGGCAGAAGGAAGCTTATATCCAGGCGCTTCAAAATCAAATTAATCCTCATCTGCTCTATAATTCTTTGGATGTGATTAAAAGTATCGGCTATATTAACAATGACGAGCTTGTCGTAAGTATGGCTACTAATTTGGCAGACGTATACCGATATACCGCGAAATTTTCAGACCATGAGGTCACTTTACGGGAAGAGCTCACGATTCTGGAGAAATATCTTGAGATTACGCACATCCGATTTCCGAAGAATTTTCAGAGCCGGATTACGGTTAACCCGAAATTTTACGGCTGTTTGCTCGTGAAGCTGACTGCTCAGCCTTTGGTGGAAAATGCGGTGAAATACGTGGTCGAGCCAAGGGCGGGTAATGCTGCTATATTGGTCAGTACGTATGACGACAAGGACGACCTGGTAATTGAAATTGCGGACAACGGACCGGGTATTCCGGAATCGAAGTTGGATGAGCTTAGGCAAGGACTTAATGACATCTCCCGGCACGTTAACGATCAGGAGTTCATCCAAACGGAATCTTTAGGTATTAGGAATGTGCACACACGATTGTTTTTGAAGTATGGAGAGGGTTATGGGCTTGCTCTTTCTTCTTTTCCTAATAGAGGCACCGTCATTTCCGTTCGCATCCCGCTGAAATATAAAGAAGTATAGGAGAATGCCAGCATTGGACAAGGCCGTTCGACCGGATTATAACCGGTGGCGGTCTGTTTTTGTTATGCATGTTTGTGTAGGTTTGGAAATCAGATAATCGTATAACGACTTATGCCCGTTGAGCGGCTATGATGTAGCTATAACTCGATCCACATCAAAGTTTTACTCAGGAGGGAACGCACGTGCAGAGTCAATCCGCTATTAAATTGGTGCAGGCGAAACCGCAATCGCGCAGAAAGTCGGCGTTATGGGAATGGAAGAGGGGTCTTCCGTTATATCTGATGATTTTACCCGGTTTGTTGTATTTCTTAATCTTCCGCTACTTGCCGATGGGCGGGATCATTATTGCTTTTCAGGAGTACAGTCCGTTTGCAGGCTTCGGCGGCAGCGAATGGGTAGGTTTGGCGCATTTCGAGCGTTTGTTCGGAGAAGCGGATTTCTTAATCCTGTTAAGAAACACGTTAGTCTTGAGCGCGCTTAACTTGTTCTTATTTTTCCCGGCCCCGGTTGTGATCGCTGTTGTTCTTAACGAGGTTCGTGTACGTTGGTTTAAGAAATTTGTTCAAACAGCCATTTATATGCCGCACTTTATATCGTGGGTCGTAGTAGTGGGCATTACCGTCATCCTGTTTGCTACACAGGAAGGCGCGATTAACAAAGGGCTTGCCAGTGCGGGCTTCGAGCGAATTGAGCTGATGACAGACCCTAATTATTTCCGATGGGTGTATGTGTTCCAGAGCATCTGGAAAGAAGCGGGCTGGAATGCGGTTATTTTCCTTGCGGCGCTGGCAGCTGTAGATCCTACCTTGTATGAAGCGGCTGTCGTCGATGGCGCGAATCGTTGGAAGCAGATGTGGTATATTACGCTTCCGGCGCTTAAAGGAACGATTATTATATTATTTATTCTGCGATTGGGACATGTCATGGATATAGGCTTCGAGCACATTTATTTGATGCAAAATTCGCTGAACTTATCGGTTTCCGATGTATTTGATACGTATGTGTACCGGTCCGGTGTTCTGCAAGGTGAATTCAGCTTTACGACGGCCGTAGGACTGTTCAAATCGCTGGTCGGCCTTGTCTTGATTATGCTGGCAAACAAGTTTTCCAAAAAAGCAGGCGAAGAGGGGGTTTACTAACATGAATGCATTTGACTCGCGTGGAAAAGATCCGCTCTTCACCGGAACGATTTATGGGTTGCTGGTCCTTACCCTTCTGGCTATTTTGGCCCCTTTTCTTTATGTTGTGGCCAGCTCGTTAGCGACTGAACAGGAATTTGTGTCCCGCAGCTTCTTTATCATTCCTCATGAGTTGACCATCCAAGCTTATGGCTACCTGCTCAGCAACGATAACTTTATGAGATCGTTCCAAAATGCCGTGACGATTACAGTGACGGGTACGGCCATCAACATTTTGCTGACGAGCCTTATGGCATACGGCTTATCGAAGAACTGGCTGAAAGGTCGTCGGACGATGAACTTTATGGTTCTGTTCACGATGATTTTTGCCGGGGGGATGATTCCTACCTATCTTGTGGTCAAGGAACTGGGCCTGCTTAACAGCTACTGGGCACTTTACCTGACCGGCGCGATAGCCCCATTTAACCTGATTGTTATGCGGAGCTTCTTTCAGAACATCCCTTCCGAATTGGAAGAATCAGCAAAAATCGATGGCTGCTCCGAGATGCGTTTGTTCTGGCAAATCGTCATGCCGCTATCCATGCCGGCGGTTGTTACCTTCACTTTGTTTTACGCAGTACACAACTGGAACACCTATTTCTACGCGATCCTGTTCTTGAATAACTCGCATGATATGCCGCTTCAAGTGTTTTTGCGCCAAATGCTGATCGAGTCCGATTCCAGTATGGCAGAAGGTTCGGGCGGCTTCTCTTACACGCCTGCCGTTAAAATGGCTGCTGTCCTAATAACAGCGTTTCCGCTGTTGGTCGTGTATCCTTTCATGCAGAAATATTTTAACAAGGGAATGCTGATGGGTTCGGTGAAAGGCTAATTTATTAGAAGCGAGGGAAATCCAGTGGAGCAGCGTCAGAACGATCAAGTTATACGGTATGTGCAAAATGAAAAAGGCCCTACACTCGGTTATACCGAGGGAACGGGAGTAAATATAATCCGTCAGGACGGCCTGTCATTTAAGGATTTGAACAAAGACGGCAAGCTGGATCCTTATGAGGATTGGCGCTTATCACCAGAGGAGAGGGCGAAGGATCTTGCGTCTAAAATGTCCGTCGACCAAATCGCCGGTTTGATGCTGTACAGCAAACATCAAGCGATTCCTGGGAGTAAGGGCTTCAATCCGGCGACTTACGGCGGCAAGTCCTATGAGGAGAGCGCCTTGGAGCCATACGCTTTAACGGATCAGCAGCGGCAGTTTCTGGCCAAAGACCATATCCGCCACGTGCTTGTGACGAGCGTGGAGAGTCCGGAGTGCGCTGCGAGATGGAATAACCTGCTGCAGCAGGTTGCCGAAAGCGAGCCTCTTGGCATTCCGGCTAATAACAGCTCTGATCCGCGTCACGGCCTGGATGCTTCCACCGAATTCAAGGTCGGCGGAGGCAGCCAAATATCGATCTGGCCGGAATCGATGGGCCTTGCGGCAACGTTCGACCCCGAGCTCGCCCGCAAGTTCGGGGAGATTGCGGCCAAGGAATATCGGGCCCTCGGCTTGTCGACTGCTCTGTCTCCGCAGGTCGATATCGGCACTGATCCGCGCTGGTTCCGGTTCGGCATGACGTTCGGCGAGGATCCGCATTTGACTGCCGATATGGCCCGCGCTTATATAGACGGCTTCCAAACGTCGAAGGGCGAAGCGGAAATCGTGGACGGCTGGGGCTATAACAGTGTAAATGCGATGGTGAAGCACTGGCCCGGCGGCGGCTCTGGTGAAGCGGGGCGTGACGCGCACTTCGGCTACGGCAAATATGCCGTATACCCGGGCAATAACTTCGAGCAGCACCTGATTCCTTTTACCGAAGGAGCGTTTTGCCTGAACGGCAAGACGGGGCAGGCGTCCGCGGTTATGCCTTACTATACGATCTCCTGGGAGCAGGACAAAAAGAACGGGGAAAACGTCGGCAACTCCTACAGTTCCTACCTCATTAATGATTTGCTCCGCGAGCAGGTCGGCTACGACGGTGTCGTATGCACGGACTGGAGCATCACTGCCGACGAGCCGGAGGATATTACGAGGCTGAATCCCGGTGGAAGATGCTGGGGAGTTGAAGAGGGGTACACCGTAGCGGAGCGCCACTATAAGCTGCTCATGGCAGGAGTGGACCAGTTCGGCGGTAACAACGAAGCCGGCCCGATCATTGAGGCGTACCAGATCGGCGTTCGGGAGCATGGTGAAGCTTATATGCGGAAGCGGTTCGAGCAATCGGCCGTTAGGCTGTTGAAAAACATATTCAGACTGGGTCTGTTCGAAAATCCATACGTCGATGTCGAGAAAACCGTGGAGACGGTAGGCTGCGAGGCGTTCACACAAGCCGGCTACGAGGCTCAGCTGAAAGCGTTCGTCCTGCTGAAGAACGAGAACCAGGTCCTCCCTATGAAATCAAATAAGAAGGTATATATTCCGAAGAGGAAGCTCCCGGCCCGCAGCAACTGGATTGGACGGCTGGTTCCGGCAAGCGATGGCTATCCCGTCAACCTTGATGAGATCAGACGCTACTTCGAAGTGACGGAGGAGCCTGATGAAGCGGACTTCGCCCTCGTCTTCATCGAAAGCCCGCACTCTACGATGGGCTACAGCAAGGCGGACGTGGCTGCCGGCGGTTCGGGGTATGTCCCGATCAGCCTGCAATATGGACCTTATACCGCAGAGCATGGTCGGGATGTCAGCATCGCAGGAGATCCGCGAAATGTGCTGAACCGGGCGTATAACGGGAAGATGGTCACCGTGACCAATGCAGGGGACCTTGACATGGTGCTGGAGACGAAGCAGCGGATGAAGGACAAGCCGGTCATTGTGTCTCTGACCTTGAATAATCCAATGGTCGTCGCGGAATTCGAGGGTGCAGCCAGTGCGATCTTGGCCAACTTCGGAGCTGTGGAGAAGTCCATTATGGATGTGATTACCGGAGCTGCGGAACCGAGCGGCTTGCTGCCTTTCCAAATGCCGGCCGATATGCGAACCGTCGAGGAGCAGCATGAGGACGTTCCTCATGATATGAGAGTATATGTCGATTCTGCCGGCCATGCTTACGACTTCGCGTACGGACTCAATTGGAGCGGTGTCATGGAGGATGACAGAACAGCTAAATATGGAAACCGGCTATCAAGCATGAAATAGTGAGATGATTGGAGGAATTACGTATGAGGAAACCGGATCTATTGGTGTTCTTGAGCGATCAGCATCATGCGCGTTACTCAGGCTATGCAGGGCATGCGACGGTTTGCACGCCTCATCTGGACCAACTGGCTCAGGAAGGGACCGTCATGTGTGCGGCTTACACGTCGTCACCGCTATGCGTTCCTTCTAGAGTATCGATGCTGACCGGACAGCTGCCGGAGAAAACTGGCGTCTATACAAATAACGGTGCGATCGGCAGCGATCAGGCAACTTTTCTTCATGGCATCGCTGCGGAAGGTTACGAGACTGTGCTGTGCGGACGGATGCATTTTATGGGCGAGGACCAGCGGCATGGGTTCACCAAACGCATTATGGGTGAGATGACTCCGCTATTTTGGGGGCGATACGGTGCGGCCCGTTCGGATCTGGGACCCTATGTCGGCACAATGGCCAATCAAAGCTTGAAAATTATCGGAGGCGGAACGTCTCCTGTGCTTGAGTACGACAAGGCTGTGATCAAGGCCGCCTTGGACTATTTGAATCAAGACCATGAGAAACCGCAGTGCATCTTTGTCGGTACGTATGGTCCGCATCATACATTCGTAGCTCCTCCTGAGCGGTATACGTATTACAAGGAAAGGGTAGACATTCCGGAGTCGTTCCGGCTCGATGAGGGTCATCCTGTCCTGCAGAAGATGCGAACCGGGAACAAGCTGACGGAGGACAATGTTATCAAGCTGCGTGCCGCCTACATGGGGATGATCGAAACGATAGATAGCCAGGTCGGAGAAGTGCGTGGTGCATGGAACCGTTATTTGGAACGCAGCGGTCGGCAAGGAGTGTTCATCTATATGTCTGACCACGGCGAGCAGGCCGGTGAGCATGGGTTGATCGGGAAGAACACCTTCTATGAAGGCTCGGCAAAAATCCCCATGATCGTGGAAGGAACCGGAGTATCAGCCGGTCGTCGAGTTGAGCAGCCGGTAAGCATTATGGATTTAGGGCCGACGCTGTGTGCCTATGCCGGAGCTGAGACTCCGCCAAGACAGGACGGCATCAGCCTGAAATCCTTGCTGGAGAACGGCGCTGAGGATCCGGAGCGGTACATCATTAGCGAGTGTATAGCAACGCTGGACAGCGGTCCGGTTCCAGGGCGCATGCTAAGGCAGGGCAACTGGAAGTATGTCGCCTACGCCTTCCATGAGCAGTACAACCAACTGTTCGACTTGAGTAAGGATCCGCAGGAACTTCACAATCTGGCTCAAGAAAGAAGCGACGTTGTCGGACATTTTGAGGTCATTTTGAAACAGACCTGGAATACGGCCGCGATTATCGAGAAGCATCTGGAGAAAGCGGAGCATCATCAGCTGTTGGCCAAATGGGGCAAGGCTACCGATGTTCCGGAGCTTGAAAGATGGCCGGTGCCGGTCGAGGCTACTGCCCTTCCGGTTGTGGAGTAAGGAAAACTTTTCAAATAGTAAAATGAGTTCGCCGGATTTAAGATAATAAATCAGATAATTGTGTAACGCATATTTTATGCTAGTCCCCTATGATAAGGATGTAACTCAAGACGGATTTAGATGAAGAGAGAGGGGAATACAATGAAAAAGATTTTATTGGTTTTTTGCGCACTTACGTTATCCTTCGGCAGTGTTGTAGCCTGCTCCAAGCCTAATGCCACAGGCAAAGCATCCCAGCAGACTGGAGATAATAAGGCGGTTGCAGACGATTTAAGCGAAAAAATGACGATCACTTGGATGGCGCGTTCGTTCCAAGGCGGCGGCTGGCCGGATGATAACCCTATGATTCAAGCGTTAAACAAAAAGTTCAACGTCGATATAAAGATGCAGTGGGTGCCGGCAGCAAACTATAAAGAAAAGCTGAACGTGCTTGCCGCTTCCAACGATTTCCCGGATATTTTCCTGGTGCTTAATCCGGAGTTCAACAAGTGGAAGAAACAGGGACTATTTCAAGATCTTCAGCCTGCGATGAACCAATATCCGAACTTGGCCAAGATTCCTAAGGAGCCTTTGTACGTTCTTAATCCCAAAGGTAAACTCCTCGGTCTTCCTTTTTATATTACGGAAAATAGAGATACATTAAGCGTACGTGAAGACTGGCTGAGGAAGTTGGGCATGTCCGCTCCGAAGACCATCGACGAATTTTATGAAGTAGCGAAAGCGTTCGCATTGAAAGACCCAGACGGCAACGGAAAGCAGGATACGACCGGATTCTCACTGTATTATGACACAACGAGCAATTCGATCCGCGATATCGAATTCATTATGGCCAGTTTTGGGCTTTATAACCAATGGGCAGATGTTAACGGAAAGCTGGTTCCTTATCAAACGCAGGTGGCTGAGTGGAAAAATCTCTTGACCTTCCTAAATAAAGCCTATAATGAAGGTGTTCTCGATAAGGACTTTGCCGTCAATAAAATCAGATCCACTGTAGAGAAGTTCGAATCGAACAAGGTCGGGTTTGCCTATCTGAATCCGAACGATTGGAAGAATCACCAGGCTGCCATCACCAAGCTTGTCCCGGACGCGGTTATTAAACCGTTGGATCCGCCTAAAGGACCTACAGGCAAAACAGGAACCTCTAACATTAATATGCTGGATAAGAACGTCATCAACGCCAAGATTGATCCTAAGAAGCAGCAGCGGATCCTGAAAATCCTCGACTACTTCCTGTCTCCGGAAGGCTCTGATTTTATCAAAAACGGGATTGAAGGCGTACATTACAAGAAGGTAGCCGAAGGCAAATTCGAGAAATTGGAAGCAGCGGACAAAGACCGTCAAAATCTGTTTAACAACTGGGTGTTCCGTCCATTCGATCCGAGTATTCAGATGTACAAATGGGAGGATCCTACCTATCACCAGGTGATAAAAGACATGTTTACCCAGAATGAAAAGTATACTTGGAAAAATAAAGCCGCTGGACTCGAATCCGAGACGTTGACGAAGTCCGGGGCGAACTTGAACCTGAAATGGTGGGAGACAGTCTCCAAAATCATCATGGGCCGCGAGCCGGTATCCGCTATCGAGAAAGCGTCGGCTGACTGGCTGGCAGGCGGTGGCAACAAAATCATTGAAGAACTGAACGTTTCATATAAGGAATAACGGTTGGTACGATCCCTGAGGAGTCACTTACGAAAGTATGAGGCCTCTCAGGGATTTTTTTGTAGCTTGAGAGTATCACTATTCAGAGAATCGGATAACGACTTATCGTGGGCGAGTGTTTATGATAAAAGTGTGCCATACGCTAGCTTAGAGGAATGGAGCTGATCAATATGAGAATTTTGTTTTTGGATTTGGATTCGACAAGTCCGGATCACCTAGGATGTTATGGGTATCAACGGAATACTTCGCCGAATATCGACCGCATTGCTACGGAAGGTGTTCGCTTTACTAACTACTATACATCGGACGCCCCTTGTGCTCCGTCTCGCACAGCGCTGATGAGCGGCAAATTTGGGATCGTCAACGGCCTTGTCGGACATGGCGGAACTGCAGGCGATATGAAGCTTGAGGGAACGGAGCGGGAGTTGATGGGGAAGCTGACGCGGGGAGGCTCGCTTCCTTCGTATCTTGGACTGGCGGCCGATATGAATACGGCTTTGATTAGTCCATTTGCTCAAAGACACTCGACCTTTCAGTTTTATGCCGGTTTTAATGAAATCTTGAACACAGGAAGATATGGCAACGAATCGGCCGAGCATGTGACGCCGGTGGCGTTGGATTGGATTCAGCGCAATGGGAGTAAAGATAACTGGTTCCTGTACATTAACTACTGGGATCCGCATACGCCATACCGTGCACCTCGAGAGTTCGGCAATCCGTTCGAACATGAGCCTCTGCCAGAGTGGATTACCGAAGAGGTTTTGGAGCGGCATAAGGAAATGGTCGGCTCCCACTGTGTGCATGAGCTGAACATTGATTTCCGAAATAAGAAATATACCAACGAAACGAGCCCTCAATTCCCGCGTCACCCAGGTGAGATTCTGAACATGGATGATATGCGGAAGATGATAGACGGCTACGATTGTGGGATCCGTTATATGGATGACCATCTAGGCACATTATTCAAAGCTCTGGAAGAGCAAGGCGTCATGGAAGAGTTGATCATTATTATCTCTGCCGACCATGGCGAGAACATGGGGCAGCTCGGTATCTATGGAGAGCATGCCACCGCAGATCAAGGGACATGCCGCATTCCAATGATTATCCGCTGGCCGGGAATGAAGCAGGGAATCGTGGATGACGGACTGCATTATCACCTCGATTTGCTGCCGACCTTGGCGGAGATGCTGGGCAGCCAGCCAATCCCGGATTGGCACGGACAGAGCTTCGCTCCGGCACTCAAGGAAGGTGCTGAGTGCGGGCGTGACTACTTGGTTGTCTCCCAATGCGCTCATGTAGCCCAGCGTGCGGTTCGCTTCAGGGACTGGATTTATATTCGTACCTATCATGACGGTCTCCATTTGTTTGATGAAGATATGCTGTACAATTTGGCCGAGGACCCGAAGGAGCAGTTTAACGTTGCGGCTGAGCATCGAGAGCTCTGTTACGAAGCTGTTTATTATTTAAACCAGTGGCATGACGATATGATGCGGCGCAACAGCGATGATGTCGATCCTTTATGGACCGTGATGAAGGAAGGCGGACCGTTCCATGCCAAGGGCTATCTAAGAAATTACATGGAGCGGTTGCAGGAAACGGGAAGAGCGCACCTTGCAGATAAGCTCAAGCGGAGACACCCTGCAGAGTTTCCACAGGAACGAAGCAGCATCCTAGCAGGCTTTCAGGCGAAGATAAGCTCAAAAATGGCGGGCAAATAAGAAGGGGATGAGAGAAATGAGTGCCAAGACTACGAGACCGAATATCCTGTGGATTTCATTAGAGGATACGAGTCCGAGGTTCGGCTGTTACGGTGATGCGCTGGCGCGGACTCCTCATATCGATGAGCTAGCGGCTGCGGGTACGATGTACCCTAACGCGTTTGCAACGGCAGGCGTCTGCTCCCCGAGCCGTTCTGCAATCATTACGAGCATGTATCCAACTGCAATAGGTGCTCACCACATGCGTACGGAGCATGTTAACAGGTTTATGCCGGAGCTTCCGACGCCTTATTTTGCAGTTCCTCCGGCTTATGTTAAGACGTTTACAGAATATTTGCGGGCAGAGGGCTACTATTGTACGAACAACTGGAAAACGGACTATCAGTTCGCTTCGCCATTGACCGCGTGGGATGAAGATAGCCGGGACGCGCATTGGCGCAAACGGGATTCGGATCAACCGTTCTTTGCGGTATTTAACCACATTCTGACGCATGAGAGCAGCATGTGGGGAAATATGATCCGCGGAAATTATTATCCTGATCATAATATGGATCGGCCGCTAGTTACCGATCCGAATCAGGTGAAGGTACCGCCATACTTGCCGGATACTCCTAAAACCCGTGAATCTATCGCCAGGTATTACGATCTGATTGCCGAAGCGGATGAGTTCGTCGGTTCCCTATTGCAGCAATTGGAGGAAGACGGTCTCGCGGAGAACACGATTGTGTTTCTATGGAGCGACCATGGCGAAGGCCTGCCCCGTGCCAAACGTTGGCCATACGACGCAGGAATCCGGGTACCTCTGATCGTCCGCTGGCCAGGCATGATGGAGCCGGGACAAGTGAACGATACCCTCGTCAGCTTGATTGATCTCGGTCCTACCGTGCTGTCGTTAGCCGGGGTAACCGTGCCTAACCATATGCAAGGTCAGCCTTTTCTGGGGAGCAAGGCAAAGCCGAGGGACTATGTGTTCGCGACTCGTGACCGGTACGATGAGTCTTATGACATGATCCGCGCTGCACGGGATAAGCGGTATAAATATATCCGGAATTATTATCCGGAAAAGCCTTATCTGCAGTGGGTTCAGTTCAGCCATCAGCATCCGGCGTTTCAGGAGCTGTGGAGACTGGAGCTTTCCGGCCAGCAGGAAGGAGACCAGCGGTTATTGATGCAGCACAAGCGTCCCGCTGAGGAGCTATATGACTGCTTGGAGGATCCTTACGAAATCAGGAATCTGGCGGCCGATCCGGCCTATAGTAAGGAGCTGGGGAGGTTTCGTTCGGTCGTCGATGATTGGCGCAGCAAATACGATGTGTGGGGTGACGTGCCGGAGGAGCAGATGGTAGCGCAAATGTGGCCCGGCGGGGTACAGCCGCAAACCGCCGCACCGATTTTCATCCCCCTAAACAGCATGCTGCCCGGAAGGGAAGCCGTGACCCGCGGCGAGTATGGGGAAACGACTGCGTTCCTGCTGCATTCGGCTACGCAAGGAGCATCCATTGCTTACACAATAGAAGACGGAGACAATCCGTCTTGGAAGCTGTATACCAAACCGTTAATCCTCACGGAAGGCACGATGAATATTCGCGCTAAGGCGGTTCGTATCGGCTACAAAGATAGTGAGGAAGCGGCGGCAACATTTAAGAGAGTTTAGACTGCACCAAACAATAGGCAAGCTTTAGTTACGAAGGTAACACTCGGATCGGCATGATTAGCGGGGAGCAAGTAATAGACCTGAACTATGCATATCGCTCGATGCTGGAGGCAGAGGGGGTCATTCGCTCGGTACAAGTCGCTGAAGCCTTCGTTCCGGCAAATATGTTGGAGTTCCTGCAGGGCGGCGAGCAAAGCATAGAATTGGTCAAGAAGGCGATAGACTATGTCCAAAAGCATGGAGATGCCGTGAAATATAAGGTGTTCCATAGCGTACCGAATATTGCCGCTTGGATGTAGAAGCTTCCGGCAGGATTCCATTCGAAGGCGCACCGCCATACCAGCTCGACCATTTATCAGGTGTTTAAAGGAAGCGGGTATTCCATTATAAATGGAGTTCGATATGATTGGTCACAAGGCGATTTCTTTGTAGTGCCGAACTGGGCATGGCATGAGCATGTTGCGGCTGAAGAGGCATACCTGTTCTCTGCAAGCGACCTGCCGATTATGGAGAAGTTCGAGCTTCAACGTGAAGAGGGTTATGAGGCTAACGAAGGGCATCAAACCATAACGGAAGAATTTAAACCGTTACTGCCTTAAATTCGCGACGTGCGCGATTCCCAAAGTGTGTGGTTAATTATATGCATCAACTTAAAAATAGACGACTCATGTCGGATGTCAAGAACAATTGCCGCGTAAATCGCGGCTTTCTTGTTTTATTGGACAAAGTTATTGTCAAAACTTCAGTGAGAGGAACTTTATACCATTCGGGCAGACATCGAAAAAGGCAGGATTTCAATTCGATAGTTTGTGTGGTGACGCAATGTTTCCTAAATCGCCCATGGAGACCGACTAACGTTACATGAAGCCATACTGGATGATGACTGTAAAAGACCCGCGGAGACGGCAATAGGAATCCACTCAATTCAACGCTAAGAAGGACAAATCGGCACGAACGATGCCGCGGCTGGATTGGAAGCCTTTTTGAGCTAAATGGCAGTAATGTCGCATTAGCGTTACTTATTTTCAAAGTAATGAACAAGGCGTAAGATAGGAAGTAGTTAATGAGGAGAGTGCATCATATATGTTACCTGCCCCCGCAAATCGCGTCGCATCTATCGCCATTCCTGCAATCTGCGAAGCCTACTTACAGAGCCTGCTCGGCGTTGTTGACGCCTGGTTTATCGCTAGTATCGGACTTGTCGCCGTGAACGCGGTCGGCGTGGCAAATATTTACAGTCTTACATACATCGGTGTTTTCACTGCGGTTTCCACTGCTTTGTCCGTGTTTCTCTCGCGGGCCGTAGGGGCCAGGGATTTCAAACGAGGACGTTCTGCCGTTTGGCACGGCTATGTGGTCGCCTTGGCGCTAGGGTTCATCCTCTCGGCCGTTTCCGTCTTTCTTGCATCGCCCTTGCTTCACATCATGGGGGCGTACGGAGAGCTTGAAGAAGCCGCTTTGCCTTACTTTCAAGTTGTGCTCGGCATCTTCCCGCTCATCGCATTGTTTACCGCTCAAGCAGCGGCGTTTCGTGCTACGGGGGATACCAAAACACCTCTCAAAGTGGCTCTTGAAATGAACGTGTTTCACGTCGTACTAGATTATGTTCTAATCTTTGGCATCGGATCAGTCCAAGGATTCGGCTTGGGTGGAGCGGCGTGGGCCATGGTCATATCACGGCTGTACGCGCTGCTTCGATTGTGGTGGAAGTCCAGAGGTTTGGAAGCGATCCGCCTGCAAAAAGAGGATTTCACATGGCGGCTGCCGCTTTTGACCGAAATGATTAAATTTGCCGTACCCGCTGCAGCTGAGCGGCTTTCCATGCGGCTTGGGCAGGTCATCTACTTTGGTCTTATCGTGCGAATGGGAATTAACGTCTATGCGGCACATACGATCGCTGGAACGCTCACAGTATTTGCCTCGACCGTCGGGGCGGGGTTTGCCACGGCCGCAAGCGTTACTATCGGGCAGGCCATCGGCAGCAAGGACCTGGCTGCCGTGCAGTCGTATCGACGCTGGAGCTATATTCTGTCGGCTGCCTCGATGACCGTCATAACCGCGCTCATTTGCATCCTCGCGCCTTGGATCGGGCTGCTGTTTACGGATAACCAACAGGTTATTCAATTGTTGCTCATCGTGCTGGCCATCGACACCGTCTCACAGCCGTTTCTGGCCTCCACGCTCGTGGATACCTCTGCAATCCAAGCAGGCGGGAACAGCAAATATCCGATGATTGTGACAACAATCGGCATTTGGGGGATCCGAACGCTCGGTGTATATGTTTTTGCTTGGAACATGGGATGGGGATTACCTGCCGTCTGGGCCAGCATTGCGGCCGATAACACGCTGAGGGCTGTTTTGTTTGCAAGGTACCGAAAAAGGCAAGGTATAGTGTTGCGTAACTAACGAGTTTCTTAAGATTCGTGATCCGCTAATGGAGACGTTTAATGGGGCGGACTTGAATTATAAAAGAATCTTTAGATACAAACGTTGATGCTGAATACACACTAGCTTCCTGGTTAAGGACTTGGGCAACTAAAACAAATAAAGTCATCGACATACCATTAATCGCTGATTTACTTAAACTTTTTGACTTTGAGAAGAAGCCTTCTTGGAAGGCATTGGCGAAAAATCTGCCATCTCAAGATTTCCTGTAACTCTCCTGAAATTATTTTACGTATTGAACGAGCAGATCGATATACTTGGAAAAATATTATTTATTGGGGACCGACAGCATTATATGAATGATGATAATGAGGTGTGTCATTATTAGTGAGGATAGATTCTCAATATTGTTGAGAAATCTTTAATTATGCATTAACATACAGGAAGTAGTTCATCCAAGTGATAAGAAAGTGTGATGTTCACTCTTAATTTAGAACGAAAATAAAGGGAAGTAGCCGTGGATGCCCTTCTCATGAAGGGCTTTTGTTTTGATGTGAACGCTTAGGAAGGCAGATCATCCGTTACAAATTTCTAATTCAATCGTTACTACTGGTAAGGCCATTTCACTTCATAGGAGCGTCTGAGGTACCATGATAAAGAAAGAACTTGCACATATTCGAAAGCAGTTTAAGTTGGATCACCACATGCTTGAAATTTTCAATATTCTTAACGTATATATCATGAAGGAAAGTAACGAGATCTATCATTATGAGCGTCAGCCGTTTGCCCTATTGGACAGGGAGAAGCAGGAACTGTATATGGCCAATTTCAAAAAATTGCTCACCGGCGAATTGGATCAGAAGATGTTCGAGTTAAAGTTTCAGGAGGAAGCGGAGACGCCTTCACAGGTGCTTCTCCATCAAGGTTTAGTGACCGGTAATCCGGAAGAATGGCAAGATCTGATGCTCCTGTTGGTGGATAAAATGTTGGCGGATACCAAATATGAACGGGATACGGTCATTACTTTCGTACACGGACAATATTTTAAGCCTACCAAAATCAGGAATGAAGAAGCCGAGGAGAGCGAAAAGGACGAGATGTTCGCGAATCCGTTCATTCTGTGTAGTGTGAATTCCACAGAGCAACAGCGGAAAACCCTCATGTTTGATTACGTCGAGCGGGAATTCAAGTATATTGTCTTCGTAGATCCGATCATTAAATTGAACTCGCCGGAGCAAGGTTTTTTCTACCCTAGTGTGACGGACAACTATTCCGACATGAATCGCATTCTGTACTGCACGGGGAAAGCTAATGAACCGAATCTGCATTTCATCGAGCAAGTTTTGAATGCGGAGAAGACCGTCACGGCGCAAGAAGAGAGAGCCATTTTTGAGGAAATCGTGAAGGAAGTGGCGGGAGACCAGCTCGACGCTTCAACGATCGCTCACGTGTACGAGGAAATTCATCGGGTCATCGAGACTAACGAGGAGGAGGAACCTCCGAAGTTGGACTATAAAGATGTGGGACGCATGCTAACGGTGAGCGGCGTAGAGAACGTGACGATGGAAAAGGTGGAAAGAGCGTTCCAAACGGTCATCGATGACAAAAACTATGAAATCAAAGCAAGCAGCGTCATTCCGAAGTTCACTTCGAAATCGATTAAAATTGATACGAAGATAGCCACGATTTCGGTCAGTCCGCAAGATTTAAAGTACGTGAGACAGGTGAATTATCAAGGAAAACGATGTATCTTGATCGAGGTCGACGAAGACGTCGTGATCGAAGGATTTACGCTCAGTACGGAGACATTGTAGAGTAGGGAAAGTTCACACAGATGGTTTCTCAAACAATATGTAAATACTAAATTCGTTTGAAATGAATGTATATTTATGCAAGTGCAGTTGAAAGGCTAACATATTTTTCTAACGAATTCAGCAACAAATATGCTTGTCCGCCGCGGCGGACATAAAATTCCAATCAATTCTGAAACAATAAAAACGGAGTCACGCGGGTTTGCGGGCTCCGTTTTTTAATTAATTCTGGAATATTACATTTGTTTTACTTTTCTTGAGCAGTGTCCCGATAGCGGAATGACTTGAAATAATGATTTGGCAGCACCGAAGCTGTTCAGTCAAAAAAAGTCTGTCATTTTTAAAAAACCGCGAAGGCTTGATACTACGCGGTTTCTTGCTATTTATAGGCAGAATCTTTCATTATTCTTTTATTGAGCTGAACTATACTTAAATTAAAGCTTTAATGCTATAATCATCATAAACGGGAGGAATTAGCAATGTCCAATGATAAAACATCAAAAGATTTTGAGCTTGAAGATTTGGAGAAGCCGTTGACGGAGCAGGAAATGAAAGAAACAACCGGTGGGGGCAATAACGTTCCAGGCCTATTTTTCCAACCGCCTCAAATGCCTACAAAACCGCCGGAAATACATGTCCCTGTCAATCCCTGCCCATCACCACCAACTCCATCTTTTGCTATCCATACCCAACCAACACTTCAAACCACAGAACCAACCGTAACCCCTATACTCCCAACTCCAAAAAGTAATGGGTCAGGAAAAATTCCTGATTTTGTCCCGAAAGAACTAAGAGACAAACTTGGAAACCCGTGATAGATGGATTCTTGTAAAACAAATTGTTGAAATGGAAAAAGCCTAACGACAGTTAGGTTTTTTCCATTTCAACGTGAAGGGATGGTTTCATATGGATGCTATGGAACTTGTAACGTTTAGCGTGAACGGTACGGAATGGCGTCTGCGCGATGTACTCAAGTTTGCGTGCATGGAGGGCGGTTTTAACGCTGTTGAGGATAGCGTTCGAAGAGCCGTTACGCTGGAATTTGCGGAACAGCACCATATATCGATCGATGAGCACGAGTGGAAAGCGAAAGCCAATGAGATCCGGCAGCAATTGCGGTTATACAGCGCGGCTGAAACTTTGGAGTGGCTTCGCAGGCGAGGATTGGCGACGTCCGATCTGTTCGAGACGGCCAAAGCCCGTCTTTTAACGGAGAAGGTGAAGCATATCGTATCGGAAGATCGTATGGATACGTATTTTCTGGAAAACCGGCTTTCCTTTGATAAAGCTAATGTTTCTCAATTGGTTATCGGCAGCAGGGAGCAGGCGCAAGAGCTGCTATTTCAGCTTGAGGAGGGCGAGCCGTTTTACAAGCTGGCGCAAACCTATTGTTTGAACGGCAGCAGCAAGTATGACGGCGGGTACGTCGGGTGGGTCGGTCGAGCGGAATTGAGCGGTGAAGAGGAAGCGGCCGTTTTCGGTTCGGAAGCCGGACAGACGGTGGGGCCTTTTCCATTCGACACTTCCTATCGGTTGCTCCATGTTTGGGAAGTGTCTCCAGCCGTACTGACCGCGGAGGTTCGGGTAAAGCTTGCCGATCTCCTTTTTGAAGAGTGGCTGAACGAAGCTGTAAAAAGATCGAAAATCGATGTTAAACTATGGGACTATTTATGATTTTGGATACGATCCCTATTTTCCAAGTGCTGTCGCCAGAAGAGAAAGAGGAGGTATTTGCCTCTTTTGAAAAGCTTTCTTACCATATGGGAGACACGATTATTCAGGCAGGAGAACGAGGAGATTCGTTCCATCTCATTTTGACAGGCAAAGTGCGCATCATCGGAAAGGATCTGGATGGCAAGGAGCTCAATTTAGGTGTAATGGAATCAGGCTCGCATTTCGGACAGGAAGCGCTGTTGAATGAAGAATTTCAAGAACATACGCTGAGGGCGTCGACGAAGCTGGAGCTGCTAAGATTGTCCCGAACCATGTTTATGCAAATGATCGACGCGCACCCTGAATTGAGGGGGTACTTGCTTGAGCAGTTGGCCGATGATGCGATGCGCAAATTTTTGAAGCGGACGGCGCTGTTTGCCCCGCTGCATCATCAGGAGCTGCGCTCGCTGCTTGACATTATGGTCATGAAGGAGTATGCCCCCGGCCAAGCGATCGTCAGAGAAGGGGAGGTAGGAGACGCTTTCTATATCCTTCGTTCCGGCAGTGCTTCCATACTAAAGGATAGCGAGGGAGGCCGGAAGCTTAATACGGTAAAGGCAGGGGAGTTTTTCGGGGAGCTGGCGCTGTTGACGGGGGATCCCCGGAAGGCCAGCGTTGTAGCGGACGAAGCGGTTTCCGTGTTCAGTCTGACCAAGGAAGATTTTGACAAGCTAATTATGAAATTTCCGAAAGTCAGGGAGACGATTATCGGAATTGCTTCTGCTTATTTACAAAATGCGGATATGCCCCGAAATACGGAAACGAACGTTACCGCGGAGGATAGCGCAAGTTACGCGACCGAAAGCATTGCGGAAGATGCCGAGCAAGAGCAGCGGCAGCGCGATGGAGGTCGGAGAACTTGGCGTTTATGGAGCCGGTTCCCGGTGCGCATCCAGCAAAGCGAGTTGGACTGCGGCCCAACCTGTCTCTCTATGATCGCCCGGCACTACGGCAAGCGATTGAGCATCCATCGGTTAAGAGAGCTGGCGCAAGTAGGCTTGGAAGGAAGCACGCTGTTCGATCTCTGCAAAACCGCGGAGTTGATCGGTTTTCAAGCGGAGGCGGTCCGCAGCAGCTTGAAGGGGCTGGCCGAGCAGACGCTGCCTGCTATTGCCCATTGGAAAGGCAATCATTATGTTGTGGTCGTAAACGTGGACGAAAGATATGTGACCGTGGCCGATCCGGGTATCGGTTTACTGACGTATTCGCATGACGATTTTCTGAAAGGGTGGACGCTGAACACAGTGTTTTTGAAGCCTGTTGAAGCTTTCTTCGCGCAAGAAGAGTCGAAGCCATCATTCAGGCGCTACTGGGCGTTTTTTGCCTCCCACAAGCAGGCTCTGTTCCATCTTATCTGGATGACACTTCTATTACAGGTCATTAACCTGGCGCTGCCGCTGTTTACGCAGCAGGTGATTGACAGGGTGCTTGTTGGCGGGAATTATGATGACCTGAACTTTATGCTGATCGTCATGCTAAGCGTCTCGTTGCTAACCATGCTCGTTCAATCGATCAGGGAATGGGTCATTATGGGTACGTTCATTAAAATTGACATCGATATGATCATGAGTTTTTATCGACATGTGTTTCGCTTGCCTATGCGCTACTTCGCCACACGGAAAGTGGGCGACATCTTGACGCGCGCCGGGGAAAATCAGGTCATCCGTCATTTTCTTGTAACGAACAGTATGAATGCGGTGCTGAACGTGATGACGATTGTCGTATACATAGGCATTATGTTTACATATAACGTTACTCTGGCCTGGATCGCGCTGGCGTTCATTCCATGCTTTATTGTACTTACGCTGGTTGTGACTCCGCTTATGAAACGCAACAGCAGGAAGCAATTCCAAACCGATGTCGACTTGCAGAATGCATTAGTGGAGACTATTGGTTCCATGCGTACCGTGAAAGCTCTCGCGGCCGAAGATGAGGTAAGGAAAAAAGTGGAGGGCAAGTTCCGTCAATCGACTCTCGTACAAATGAAGGGTTGGAAAATCGGCTTCTTCTCCGGCTCTGTCGCCTCAGTGCTGCAAACCTTAAGCAGTGTAACCGTGCTGTATACAGGGGCCGGGTTTATTATCGGGGAGAAGCTGAGCGTAGGGGAACTGATGGCTTTTAGCGCGGTGTATGCACTCGTTACAAATGCGGCACTGGGCCTAATCGGCATCTGGGACCAGTTTCAAGGCGTGCGGATTGCTTTGGAACGGCTCGACGATGTGTTCGAGACGGAGGAGGAGGAATCCGATCCGACCCGATTGACAGCGCTGCCGAAGCTGCAGGGAGTGATTGAATTCGAACGCGTATCGTTTCGTTACCATTCCGACGGGAAGAATGTGCTGCAGAATATTTCCTTCGACATGGCTGCGGGTCAGACGATGGCCATCGTCGGTCGAAGCGGGTCAGGGAAATCAACCCTGGCGAATTTGCTGCTTAAGCTATATGCGCCAAGCAGTGGGACAGTTCGGATCGACGGGTACGACCTGAAGCAGGTGCAGGCCGCTACGCTCCGTAAGCAAATTGGAGTTGTGCAGCAGGAAGCGGGACTTTTTAGCGGAACGATTCGTGAAAATATAGCTTATCAAATTCCCGATGCTTCGATGGATGAGGTGATAGCCGCATCTATGCTTGCGGGAGCGCATGAATTCATTATGACATTTCCGAATGGCTACGATACACAGGTTGGGGAGCGGGGGGCGAGCTTATCCGGAGGGCAGCGCCAGCGTATCGCCATTGCGCGGGCACTGATCGGCAATCCGCGAGTTCTGATATTCGACGAAGCGACGAGCGCGCTCGACAATGAATCCGAGAGGACGATACAGCGGAATATGAGCACGATACTCAAAGATCGAACGACCCTCATCATCGCGCATCGACTGAGCACCATCCGGCATGCGGACCGCATTCTCGTACTTGATCAAGGGGTACTTGCAGAGTCGGGTACTCATGAGCAGTTAATGGCTGCGAAAGGTCTTTACCACATGCTGGTCAGTCAACCGTTGGATTAATGCGGAATACTTTTCACCGTGGGTCGCGTTCGTGTTGTGGTCCATTAGTAAAAGAGCGATTAGCAAAGAAGCACCGCGAACTTATTTTCGGGGTGCTTTTGCGTGCCTGATGAAAAGTGCAGGATTGTCTATTATTCTAAAAGATCCTCAATATTTAGTGTGATACCGCCATAGGTTGCATATCCGTAACTTTTGGGCTTGCCGTCTGCATCTGTGTCAAACAACAGCTTACATATACAAGCACAAGTCTTAAAAAAGCACAAAAATACCCTTGTATAAACTTAAAAATGCCCCTTTGATAAATGAATATTCTTAAAGTATATTCCTTGTAAACGGATACAAAATGGAGCCGTGTCAAGACGTTGTAACTTTGGAGGTAAAAATCGCCAACTTCTGCCTAAGATACTTCGGTAGCGTCGATGCATCACAGCATGTACAATAGTTAGAGAAGACGTTTGACAAAGGAAGGGCTGGGTATGGAGCGCAAAAGTTGGATGCGAAGGGCTATTTTCATAATAAGAAACATGAGATTCCAAAATAAATTAATGGCAGGCTACCTTCTGGCTTGTGTCATTCCGTTACTCGGTGTAAGCGCCATCATCTTTCATCAATCGGCTGCGGCGCTCGAGGATTCCTCTCAGGAATTCGCCGCTCTGTATACGTCTCAAATCAGGACTACTTTGAACGAATTCATGAAAGAATATGACAAGGTCACGAAGTCGGTGCTGGTTGACAACGAACTGATCTACAAGCTAGGTGAAGAGGGAAATATGTCCATGGACGAGTTGATTGTCCAAAGAGTTGCCGTCCAGCGGCTGCTGATGCGGGTCGCATTGCTCAAACCGGAGATCAGTACCGTGATGTTGGTCAGCCGCGATAAAAGCGTGTATCAGTATACGACTACAACAAGTAGAGTGAATGAGAATGCGTTGTTATCGCAGGAGTGGTACAAGAGGCTCCACAGTTCGGATGATACTTTTTTTATTACCGGGTTACACGACCGTTCCTATTACGAGGACAAAGGGGCAGGAGCCGTAGTGACGGTAGGAAGAGTGCTGTTCAGTTCCAACGGGGTATACGCAGGTATACTTCTCATCGATCTGGATCCGTTTACACTGCTGCAGCTTGATCATGATTTCGTATTGGCTCGGGACAAATACGGCATAAGTGTCATCATAAGCAATCGACAAAAAGAAATCGTCTACCATTCCGATGCGGCCAGCGGCCGGTTATCCTGGCAGCAGGTGCTTGAATCCGGAGCGGAGTACATCAAGGATAACGACAGCCATGACCGGATTATTTTATCGGGAAGCACCTCGCAAGGGAATTTGTTTATCAAAACCGAGATTCCGCGCGCGAAGCTGCTGCAGAAAATCAATCAGATCAAAGGAATGACGATAATCGTTATCCTGACAAGCTGTCTGATCATCACGCTCATATCGTTTGGTTTAAGTTATACGATCACCAAGCCTATCAAGGCTCTCCGCAGGAGCATGAAGCAGGCGGAAGTAGGCCAATACCTGCCCATAGAGAAAAAACAGGCAAATGACGAGATCGGAAGTCTGGTAAACAGTTACAACAAAATGATTATAACGATCCGAACCTTAATTGAAGACGTGTATATCGCCGAGATAAAGCAGCGACAAGCCAAATTCATCGCGCTTCAAAATCAGATCAACCCGCACATGCTATACAATACCTTGGAATCCATCCGCATGAAGGCGCTGGTAAAAGATGACGAGGAGACCGCCGGCATGATTAAAATTTTGGCTCGTATGTTTCGGTTAACGTTAGGTAAAGAAGGCAGACACCATTCGGTGAAGCATGAATTGGAGTATACGGTCAATTATTTGCAACTTCAGAACATTCGGTTTGATAATATGTTCAGACTGGATATCAGAATCCCCGACGAGATGCTGCATTGCAGCATCATCCCTCTAGTATTTCAGCCTATTGTGGAAAACAGTATCAACCATGGATTTGAGGACTACAGCCGGATCATGAATATCGGGATTGAAGGCGTCTGGGTGGAAGAAGGGGGGATTTTAATCCGGATAACGGACGACGGGGTCGGTATGTCTTTGGAGAAACAAGCGGAACTGATTGCATTGCTGGAGGATGCCAAATCGGATAAATATAAACTGGAAGAAACCGATATACCGGAGAGTAACGGGTTAGGCCTCAAAAATATCGCTGAACGCATAAAACTCCATTATGGCGATCGGTATTATTTAGCGATTCGTCCTGAAGTTGATCGTGGAACGACAGTCGAATTTTTAATCCCTAAGCTTTAGGCGGATGTCAGGTGCGAGAATAGAAGGAGAGGGGCTTTTGGGATGAGGTTGATCTTGGTGGATGACGAGAAAGGCATTGTGGACGGTCTCAAAAAAATGATAAGCCGCTATATCCCGGAATGTGAGGTTATAGGCACAGCTTATAATGGTTTAGAAGGGTTCAAATTCATTCAAAAGCTGCAGCCGGACATCGTCATTACGGATATTCGGATGCCGCAAGCGGACGGCCTCGACATGATCAGAATGCTGAAAGACGCGGGCAGTCGGACAAAATTCATTCTTTTAAGCGGATATGCCGACTTCGAATATGCCCGAAGAGGCATGCAGTTGGGAGTGCAGTTCTACATCAATAAGCCGGTTGAGGAAGAGGAACTGCGCGACTGCGTTTACCAGGTCATAGAAGCGGTCCGTGCGGACACGGCCAAGCTGCAGGAAGTGGACGAATTGAAGCAGGAGGTTCATAGCCGTATGCAAGAGAGCGCCTTGCGGGATATCCTTGATATCGGCGGCGAAAATACGGAGCTTATGGAAGAGCTGCTTCAGATTGCGCGAATTCCGACAGAGGGTGCTTGGTTCGTTTGTATCCTGCTTGAATTCGACGGCGGCGCCGAAACTTTGAAGGAATTTAGTCTTCAGCAGGTGTTCCGTCAAATCGATCTGGGCCTGGGGCAGTACCGTGGAGTGTATCGGTTTCGTTATTCGGGCGCCCAGGTTGCAGTGGTGGTTACCCATGGCGGTTCCATCGGGTATGCAGATCTGGTTCGTTCGGTACAACGTCTTAAAGAAAAGGTATACCGGCAATTGGAGCTGTCCATGACCGTCGGCATCGGTACGGTTCAAAAACGGGCCGCCGGAATCAGCCAATCTTTTGAGGAAGCCCGTTACGCATTAAGTTATAAAGTCGTTAAAAGGGCGGGCGCCGTGATCCCTTTTCCTGAGATCATGAATCTGACAGAACGGAGTCAGCCTGTTCCTGAAGCGATGATCGCTAAACTGGAAGCCGGTCTGGACAACATGGACGAGATGGAATGTGTTGGCATCATCCGTGAGATCTTTCGAGGGATGCAAGCCGAATCAGGCATGAGTCCGGCAGATCTCCAGTTGCAGTGCTTGAACATCCTTTTATCGAGTGTTCGGAAGATGTCCTTTCAGCAGCTGCAGCAAAACGATTTTTTGGGCCGTCATATTTTGTCGCTAGAGGGTATTTCGCGGTTTCGGACGCTGGAGCGTCTGGAGGAATGGATGGTTCAAGTCATCAGAACAATTATTGCGTTCAAACTGGAGCATAATATTCCCAAGAAGAAGGACATTATCTCCGAGGTCAAGGAATACGTATCTACACATTACAATGAACCGATCACCCTTGCAGATCTGGCTGCCCGTTTTTTCATCAGTCCCTATTATTTAAGCCAGTTTTTCAAACAAAAGACGGGGGATACTTATGTGAATTTTTTGACCCAGATCCGAATCGGCAAAGCGAAAGAGCTGCTGGAGAAGACAGATTTGAAAGTGTACGAGATCTGCCAAATGGTAGGATACTCGGATTCGCAGCATTTTGCGCGGTTATTCGAGAAACTGACAGGGTGCAAACCCAGGGATTATCGCAAGAAATTGCCAAGCGTTTAAACGTACTTAGCCACTCCATCAGGAGTGGTTTCTATATATATTCTTAAAAATACCCTTGTTTAAACTTAAAAATGCCCGATTGAGCGATGTTTCCACTAGTTGTATAGTATCTGTGTAAGCGAATTCAACAACTAGAAACTGGAGGGAACAAGTTGAAAGCAGTTGCATTTCATCGAATGAAGGTGTTTTGGCCGCTGTACGTGATGGCGATTCCGGGAATTATTTTTCTCATTGTATTTAAATACATTCCGCTGGCCGGTTCTGTAATCGCCTTCAAGGACTATTCGGTTTTCAAAGGATTCATCGATAGTCCTTGGGTAGGTCTCAAGCATTTTAAGACCCTGATTCATCATCCTGACTTCGTCCGAGTGTTCGGGAATACGTTAATGCTGGGATTTCTCAAGCTCGTACTAGTCTTCCCGGTGCCCGTTCTGCTGGCGCTGATGATTAACGAGATTCGAAAATCGGCGCTGAAGAAAGGGATCCAGACCGCTCTGTACATTCCGCACTTTTTGTCCTGGGTTATTGTTGCCGGTATCGTCTTCGATTTCTTTTCATTAAGCGGGTTGTTCAACATTGTAAGCGGGTGGTTTGGTTTTGAACCTCTGCTGGCTATGCAGGAAAGCGTATACTTTCGGCCTGTTTACGTGATCGCATCCATATGGAGAGATGCCGGTTGGGGAACCGTGGTGTATATAGCGGCCATCAGCTCAATCGATCCTCAGCTGTACGAATCGGCGATGATCGACGGCGCATCCAAGTTTAGGCAAATCCGCCACATTACGTTTCCGCTTCTTCTACCTACCGTGCTGGTGCTGTTCCTGCTTGAAATCGGCAATTTCCTGGATCTCGGTTTTGATCAAGTGTATAATCTGATCACTCCGATGACGTATAGTGTAGGAGACATCCTGGATACGTACGTGTTCCGGACAGGCATTCAGCAAGCGCAGTACAGCTTTGCGACGGCAGTCGGTTTATTCCAGTCGGTGATTGGATTTATCCTGGTGTTTATATTCAATAGGCTGTCGAAGAAAGTTTCGGATGGGGGGCTCTGGTAGGCATGTTTGAATCGAGAGGAGAAAAAGTATTCGTAACGACAATTACGGTCTTTCTCATACTGTTGTCCGTCATAGCGCTCGTACCGCTCCTGTCCGTGATCTCCACCTCGCTTAGCTCCAAAAGTGCCGTGGATATGAACCTGGTAACGATATGGCCGAAGCAATTTACGTTAGACTCCTGGGGACATATGATCGACCGTCCCGACCTGTGGAAATCGTTCTTCTTGACCTTGAGCTCGACGGTGATTGGCACGGTTTTGGCCCTGCTAATGACCGCGCTGCTTGCGTACCCGCTGTCAAAGCCGGAGTTTCGCTGGGGACCTGTCATTATGGTCGGCGTCGTGATTGCGATGATCTTCAAGGCGCCTATCGTGCCTTACTTCCTAACGGTTCGCGGCATCGGCCTTTATAACAATCCGCTGGTCCTGGTCATACCGCATATCCTGAATCCGTTCAATCTGATTATCATGAGAACCTTCTTCAAGCAATTTTCCAAGGAATTGGAGGAAGCCGCCTTCATTGAAGGCTGCGGATATTTCCGGATGCTGTTCCAATTCGTGCTTCCGCTGTCCAAAGCAGTATTGGCGACACTTGCTTTATTCTACGGTGTGATGCTGTGGAATCAGTTCCAGCATCCGCTCTTTTTTCTGCAAGATCCGGACTGGTTTCCGCTGCAGATCAAGATTCGACAGTTCATTACCGACGATAACGTGATTATGGCGGGTGCCGTTTCAAAGGCTGATCTTAACTATAATGAGCGGACTCTAAGGGCAGCGACAGTTATTTTTGCGATCATCCCGATCATTTTGGTGTATCCTTTCTTGCAGAAATACTTCGTCAAAGGAGCCATGATCGGCTCCGTAAAAGGGTAAACTACCCTTTCCGGTTTATGGGCAAGCAGCCTTAAACATATCATTACGATTCAGAGGGGGAATACCATATGAATTTCAAAAAGATGGGGTTATTAGTAGCGGCAGGTGTCCTTGCGATTACTGCTGTCACCGGCTGCAGCGGAAACACGAACTCTTCCGAAGGTTCTTCAACTTCTGCCCAGAACCAGGCCTCCAATGCAGATGAAATAGTCGATATTGAAGTATGGGGCACTAACATCGGCTATAAACCGATCACCAAAGGCAGCAAGCTGTATGAATTGTATAAGGAAAAACTGGGCGTCGGCGTCATCCATCCCTATGTGGAATGGAACGGAGGCACCAACTACCTGAATCAATTGAACCTGAAGATCGCCGCTAACGAAATGCCGGACCTGTTCTTACCCCAGCAGGGCATCGAAGACAGCTTGGCTAAAAACGGCGCAATTGCCGACCTGACTGAGCTGCTGCCCAAGTATGCACCGAATTTATGGGAAGCCATTCCGAAAGAAATGTGGGATGTGGTCAAAGCCAACGATCCTACCGGTCAGGGGAGAATTTATTATATCCCCGGTGTGGTGGACTACGGGAGATACGCCGGCATGATCCGCAAGGATTGGCTTGACAAATTGGGCCTGTCGATGCCGAAAACCCAAGACGAATACGTGAAGGTGCTGGAGGCGTTCCGGGACAAAGATCCTAACGGCAACGGCCAGAAGGATGAGCTTCCGACGGGTGGCCGTCAGGAGGCGCGTTGGATGGATCATCTGTTCGCCATGTACGGAGTGGCCATGTTCGAAGGGTATCCGGATTGGGACCTGTACGACGGCAAACTGACTTATTCTGCGGTTACACCGAATATGAAAGCCGCCTTGGAGTTCATCGCCAAGCTGTATAAGGACGGGTTACTGGATAAGGAAACGCTCCTCAACGACAAGGCCAAGTGGGATGGCAAGATTGAGTCGAATAAGGCAGGAAACTATTTCCATTGGGTGGAAAGCGGCTATTTGCCTTTAGAAAATCTATATAAGAACACTGGTGTAAAGGCTGAATTCTCGGTACTCCCCATACCGGAAGTCGCGGGCTATAAGGGCTTCTACACTTGGAAGAGATTTACCCCTCCGGCCTGGGTGGTCAAGAGTAACAAGGATCAGAAGAAATTGATGGCTACCTTGAAGCTGCTGAACAACATGTACGATAAGAAGAATTGGATCCCTCTGTACCTTGGCGTGGAAGGAATGCACTATGCGATGAAGGACGGCAAGCCAGCTAGACTTCCGGATGACAAGAGTACACAAGAGAACCTGATTCTTGATCCATATGCAAAAATATCTACCCTTGATTTCATGATCGATCTAAATAAGAGTACAGCTTCGGAAGACAGAATGTGGGCGATTAATCAGGTTAACCGAAATATGCAGGAAGCCCAGAAGTATGTCAAGATCATTGCCGGCGACGGTATGCCGGCCAGTGTGTACGAAGGCTTCCCGGACATTAACAATCGTACGCTGTACGTGGAATACGCCACCAAGATTATCCTCGGGCAATACCCGATCAGCAAATTTGATGAATTCGTAGACAAGTGGAACAAATCGGGTGGTGAAGAGGTTACGAAGCGTGCCAGAGATTGGTATGCGAAAGTGAAAAAATAATTGTATCCGCCCGGCTTCGATTCGAAGCCGGGCGGATATTTCCATCCAAGCTGCGAACATCGGATGGTTGAAACTAAGTTGAAGCAGGGGGCTATTATGAGCAATCGTCTTAGGGAAGTGCTTGAGGGTCAGGAGCATAATTATATCCTTCCTTTTCTCTGGCAGCATGGTGAGGAAGAGGAGGTGATTCGGGAAGAGATTGCCCGTGTTCATGAATCCGGAATCGGGGCCGTTTGCGTGGAGGCTCGGCCGCATCCGGATTTTCTCGGACCGAAATGGTGGAAAGACATGGACATCATTATGGATGAAGCGCGAAAACGCGGCATGAAGGTATGGATGCTTGATGACGACCATTTTCCGACGGGTCATGCGGCAGGCAAGGTGAAAGAGGCTCCGGAAGAGCTTCATCGCATGTTTTTGGGTGAACGGTATATCGATACCTTCGGTCTTGCCCAAGGAACATCTCTGCTTCTGGATACTTTGCTGATGCGTGGGCTTCGGCCGACCATCTCGCACAGCCAAAACGCGAGCGGTAAAAATAAGCTGATTTCAGTTGTCGCGGTCCGTCGCAATCCATCTAACGGATCATTAACCGGTGACACGGTTGACATAACAGAACTTGTACAAGATGGTATCCTTTACTGGGATATCCCCGAAGGGTATTGGCGTGTATTTATTATTTCCGAAAATAAGGATGGCGGAAGCAAGGAGCAGGCAGATTATTTGAACCCGCTGGACCGGGATTCAGTTCGCATTTTGCTCGACACGGTATACGAGGCTTTTTACGATCGGTATAAAGCGGATTTCGGAAAGACATTTGTTGGCTTCTTTTCAGATGAACCCGGATTTTACAATGATGAGAAAACGTTTGATTTCAATTCGAAGCCTGGAAAGCAGGGAGTACCGCTCCCCTGGAGCCGGGAAATGCCGGCCCTGCTGGAGGAAGCTTTGGGGCCCGACTATCGGAAGCTGCTGCATCTCCTCTGGCACGATGCAGGAGAACAGTCGAATATTGTACGGTACCATTATATGAATATCGTCAGTAAGCTCTACGCCGAAAACTTCTGCAGCCAAATCGGAGTATGGTGTAGAGCCCACGGGGTAGAATACATCGGACATGTACTCGAAGACAACAACGTTCATGCAAGGCTCGGATCCGGCGCCGGGCACTTTTTTCGCGCGCTATGGGGACAAGATATGTCAGGCCTCGATGTGGTGCTGTGGCAGATCGTCCCTGGCTTCGATGAATTGAGTTTCCGCTGCGTTTCGGGGGAAACGGATAGTGAATTCTTCCACTATGGCCTCGCTAAGCTTGGCGTGTCGCTTGGACACATGGATCCGAAAAAACAAGGCCGTACGATGTGTGAATTGTATGGGGCATATGGCTGGACGGAGGGCCTGAAGCTGATGAAGTGGCTCACAGATCATATGCTCGTTCGAGGTGTTAACTATTTTGTCCCGCATGCCTTTACTCAAAAAGCTTTTCCGGATCCGGATTGCCCGCCGCATATGTATGCGAACGGGAAAAATCCGCAGTACCGATATTATAAGCACTTAAATCGATATATGAATCGGATTAGTCACCTGATTACAGGCGGAAGACACGTGGCGACCGCAGCCGTCGTTTATCATGCTGAAGCCGAATGGTCCGGAGCATCGATGTATTTTCATAAGCCTGTGAAGGAATTGATGCAGCATCAGATCGACTGCGACGTTCTTCCTGTCGACGTTCTTTTGGAAGCGGCGAGCGTGCAAGACAGCAAACTGTACGTACATCACGAGGATTACGAGTGCCTGATCGTCCCCTATGCAGAAGCGCTTCCGGCGGCGATGATTCGGAACTTGGCCGAGTTTGCCGAACAAGGACTAGCCGTTCGCTTTATTGACGGGCTACCATTGCGATCGAGCGAGGGCAGTGATGTTTCTGCCGAACTGTCTTGTCTGGCCGATCACCGGAATGTGAAGCTTGCAGCTTTAGAAAAGCTGGCGAAAGACCTTATTGCAGACGAACATTACGAGATTAGAGCCGGCCAATACGAACCGTATCTTCGGAACTATCACTATCTTCAGCAAAATTTGGATGTTTTTATGTTCTTTAACGAACACCCGAATCAAACCATTCATACGAAGATTGTTTTGCCCATCCAAGGTGATGTATTTGCCTACGATGCCTTCCGGAATCAGTTGATCAGTTTATATGCAGAAAGGGAGAACGGCACAACGGCGGTTCGGCTTGTCCTTCATCCGTATGAATCCATCATCCTGCTCCATGGATCTGATCTTGAAGGTTATGCCGCCCTTCCAAGGCATACTGTTGGGGCGGATCTTGAGCTTAAAGGCGAATGGACTGTTTCCACCGCTGATGCCGAACATTATCCTCATTTCAAGGAATGGGGGAAACTGACGGCATTGACGAATATGAGCGGGCCTGATTATTTACCGCGATTTACCGGTACTTTCCGTTATGAAACGGAATTTGAGTGGAACGAATCCGCAAACCAAGCTCTGTTAGATTTGGGTGATGTCTATGAAACGGCAGAAGTATGGTTAAATGACGAACAAGCGGGGGTACGCATATGTCCACCTTATAGCTTGGAAATCAACGGTCTGATAAAAAAGGGCAAAAACAAGCTTGTCATTGAAGTTACGAATACGTTAGTGAAAGATCAGCGCGACTTCTTGTCATCGTTTGCGCAGCAGGAACCAAGCGGACTCATCGGGCCGGTCCGGTTTGCGGCGGCAGTTGTGCACCCGGCATCAGTTTCGTTTGAATTTAATTGACGTGAGTCCGTGCCTTATGGCACGGGCTTTTTAAATCTAACTCTTCTTTTTTTCGAATGAAGTTTTGTTGAAAACCTTTTTCCCCGAAGAACTTGATTTATACTGAACATTCGTTCTATATTATTATATATGATTTTGACAGAGGAGAGAAAACGATATGTCTTTGTTATTGAAAAACAATGGAGCGCTCACCTTATTGATGGCCAATCTTTTCCTTGCGATGGCGGCATACGGGCTTGTGGTTCCCGTTATGCCCACGTTGATGAAAGAGTTGGGATTAACCGGAGCTGCGGTAGGTTTATTGACAGCCGCTTTCGCGGTTACGCAATTGCTATTTTCCCCTCTGGCAGGAAGACTTTGCGATACTGTCGGCAGGAAAAAGGTCATCGTCGCCGGTCTTGCTTTGCTTGCCATTTCCGAGGCCATATTTGGGTTTGCTTCTTCCCTTTACCTGTTATTCATCTCCAGGCTGCTAAGCGGAATTGGAGTTGCCTTTATTTTTCCGGGTATTATGGCCTTTACGGCCGACGTCACCACGGAGGATGAACGGGCCAAAGGAATGGGCTTTGTATCCGCGGCGATGTCGACAGGATTCATTATCGGCCCGGGGTTAGGAGGATTCCTGGCGGAATACGGTATACGCGTGCCGTTCTATACAGCCGCTATCGTCGTTGCATTTTCGGCGGTGTTAACCTTACTGGTGCTGCCTGAATCCTTGAAAATGGCGAATACCGGCACCGCATATCCGGCAGCCGGCACCGCTGCCAAACAAAGCCTGATCTATCAATTGATAAACTCCAGAAAAGCGCCTTACTTTTTTGCGCTTCTTGTGCTGCTCATTCTCGGGTTTGGCCTTTCGAACTTTGAGACGGTTTTTGGCCTGTATTTGGATGCCGAGCATCAATTCGGTCCGCGGGATATCGCCTTGATCATGACGATTGGCGCCATTGTCGGAGTCGTCATTCAGATTGGTCTGTTGGACGTTCTCGTGAAAAAGGTTGGCGAAATCAAAGTGATATATATAAGCCTCGCTTTGGCAGGCGTGTCGATTCTGGCCATTTTGTTGGCCCATCGTTATTGGGCGGTCTTGCTCGTTACCATTATTATTTTCGCCGCTTGCGATCTTCTTCGGCCGGCGGCCAGCGCGTATTTGTCCAAATCGGCCGGCAACGATCAAGGTTATGTTGCAGGATTGAACTCCACTTTCACGAGTCTCGGGACGATTGCAGGTTCGACGGCTGCCGGAGCATTGTACGACCTATCCTTGTCCCTTCCGTACCTTGTTGCAGGCATCACTTTCTTGGGCTGTTTTGCGGTACTGGCGATTCGGCAAAACCGCTACCGACAAACCGCCCGAGAATTGTGATGCTCCCCCGAATAATAAAACAGACCGACGCGGCAGTCTGTTTCTAAGCACGGCAGCGTCGTGCGTCCGGTGAAGGAACTGAAAGGGTTTCGCAAGGCGGTGCTGGCCGCCGGCGAAAGCCGGGAAGTCAGCTTTACCGTCACAGTCTCCGATCTTGCTTTCTGGACGGCGGATTTGAGGCACGAAGCGGAACCGGGCGGCTTCAAACTGTATATCGGTTCCAATTCGCGGGATCTGCAAGAAGTGGATTTCGAGCTGTTGTAAGAGAAGCTCCGTCGTGCGGACTCCTGGCAGGTTAACAAGCAGCCAAGATCGTACAATAACAAGCCCATTGACTTTATTGGTCAATGGGCTTTGTTTAAGATTTCTATGGAAATGATAGAATTAGGCAAACATTTGCGACAAATGAGATAACTGTTTTTTGTCGGATGTTTCATAATAAGGTCATGGGCGTGGTTGCGGCCATTGGTACCCGGCAGGTTCAGATTTTGCAAAAAGAGCAGGAAAATAACGATAAATATTGACAGGAGGATTTTGTCATGCAAACTGTGACTTTGAACAATGGTGTTAAGATGCCCATACTCGGCTTTGGGGTTTATCAGATTCCAGATGCAAATGAATGTGAACAAAGCGTTTATAATGCCATAACGGCGGGTTATCGTCTGATTGATACGGCTGCATCTTATTTAAATGAAGAAGCGGTGGGCAGAGCAATCCAACGAAGCGGCGTTTCAAGAGATGAATTGTTCATTACGACAAAACTCTGGGTTCAAGACACTGGGTATGAGCCCACAAAGAAAGCATTTGAAAAATCACTGAGAAGATTGCAATTGGATTATTTGGATCTATATTTAATTCATCAGCCGTTTGGCGATGTTTATGGCTCTTGGCGTGCGATGGAGGAGCTGTATCGAGAGGGAAAGGTTCGATCCATTGGAGTTAGCAATTTCCAAATGGACCGTCTGATCGATTTGATTATCCATAATGAAGTAATTCCGGCAGTAAACCAAGTTGAAACGAACCCTTTTTGCCAGCAAACAGAAAGTGCAACATTCTTGAAAGAAAACAATGTGCAGATCGAGTCCTGGGCGCCTTTTGGTGAAGGAAGAAATAACATGTTCAATAATGAAGTTTTGGTATCAATCGCCGAAAAGTATAATAAATCCGTTGCACAAGTGATTTTACGCTGGTTGGTACAAAGAGAAGTCGTTGTGATTCCAAAGTCTGTTCGGAAAGACAGAATGATCGAAAACTTCAATATCTTTGATTTTGAATTAAAGCAAGAGGATATGGAGACGATTGCTGCATTGGATACGAACAAGAGCTTATTCTTTTCACATAACGACCCTGAAATGGTAAAAAGGATCGGTACCCGCAAACTTGATATTTGATTGAAGGGCCACTGCAAACAGTGGTCCATCTCTCTCTTTAAAGACTACATGGAATTTAGGTGGTTAGGATAACATGAATAATACTTGGAAAATCTATATGCTTGCTTTGATCTGTTTCTTAGTTGGCACTTCACAATTTGGCATCGTTGGTATGTTGGACAAAATTGCCGCTTCCGTCGGTGTATCGATATCGACAGCCGGGCAGCTCATAACAGTATTTGCGCTTGGCAACGCGCTTGGCGCACCCTTGGTCGTGCTGGCGGCGGCAAAGTTGAATCAACGCAATCAACTGCTCCTGGCTCTCTCCCTCATCTTGCTTGGTATCGTCTCCATGCTGGCCCTTTCGGGCTTCGGCTTTCTGATGGCTTCCCGCATTGTGCTTGGAGTCGGAACCGGCGTCTTCGTCGTCACGGCTTATTCTATAGCGTCCAAGCTGGCTTCTCCCGGCCGCCAGGGGGGAGCAATGTCCACTGTCGCTATGGGCTTTAGCTCCTCTCTCGTATTCGGCGTTCCCATCGGTCGCATGGTCTCTGCGGCCTATGATTGGAAGACGATCTTCTGGGCCATCGGCGTTTTGAGCCTGCTGGCTTTTGCTGCCATCGTACGGTCGATCCCTGCCTTGGAAGGCGAAGCGTCCGTCTCATTGGGCAAGCGGCTTGCTTTCTTGAAGCAGCCGAGGATCACACTCACCCTTGGCATAACGTTCTTCGTATTTATCGGCTTTTCGATAGTCGATACGTATATCACTCCGTTTCTGTCCGCCGCCATGCCGACGATGGAACGGCATATGAGCGGTATTCTCTTGGCATTAGGCGTCGGGAGCTTGATCGGCTCCAGACTTGGCGGCTTCTTGGCAGATCGGATCGGCATACCCCGCACGATCTTCGGATCAATGGCTATCCAAATCCTTGCCTTAGTCGTGCTGTCCTCTGTCTCCGGCATCGGCTCCGTCGTAATGACGATTCTATTACTCATGATCTGGGAGATCGTTTGCTGGGTATTTGGGCCAACCCAGAACTTTAACTTGGTCTCGCTTGCTCCGGAAGCTTCCGGTATCGTCCTTAGTCTGAACAGTTCTTTTGTACAACTGGGTTTTGCTGCAGGAGCCGGCATTGGGGGAATTACTGTTGGCAGCTTATCCATCCTATCGATCACTTGGATCAGTGCTGTTTCGGTCGTGATCGCGGCGGGCATCGCGTTCGTATCTACCGGCCGTGTCGGTTCGTTATTGAAGGGAAATGCAGGCTGACGGGAAAACAGATTTTGATATTTATGTAGCATTAATTAATAAAGAGGAATGATATCATGAAAATTTTGATTTTAGGTGCAGCGGGCCAAATAGCTCGTATGTTAACAAATAAATTGCTCAATAACACGGACAATCTCATCATTCTTTATGCAAAAAATGGCCATAAGCGGTTAACTATCACTGATGATCGTCGAGAAACTATTTTTGACGGTGATTTTAAAGACAAAGATAAACTGATCGAGGCTATGCAAGATATCGACCTCGTTTATATTAATGACATGGGCGATGAAAAATCCACGAAAACCATTATTGATGCAATGAATTTTGCTGGAGTGAAAAGGGTAATCGCTGCTTCCGTTTTGGGTATTTATGATGAAGTGCCTGGAGCTTTTGGCCAATGGAATAAGAAAATGATTGGTGGAGGCAGTAGAATGCGTTCTCAGACTGAATCCGCACGGTTGCTTGAAAATTCAAATCTAGATTATACACTTTTACGCCTTACATGGCTTTACAACCAAGAGGGTAATACGAATTATATGCTCACGCAAAAAGGAGAATTATTTAAGGGTGCACAGGTTACACGTCAAGCGGTAACTCAATTAATCATCGATATTATTGAAGAAAAAAGTGATAAATATGTTAAAATCAGTCTAGGTGTAAGCGAACCGAATACCGATTGGGCAAAGCCATCATTTTATTGAGGTATAAGGAGGGAGAATAACATGGTCATCGAACAATTCAAACAGGCAGTTGATAATAACGACACTGAAGCTTTAAGGCGTCTATTGCAAAACCATCCATCGCTTGTCGCACAGATCGACGAACCATGGTTTGTTTTCGACACGCCGGCGATTGTGATTTCTGCAAATAGAGGAAACCGTGAGATGGTGGATGTATTATTGCAGTACGGGGCTGACATCAATGCCAAAAGCAACTGGTGGGCGGGAGGATTTGGTGTTCTGCATCATGATCATCACGATTTATCCCGTTATCTTATTGAGCGGGGAGCTCATGTCGATCCGCATGCTGCGGCTGCATTGGGAATGCTGGATATCCTGCAAAAGATGGTAGAGGAGGATCCGGAAGTTGTCAATCAACGCGGCCCGGATGGGCAGGTTCCTCTGCATTATGCCATTTTGCCTGAGATCATCGATTTCCTACTGGATCACGGGGCTGAGATTGATAAGCGGGATATCGACCACAACAGTACACCGGCTCAGTATGCTGTCAATAACCCGGACAAATGCAGACATTTAATTGAACGCGGCGCTCAGACGGATATCTTCATGGCTTGTAAGTTGGGGGATATCGAACTCGTCCGCAAAATTCTGAAGGAGGATCCGAATGCCCTTCAGGCCCAGGTGGGGAAAGGGAATTTCACCTCCGTTGGCGGGCATATATATGCGTACCATATAGGCGCAGCTGTGAGGCCGATCTTTCTTGCGGATCACCTGGGTTATGAAGCCATTACGGAGTTAATGCTGTCGTACAGTTCAGTTAAGCAGAAATTCCTGTTTGCCTGTATGCGGGCAGATACAGAAACCGTCCATAGCATGTTAAGGGAACATGCAGATATTGTCCGATCCCTGGAGCCGGAAGAGCAGAGTGTAATTACGGATGCAGCATGGAAGCATAAAGCAGATGCAGTGCGACTCATGTTGGATGTTGGTTTTCATGTGGATGCATGGAGCAACGCCCGTTCGATGACAGCCCTTCATTGTGCCGCAGCACAAGGAGACTACGAAATCGTCCGACTGCTAATTGAACGCGGTGCTTCTATGGACATCCTGAATGAATTCGGAGGGATTCCAATGAATAGCTGTATCTGGGGATCACTTCATATTCAAGCTCCCAAGGGGGATTATGCCGCAGTTGCAGAGAGCCTCATAGAAGCAGGGAGTAAACTTCCAGATCAAGCAATGGGTAGTGAGAATGTGAAGAATGTTCTTATTCGGCACGGAGTACTCGGCGGGAGAGAGTAACAATACAAGGAATCTACAACGCAGAAAACTCGCGGGGAAACTATAGTTTAATAAGGAAATATGACGCAGTTACCGGTATGACATGAGCTTTTATTTTGCAAATGGGTATGAACACTTCTCGGTCCGCGAAAGACTTAAATCCGTTTAAGTCTTTTGCGGATTTTTCCATTTCCGGATTCGTGCGGATTTTTTCAGGATAAAATAAAAATAACAGCAGGCGCAACCTATCTGACACTACACACCGCGTACTGTCATAAGGTTGGTTAGTCACGGGGACGAACTTAATTTTATCCTGAATTTCGAAAAAGCATAAATAAATCTTATTTGAGTTGGAAATAATTGTAGCATAGTTCTTACTTCCGGAGGTTAACCACATGAACCAAACGAACTTTGCCGGTACCCGTTCAGAAATGGATATACAACCGATTTCACCCGTATTGGAATCTAATTTAAAGTGGCTCGAAACGCGTTTTGAATCCTGCGATGATTTATCTGTTTTTCAGTGGCACTTTGGACCGGAGCTCCGACACACAGCATTTTCCGTTTATTTCGAGTCGTTATTCGAACATAAAACATTAAATTATATGAAAGCATCACTTCAGGACCTTGTTCCCCACGAAGTAGGCCCTGCAAGTTCTGTCACACCTGAAGATGTAATTCGCTTTTTCAGCAACCACGGTGTTTCCTCGCAATCTGCCAAGCTTGTAAACGATCTAAAAGAAGCAATTGATGATATTGTTACAGGGCATCTTGTTATCTTCTTTAATGGTTGGGATCAAGCTTTGTCTTACAAAGTTGCTTCACTAATAACCAGGCAAGTGAGCGAACCGGTTGCAGAATCCGTAGTTCATGGTCCGCGCGAGAGTACAGTTGAAAATTTGCAAAAGAATATCGGTATGTTACGGCAGCGGTTAAAAACTCCTAATTTTAAATTAGAAAAGTTTACGCTTGGGGTAGAAACCAAAACTGAAATCAATATCGCTTATTTGATAAATACAGTTAATATGGAAGTCTTAGCTGAGTTAAAAGAGCGGATTTCCAGACTAAAGCAAGTTAATGTTCTTGAGACCTCTTTTATTGAAGAGGGGATTGAGGATTCGACTTATTCTCCATTCCCTCAATACCGCTATACAGAACGGCCGGATACCGCTACTGCAGCTATGTTGGACGGTAAAATCATCGTGCTCGTCGAAGGCACAGGTTCGATTTTAATATGTCCGGGACTATTTACAGAAATGTATCAATCCTCGGAAGACTTTTACCAAAGAAGTATAATTGCCTCCCTAATTCGCTTAATGAGGATATTTGCATTTTTTATTGCTTTAAGTTTGCCCAGCATATATATTGCTTTAACGACTTTTCATCCGGAATTAATTCCTACTGTTCTTTTACTTGCCATCATGAATGCGCGTGAGGGAATTCCTTTCCCTGCGTTTTATGAAGCCGCCATCATGGAATTTTTCTTTGAACTTCTTCGGGAAGCCGGAGCGCGATTGCCAAGACAGATTGGCGCCACGATAAGTATTGTTGGCGCTCTCGTTATTGGTGAAGCAGCCATATCTGCAGGTATTGCCTCTCCGACGATGGTCGTGGTCGTTGCATTAACCGGAATTGCTTCTTTTGCCATTCCTCAATACAACATGGCTACCGCTTTAAGAATTATAAAGATTCCGCTCATGATTTTAAGCACATTCCTGGGCGGATTCGGTCTGATGATAGGTTTTCTCTGGATCTTGCTGCATTTAACGAGTCTCAGATCCCTTGGGCAGCCATATCTAACCCCTGTAGCACCTCTTCAACCGAAGCAATTATTGGATGCATTCATTCGTGCCCCGTTTAAAATTTTGCTGCGTTCACCGCGCAGCAAGAAGATATTCGGATCTGAAAAATAAAAGACAGTTTTTTTGAAAGAAGGCCTATTATGCGAAAAATCGCATTTGTCGGCTGTCTGATGGTATGCGTTCTATTGCTGCCGGGTTGCTGGGATAAGACAGAACTTACGGATCGGTCCTTTATCTTAGGACTTGCCATCGACAAAGCCGATAAAGGAATGGTTGATCTTACGGTGCAAATATACAAACCGGTACATTCCGGCGGTTCACAAGGAAAGCAAAGCGGAGATATTTCCTATATCAATGTGCAAACAAAGGGTGAAACGATGTTTGACGGGATTCGGGATATTATCCTTCATATAGGACGCAAAGGACAATGGAGCCATTTGAGAGCTATCATTGTAGAAGATCAGTTAGTACAAATACATCCTATCGGCGAGGTTTTGGATTTCTTTTATCGGGATCATGAGGCTAGACTTAGTTCTTCATTTTTTATTGCCCACGGGAAAGCATCGCAATATTTGAAAATGAAGCCTTTAATCGAAAAAACAGTAAGTCAACAGTTGTTGCAAATTTCAAAATATTCCGATCGGCACAATTACAAAACGACTAACACTTCTTTACTTGATCTTTTCGTCGGTCTTCGCAGCCAGACGGGGATTTCGTTAGTTCCTTACATCACTAAAGGCGGAAACAAAGGAGAGGATCTGGTAGCTGCCGGAATGGCAGTTTTAAAAAAAGGAAAATGGGAGGGGGTCGTTTCTCCTCAAGATTCGCAAATGATACAAATGTTACACAATAAGTACAAGGGAGGAATTATCCGCGTGCCGTGCGAAACTCAAAGCGATTCGAGCGATGCAAGCGATAGTTCCCTGGAAGTATTATCCTTCTATTCCAAACTAACTCCACAAATTGAAGGGGAAGCAGTCAAACTTCAAATATTCGTTTATTTCTCGGGAGCTATTGGAGAAATGAGGTGCATGAAGTTAAAAACTCCGGAAGATGAAAAAAAATTTGCCGCGGCCGCGGCTCGGGCAGTTGAACAATCTTTAAGAAAAACTTTGAACCGAATGAAACAAAAGAAATTAGACCTAATTGGATTAGGGGACCAAATATATCGTAAAGACCCAGCCTTATGGAAACGATGGAAGAGGAATTGGGAAGAGCGTTTCGCTAATACTCAAATCGATATTAAAGCAAAAATTGAAATAAAAAATAGCGGAACTGCAATATCAAAACCGCTTTCTATAGACAATTAGTGAAGGAGCACGAACGGATGGCTGAAAAAATGATTGTTGTGATCTCGAGTTATTTGTTAATGACGTTCTATAATCTTGCCAAAATAAAGAAAATGGCGCTGCGCGACAAGATCGCATATGGAGTGACCGTTATTGCCTCTATTTATCTTGGTATTGAGTATGTTGGGGAATTTGGAATGCCGATTCTTCATGACATCGCATCATGGCTGTATAAAGATTTGGCTCATCATATAGTTGAGTATTTAGATAAAGATTCTTAGAAAAGGAGCAACATGACCTTTATGAATAAACAAATCATAAGTCAAGATCAATTGATCGTATTGTTTTTTGTTTATTTGACTGGCTCAGTTATTGTAAACCTTCCCGGTCCATTAATTGGATTCGCCCATAACGGTGTGTGGATATCTCTGCTGCTCTCCGGCACGGTTGCCATGATTCAATTACTGTTTGTTCTTTACATGGATAAGGAATATCCCGGACTATCTTTTAGTGAATATAGCCAAGCCGTTTTGGGAACCTGGCCCACCATTGTTATTGTTATTCCATTTATTTCGCTCTTATTTGAAATGAGTACAGATATCGTACATGAAGTAGGTAAATATGCTAACAGTTCTTTAATGAGGCAAACCCCTCAATACATATTTGATATCTTTATCTTCACCACAGTGGCCATAACTGTACGTGCAGGGATTGAAGTCATGAGCAGAATGTTTACCATTTTAATTTTCATCGTGATGCTGTTCATCATCTTGACTTTGCTGTTGTCCATTCCTAATTATCACAGAGAATTTCTTTTACCTGTTCTTCCTGATGGCATAAAACCTGTATTACATGGCGCTTACCTTTCATATGGTTTCACCCACGCAGAACCGGTCTTACTCGCCCTACTTCTTCCTTTTGTTCGTCGGCCGGCCCGGGATTTACATAAAAAGCTGGTTATTGCGTTTGGTATCAGCGTCATCACATTGATTGCGGTCTCTATATCAACCATTCTTGTTTTCGGACCCTTAGCCGGGGAAAGAAAGTATTCGATGGTAGAGGTTGCACGAATGATTGATGTACAACCTATTCTTCAGCGGGTAGAATTCATTATTGGGATAGCTTTAATCGTAGGTTCTTACATGAAAGCTTGCATTATACTTTTCATATTAAATCATTTAGTTGTACGTATATGTAAATTAAAGGACGAGAAAGTGTTTATATTACCTCTGACTTTTATCAATATGATATTTGCTTTTCTTTTACAAAGAAGCGAAGCAAAATTGACCGAGCACATCACGGTAATCCTTCCAATTTGGAAGTTGACCGGATTTACAATTCCTTTGTTACTCGTGGTTACAATTCATCTGCTAAAGAAAATGTTGTTATACAAACAATAAAGTCGCCTCGACTTCTCAATGATACAATGAGTATTGTTTGATGAGGAGGGGCGAATTTCTCTACCCTTTACTCTAGATCGCATTTACGCAATCTTATCAATGGACTATATTGAAAATGCCTGAGGCATATATTACGATTCCCTTAAGATTTAACTCGGAAAGGTGAACTAAAGAAGGGAGAGGGAGTTTGGTGGCAATCCATCGCAAGATCAAACAGCTCAAGACGGGGCTCTGCCTTTTGTTTCTGCTTCCGTTCCTATGGATGATTTCAACTTCGTTAAAACAAGGTTCTCAGATATACATCCATCCCCCGCAATGGATACCGAATCCGGTTCGATGGTCGAATTACCCGGATGCCATAGAACATATCGCGGGTATTCGGGCAATAGCGCGAGCTGCCCGGCCGATGCGGCGGTGGAGGTTCGGATAGGCGGCGTCAACGGTACGCTGATCGGGAAGGTTAACACGCCTCCGACAGCCGCATCGTGGGGCACTTACAAAACCGTTACGGCGCAGCTCACCCAAACGTTGTCGGGTATCCAGGATGTCTACCTCGTGATGACGGGCACGGGCAGCGCGGCTTACAAATACATCGGCAACTACGACAACGCGAGCTTTACGTTAAGCCCGCAAGCGCCCGAACAGGATGTGACGGTCGAATTTGAAGCCCGTTCCGCTTGGACAACGGCGGTGAACACGTTTAATAACAATCCGTTAAAAACGGAAAGCAATAATAACGGGACGACCGTGGGCAACACGTTTAACGGCGCTTGGATGACCTACAACGATGTGGATTTCGGGGCAAAGGGCAAAAACTATCTTGAGATCGTCTATGATGCGCCCAGCCAAAAATCGCCGGCCAACGTATTTGCGGAAATCCATGTGAACGATAAAGACGGTGCTATCATTGGCACAGTAAGCTTGCCCAATACGGGCACCGGCTGGGGAACCTACAAAACGGCCGGCGGACGCCTGGATCAACTGGTGAGCGGCAAGCAAACCATCTGCGTCGTGTTCAAGGGGACGACGACATCCGGTCTTATGTATGTAGGGAATCTGGATCGGATGAAGTTTTCCTTGAAGGAGTAAATTGTAAAATAAAAAATTTTCGAAGGTTTCAATTCCTCTTAGCGCTTGGGCTTCCAAGCGTTTTTGTTTTTCTTCGGCGAAATCAATTGAAAATTGAGGAGACAGTGTTCTTTTGAAACTGTCGAGCATATTTTCCCGGAGCCGTACCTACGGCATTACTAAAAGTACGTATGAAATGAGCATAATCATTAAAACCGCTTTCATAACATGCTTGAGTTGTGGATATGCAGCCCTGCTCTAATAGTTCCCGTGCCTTTATAATCCGCGTATTCACCAGATATTTATGAAAGGAAATGCCGGTAACTTCCTTGAAAAGCCGGTTTAACTGATGTCGGTTTAGACTGAAGAGTTCAGCAACCTGTTGAGCATTTAAATCCTGTTGATAATTGCTGGCGATAAATTCCATAACATGCATCAAGACATGATGGGAAGCAGTTTCAGCGTTATTAGAATCTGTTGAACGTATTCCCCGCATAACCACTTCATTGAGAAAGATAAGGATTTCAGCCAGAAGAATCCTTCGCTTGATATCCCATGCATATGAATTCGAATTCACATCAGCATCTAACAATTCGTCACCATAGTATGATAATAGCTTTTGGGCTTCCTCCGTAGTTAGTTTAAGGCAGTGGGTACGGTTTGAAGCAAGTATGTCGAAACATTCCAGCAGATTGGTATTAGAAGTGCAAAGAGGCTGGATATATAAAGGATTAAAATAAAGAAAGTATCTTTCATACCCTTTTCGGTCATGAATGATGACCCGGTGCTGGTCGCGAGTACTCAACAGGAAAAGGTCATTGGCGGAAACCATGTATCGTTTATTATCGATCCACATTTCTGCTCCCGGAGTGAGGGCCAGATAAATTTCGAAAACATTGTGGAAATGGTAATAGTTCATCACTTCCTTATCTGTCCCAATGACGTGTTCCAATTTAAGATCTACATCGTAGGGTTCTCTGACTTTTTTTAGGCCAATTATGCTATCCAATAGTATCAGCCCTTTTTGTTAGATATATTTGAGTAAATTCTAATCGCGCTTAAACAAAAATGCAATAAATAAAGACAATATTGCAATAATATTTTTTTACAATTCAATATAATCGAAATATGGCGAAAAAATATTTTAAATATGAGCGAAGCGGAAGGAAGAGATGTAATCATGAGAAGAGACGAATTGCTGAAACTATTTGAAAAAGTATCCTACAGGATGCAAACCCTCGACAATGAAACAGGTGTCAATGAGATCTGTCCAATAAGCATCATTGATATGGGGACCTGGGAGTGGGCTCAGGGAGTCGGTTTATACGGTATGCAAAAATACTATGCCGAAACGGGTAATCAAGAAGCGCTTGATTTCTTGATCAAGTGGTTTGACACCAATATCGCAAAGGGCCTGCCGGAAAAAAATATTAACACCGTATGCCCTCTCTTGACACTAACCTATGTGTATGAATATACAAATAATGGAATTTATTTAGATGTTTGCAGGGAATGGGCTGAGTGGGTCATGAAGGAACTGCCTCGGACCGAAGAAATGGGTTTTCAGCATATCGTTTCCGGAGTAGAAAATCCGGGACAGATCTGGATCGATACGCTTTTTATGACGGTACTGTTCATGGCACGAATGGGCAAATTATTAGATCGAGAAGATTATTTGGAAGAGTCATCCAGACAATTTCTGCTCCATATTAAATACCTGACGGACAAGAACACGGGGTTGCTCAATCATGGTTTTGACTTTAACGGACGACACAGCTTCGGTGAAATTCAATGGGCTAGAGGTAACAGTTGGTATACCTCTGGCGTGGTAGACTACCTTGATATCATAGGGAATTCAAACTTAGGGGTAAAATGGTTCTTATTAGATACTCTCCATGGTCAGATTAAAGCTTTGGAACAGTACCAGAACGAAAACGGCATGTGGCATACTCTCATCATAGAACCGGAATCCTATGTTGAAGCTTCAGCTACAGCCGGCTTTGCTTATGGAATCTTGAAAGCAGTACGGATGGGGTACATTCCCGAAACATATCGTGAATGTGGTATTAAAGGGCTTCATGCTATCCTGGATAGAATTTCGGAGGATGGGACTGTGACTGAGGTATCATACGGCACGGCTATTAGCGACCGACTGCAGGACTACAGGGATGTTCCCATTTGCCCCATGACATACGGCCAAGCGTTAACACTTCTTCTTTTAACAGAGGCATTAAAACTGAAAGCGGACTATTCTATACAGGGGCTGAATATATGAAAATGAATAGAAAAGCATACCTCGATAAAGAACATAGATTTACAATACAAGAAGAGGAAATTCCGGTACCGAAAGCAGATGAAGTTTTAGTCAAAATTAAAGCAAATGGTATTTGCGGATCAGATATTCATTTTTACCGGGATGGAAGATTAGGCAATTTCGTTGTAGAAGAGCCCTATGTTCCAGGACACGAATCCAGTGGAATTATTGAAGCGGTGGGAAGTGAAGTTAGAGGCTTTTCTGTAGGCGAACACGTTGTTATCGAGCCTGGTATTACTTGTAGGACTTGTATCTATTGCAAATCCGGGCGTTATAATTTATGCCCGGACGTTATCTTCCTATCAGCGCCTCCGGTCAATGGTACCTTTTGTGATTACATTTCTATACGTCAAGATATGGTATTTCATATTCCCCAAACACTATCCTTTGAAGAAGCGGCAATGGTTGAACCAGTTGCAGTGGGGCTTCACGCAGTAAATCGAGCCAGATTTAAAAATGGCGATACGGCAGTAATCCTTGGTGCAGGTCCCATTGGTCTGCTTACTGCGCAAGCTTTTAAAGCGGCAGGCGGAGGAAAGGTAATTTGTGTTGATTTTAATGAAGCTAGACTCATTTTGGCCAAAAAAATAGGAATGGATAAGGTAGCCTTACCTAGTGATACAGGTATAGAAGGTGCTGTCGTTTTTGAAACTGCCGGATCAAGTAAAGCTACAGCATCGACAGTAAATTATTGCCGTCCAGGTGGCTGTGTTGTACAGGTAGGTTGGCCAGGCGGAAATATCGTGGAGATGAACATTGCTGCCTTTATAGAAAAAGAATTGGACTATGTCGCAGTACATAGATATGTAAACGCATATCCTGCTGCGATACAATGGATTTCCGATGGCAAGATCAATGTAAAAGATCTAATTACGGATACTTTCTCATTTCATCAAATTGCTGAAGCTTTTGAGTATTCAAGTACACATCCGGATAAAGTTGTGAAGACCGTAGTTGTTAATGAGTAAGCGATACATGGGGATAATCACATGGGGAAAAGAGCTTTAGTCATGCAAGCGGTTGTGCTGGAATGACAGGAAGATCCTATCAACCACATTAATTGGAATAGATACAATAAGAAGGCAGCGCTTTGGAAGCACTTACGTTAAGATATTATGTGGTTTCCGAAACCATATAGACAAAGTTAATTATCCATTGTTATATTTTTGGGGAATAAGTCGAATTTTGCGTTCAAGTTTGAAAGGAGTCATCATGTTACGAAAAAAAGTGCTTTCCTCTCTGTCGATTGCTTCCCTGCTAACAGGCATGTGGGCCCCCAATCTAGCTGTTCCAACGGTACACGCAGCATCGGGTGACCCATCTGCAGACTCAACTTCCGCAAGCGCAGGAAGGTGGATGACCGGTGAGTACCATGCCCATACCGTAGAATCGGATGACGCGAAGACGGCGTTGACGGATGTATTGGACAATGCATTTGAGAAAAACGGTCTGGACTGGCTGGCGCTCTCCGATCATTTGCGCTTATCGAGCCATGATGACACCGGAGCATCCCTGTCCGGTTCAATCCCGTTGTCCATGGGTGTTGCTCAATATCAAGCGCCGAAAATCAAGCAGCTCCAGGATGCCGGCAAATACCCGGGCAAAACGATTTTCACCGGATTCGAGTGGGACATGCCTACTCGGGATCACAGTTCTGTCGGAATCGTTACCGACACGCCGGGATCGAATGAAGCGCTGAAGGCGATCCAGCACTTCGAGTATTTATTCTCAAACCGGGCCGCCAATTTGTTCGATCCCGCGGATGTTGCAACATGGAGCTCTGAAACGAGAGCTTATTCGACGCTGGACGATACGAAGAAAGGTTTTCAATGGCTTCGTGACAATTATCCGAACAGCTATGCGCTCTTCAACCATCCTTCAAGGAAGAATGGCACGTCTTCGGAATTGAAGGTTGCGGACATTCGCGACATCAATAATTTGGCACCTAATGTTGCGTTTGGCTTTGAGGGGATGCCGGGCAACCAGATGGCCCCTGATCGGGGTGAGACGACCGACTTATACGGCGGCGCAGACGTTAGAATCGCCAAGGTTGGCGGCGAGTGGGATGCGCTTTTGGGTGAAGGCCGCAGATTTTGGAACTTCGCCAACTCCGACTATCACTTTAAAATCGACAGCACGCGTTCCTATTCCAGCGGATACTATCCGGGCGAATATTCCAAGAACTATACGTGGGTTAACGGTTCCGGCATGAATGCCGTCGTCAGCGGCATGCGTTCGGGCAAGTCGTTTTCTGTATTCGGGGATATTATCAACGCGCTTGACTTCAAAATCTCAAACAACGGCACCTCCAAGGGAATGGGCGAGGAGCTGCAGGCTGCACCGGGAGACAATCTGCAGCTGACCATCCGGTTCAAAAGCCCTGAGAAAAACAATAACGGCGACCCGGTTCAGCTGGATCATGTAGACCTGATTGCCGGCGATGTAACCGGCAAGGCGCAGCCGGGAACGGATGCATACAACAAAGATTCCAACGATACGACCAAGGTCGTCAAGCGTTTCACCAGCGCAGACTGGACGACAGATGCCGAAGGCTATCACACGATTACTTATGCATTGGGTTCGGCGAGCAAGAACCAGTACTTCAGGCTGAGAGGCACCAATCTGGGGACGGATATTCCTGGCGAAACGAGCAACGGCGAGCCGATGATTGATGTGAAAAACGTGACCAAGGACAACGAAACCCGGTTTACCGAAATCAATAAACGCAATTATACCGATATGTGGTTTTACTCCAACCCGATCTTCTTGAACGTGCCGTATTCCGATAGCCAAGCTGTCTCCAGTACGCTGGCCAACCTGAATATCGCCACATCGGGTGTGACCGCGGATTTCCTGCTGCCTTCGACGAGCGCATACGGCAGCGCGACGATCCAATGGAATACATCAGATTCCAGCGTTATATCGATAGCGAGTGGAACGGCGCATGTTACTCGCCCTGCAAACGGCCAACCGGATGCCCAGGTGACGCTGACCGCGACAGTTACATCCGGAGCGGCAAGCCAAACGAAGACGTTCGTGGTAACAGTCAAGGCTAATAATGTTACTGCCAAGGATTCCATGCTGTTGTGGTATAAATTCGACAATAATCCCGGAAACGGCGTTACTGTTCCTGATGCTTCGGGAAATGGCAAGAACGGTACGCTGCTGAACGGCGCAGCGCTAACCGGCGAGCATGGCGGAGCGGTAGCCCTGGACGGTACGGATGATTCCGTGAAGATGCCCGATGAACTGTTGAAGGGCTTGACGAATGCCAGCTTTACCATGAGTGTGAAAGTGGACCCGGCGTATGCCAAGCCTTACTGGTTATATTCGTTTGGCACGGCTGATGCGGCTTGGACCGGCCAAAAGTATCTAGGTATGGTGGAGGACGGGAGCGACGTATTCCGGGTGGCCACTGCAACAAACGGATGGGTCGGAGAATTGAATGTCTCCAAAGGCTCGAAGCTCGCGGCAAATGTATGGAAAAATGTTGCCTATACGGTTTCCGGCACTACGGCGTCGCTGTACGAAGACGGCGTTCTGGTAAAGCAAGGCACCGTTGCGACATTGCCGAGCGCTATCGAGAAGACAATCGCCAACTATCTCGGCAGACCGGCGTATTCAGGCGATAAATATTTCAAAGGCAAGATTTCCGACTTCCGTATTTACAACAAAGCTTTGAGCGCGACGGAAATTGCCGCAGTAGCGGCAGAAGAAAACGCAGGGGTCGTATACGATGACAAAACGGCTTTGACTCTTGGGGATACTAGTGCCGTAACCTCCAATCTGACTCTGCCTGCAACTGGTACGAACGGAAGTACCGTCAGCTGGCAGTCCAGCGATCCTGCTGTCGCAGCAGCAGATGGAACAGTCAGCCGAAGCGGCGCAACGGCGAACGTTACGTTAACGGCAACGATTGCCAAAGGAACGGCATCGGATACCAAAACATTTACGGTTACGGTATTGGGAACAGGTGACGCAGGAATCGTCGGTCTTGATGCACAGACGCTCAGTCTCGGAACGTCGAACATCATTTCAACGAGCACCCTGACTCTGCCTGCAACCGGGGCAAACGGCTCTGCGATTAGCTGGTCCAGCAGTGACAGTACACTGATCGAACCAAACGGAACCGTGCATCGTCCGGCCGGGGCTAACAATGGCAAGGTTACTCTAACAGCTGCTCTTTCTTATGGCGGTGCAGTAAGCACCAAAACATTCGATCTGGTCGTGCTGTCGCAAACGCCGGTCTTGGCGGATTGGAAATTCAGTCAGGATAATGTCATCTCGGGCTCCTTGAGCAATGGGGACATGCAAATCGGAGACCTGTCCGGCTATGGCAACACGCTTTCGCTGGTAACGACAGGCAACGGTCTGAACGCAGCCGCTTCCAGCATGATGAGATGGTCTGACGATGGTAAAAGCCTTATTTTTAACAACTTCCGCGGCCAGTCGGTCGGCAAGTATTTGAAGACCATTTCCGGCGCGCCGATTAACAACGAGACTTTCATGAACGGTTTTACGATTGAAGTTCTGTTCAAAATGCCCGAAGGCTTTACGGCCGCCAACAACCAATGGTCAGGCATCCTGACCCGGCAAGGGACGGGTACGGCAATTGGAAAAACGGGCGGGGAAAAAGAAATCCTTACGACTCTGTCGGTATCCAATATTAGGGAGCTTCAGTGGGAAAGCTTTCCGACCAATTTGAACTATAATCCTAATGCCTGGTCCTTCGCTCTGGATAGTGCAAAGAACTGGTACCATGCCGCCGTCGTAAATGATGGTCACAAATCAAAAATCTATATCGACGGTGTCACCGATTTCCGTAATCCTTCCGACGAAGTGAATGGTATTGCACTCAATAGCGGCAAGGGATGGAATATCGGGGCGTCCGAATGGAACGGTGCGCTTGACGGGCTTTTTGCAGGAACCATTCAGGAAATCAAGATTACGGCGAACGCATTGGATAAGAGCCAATGGATCACCACGAATTTTGATACCGATGGAATTATCGACGGCAACAATAATAACACGCCGGTTGTCAGCAATAGCGGTACGTACAGCTTTGCATTTTTACCGGACACCCAAAATATGGTCAGGTATCAGCCGGAGATTTTTAGCAGTGAGCTGGGTTGGATTGCGGACCATCACACGGACAACAATATCAAAATGACCGTGTCGCTCGGGGATATCGTAGACCAATACGATCAAGTTGCACAGTGGAAGGCCGCCGCTGCCGGCTTCGACAAGCTGGATACGGCAGGAGCGCCTTATATCACGATGAGGGGCAATCATGACTCGCGCGGCTCCAGTGTTTATAATAATTACTTCGGAAGCAGCCGATTTGCCAACAAGACCTACTGGCACGGAGGGTCGCCGAGCGGATACAGCTCCTACGCCATCTTTGAGGCCGGCAGCTATAAGTACTTGATCCTCAGCGTCGACGGGTACAATTTCAAACAAGATTTGTCATGGGCACAGGGTATATTAAGGGACAACCCGAAAATTCCTACTATTCTTGTTTCGCACCAAATTCTCATCTTGGACAGCTCTGGCGTGCTTAGTTACGACACTACCGACTATGATTCCGGCGTATCGGGCAACGGACAATCGATATTCGATAATTTGGTTAAAAACAATAATCAGGTGTTTATGACTATCTCCGGTCACAATCACGGTACGAATTACCGGACTGTGAAGAACGCCAGCGGAAACGATGTTCTCGAGATGCTGGTTGACTATCAGTCGTATTATCACGGAGGCAACGGATGGCTCAGACTGATGGAGTTCGACGAAGGCAACAACCACCTGAACTTCAGAACCTACTCTCCGTGGGTGGCATCCATGAGTGAAGCCGACCGGACGGTGTTTGACCTGACAAACCTGACCGGAAGCAAGGACGCTTTTACGTATAATTTTGATTTTAACAAACGGCTCAGTTTCTTCAACAAAATCGGTAACTTGACCGGTACGGTAACCGATGGAACGAATCCGCAGGGAGATGCCAAAGTAAGCCTGACGGTTGGCGGAGTTGAATATTCCGCAACATCGGCGTTAGACGGAAGTTTCACGATCAGCAATATTCCTGTCGGCACAGGCTATACGGTAACGGCAAGCAAAGCAGGATACGGAAACGCAAGCCTGACGAATATGAGCATAGCATCCAATAAAACCACTTCCGGCACCATGGCCTTGACTCCTTTGTCATCCACCTATTATGCGGTGACCTTTGACAAGAATGGCGGAGACACGGAAGCGATCCCGGCAGCAAAGACGATCATTGTAAACGGACCGGTGGGTTCGATTACAACGAAGCCGACCAAAGCTGGTTATGTCTTGTCAGGCTGGAATACGAAGCCGGATGGAAGCGGCACACAGGTTACGGCAAGTACGCTCGTTACCGGCGATATGACCTTGTATGCCCAATGGACGGATAAGCTTTTGTGGTATAAATTCGATAACAATGCGGCAAACGGCACAGTTGTAACGGACTGGTCCGGGAATGGCAATAACGGTACGCTGCTCGGAGGCGCTGCTGCATCCGATGAGCATGGCGGATCGTTAACCTTCGACGGCTCGGATGATTCCGTACAGATGCCTAATGGCCTGTTAGCGGGATTATCGGATATCACCATATCCATGAACATGAAGATGGATCCGTCAATCGTCGATACTGCTTGGATCTACTCCTTCTCGAACGCTCCCGCTGCTGTTGCCGGCACAAAATACTTGGCACTGCTGGAGTCTACGTGGGGCGGTTATTTCAGGGGCTCGATCACGAAAAACTGGTACACGGATGAACAGTCTGCGGGCAAGGGTGCGCTCCTTAATCGGGGCGTCTGGAAGAACATCGTCTACAAGATCTCGGGAACCACAGCAACGCTGTACGAGGACGGACAGCAGATCGGGCAGGTTGCGGGTTTGACCGTATTGCCCAAAGATATCGAATCCACCATTGCAAATTATATCGGCAGACCTGCATATAGCGGCAGTGGCGATAAGTATTACAAAGGTAAAGTGTCTGACTTCCGTATTTATACGAGAGCTTTGAGTTCCAACGAAATTACGGCGCTTGCCGCAGAAGGTCTTGCGGACCAAGGTGCGGTTAAAGGTAATGTCACAGACGGAAAGAACCCGCTCCAGGGAGCTGTCGTAACACTGACGACGGGAAGCCAAGGCGTGTATACCGCAACTACGCTGGCGGACGGCAGCTATACGATCCCTGATGTCCCGGTAGGCACGGGCTATACGGTGACAGTCAGCAAGAATGGTTATGAGAGTGGCAGCGCAGGGAATGTGAACGTTGCTGCGGATGCAGCCACAACGGGAGTGAACGTCACGTTGGCTGCACTTCCAGGCACGATCGGCGGAACGGTAACAGACGGGACGAACCCGATTGAAGGGGCAACCGTAAGTCTGACGGTTAACCAAAGCGTGTACTCGGCAACTACAGCGGCAAACGGCAGCTACATCCTCATCGGAGTCCCGGTAGGTACGGGGTATACCGTAACAGCCAGCAAGAACGGTTATGCAAGCGGCAGTGTCGGGAATGTGAGCGTAACGCCAAATGCAGCCACAACGGGAGTGAACGTCACGTTAACTTCTCTTCTGGGTGCGATTAGCGGAACGGTAACAGACGGGACGAACCCGATTGAGGGAGCAACCGTGAGCCTGACAGTCAACCAAAGCTTGTACTTGGCAACTACAGCGGCTAACGGCAGCTACACCATAACCGGAATTCCCGTAGGTACGGGCTACACGGTCACAGCCGCCAAGAACGGTTATGTAAGCGGCAGTGCGGCGAACGTGAGCGTAACGGATGGCACAGCTACGACCGGCGTGAACTTTGCTCTGACCGCGATTCCCGTTGTAGTTATACCAGGCTCCATCAGCGGAACGGTCACCGACGGAGCAATCCCGATCGCGGGGGCGACCGTAAGCCTGTCCGTTTATCAAACAGTATACTCTGCCACTACAACGATGAACGGCAGCTACGTCATACCGGGCGTTCCGGCTGGAACGGGCTATACCGTCACGGCGGTTAAGAGCGGTTATGAGAGCGGCAGTGTAGGGAACATAAGTGTGACGGAAGACAGAGCGACGACCGGCGTGAACTTTACTTTGAGTCGGACTGTGTCGCATCGTTCGGACTTGACGGCCCTGGCGCTTAGCAGCGGCACCTTGAAACCTGTATTTAACAAAGATGTTTTAACCTACCAAGCCCAGGTTGGAAATAGTGTGGACAGCGTAACGGTAACCGCATCGGTATATGATCCGGCTGCAACCTTGAAGGTGAACGGTGTATCCATAACAAGCGGTATGGCAAGCCCGCCGATCCGTTTAGTCTCGGAGACCACTAGTCTGACCGTAGAAGTGACGGCGCAGGACGGTGTTACCAAAACCGCTTATGTTATTGCCATTACCAAGGATAAAGCGGACAACAGCAGCTCGCCTTCCACTTCACCAAGTACTACGCCAGCCAATCCGGATACGAAGATCGACATTCCGGCAAGCGTCAACGGACGGAATGCGGAACAGCTTGCAGCAGGCGAAATGGTGAAGCAGGATGGAAGATCTGTCATTAAGGCGACAATCGACGGCTTCAAGCTCCAAAACAAGCTGGCCCAAGAAGCTGCAAAATCACATGTGGTCATTCCGGTAACACAGGCATCGGACGGCGTCATCGTCTTGTTGACAGGAGACACGGTGAAATCTATGGAGAACAAGCAGGCGCTCCTGGAAGTTCAGACTCCACACGCCAACTATAAGCTGCCTGCTTCGGAAATTGTGATTGACCAAGTATCCAAGCAGCTTGGCAGCTCAGTCAAGCTCACAGATATCTCTGTACAGGTAGCTATTACCAAGAGTGATGCGAAGACGGTTCAGGATGTTCAGAACAGGTCGGAAAAAGAACGGTTCTCCGTCGTGGTGCAGCCTGTAGAATTCACGGTAACGGCTTCGTACAATGGCAGAACCGTAACCGTGGGCAAATTCAGCTCCTACGTGGAACGTGAGATTCCGCTGCCTGCAGGCGTCAGCCCGGATAAAGTGACAACGGCTATCGTGATCGAGCCGGGCGGAACTACCCGTCATGTTCCGACTTATATTACGAACCGTGACGGCAAATATTACGCGGTGATTAACAGTTTGACCAACAGCGCCTACTCGTTGATCTCGCATCCGGTGACATTTGCCGACCTGCAGGGGCATTGGGCGAAAGCGGCTGTTCATGATCTGGCATCCCGTATGGTAATCAAGGGAACGGATGAAAGCCGCTTCAGTCCGGATGCTGCGATTACCCGTGCAGAGCTTGCGGCAATCGTCGTTCGGGCCCTCGGCTTGGCGGAGGACGGCAGCCATTTGTCGTTCACCGATGTGAAATCCGGCGATTGGTTCGCAGGCGCAGTGGAAAAAGCGCGGGAATACGGTATTATCAACGGATACGAGGACGGAGCCTTCCATCCGGAGAACATCGTTACCCGCGAAGAAGCGATGGTCATGATCGCCAGAGCAATGAAGCTGACCGGCCTTGACGCCAGCGCCGACAAACAAGAGCAGCAGCAAGCGTTCGCTCCGTTTGCCGACCGCAGCCTTGTGTCGGAGTGGGCGAAGCAAGAGATGGCGGCCGCTATCAAAAATAAGCTGGTAGAGGGCTCCGCAGGAGCGAAACTGCTCCCCGGCAGCAGCATTACCAGAGCGGAAACGGCAGCCATCATCGAACGGATGTTGGTACAAGCCAAGCTGATCAACTAAGTCAACCGGAAGCCTTCATCGTCATACGCCATGTGTGACGATGGGAGCTTCTGTTTGTATATCCGCGGCAGTGGATAAGCAAAGTCCGGTGCCGACGATCATTAGATTCTGCGAAGTGGTTTTTATCGACCTGTCATTATTATAAATTTATTAACAAAAAATAGGAGGTTTTTCTCGATCTATATCGAATAGTGTGATTAGTTGGGAAAATGTTGTAAAATAAGTCTGACAATAATGATACGAAACGTATCAAAAAGAGGTGGGATTTGAATGTTAAAAAGCATGCTGAGTCTGTTGTTCGTTGTGTTCTCCGCTTTTATCTTTGCAGGAAGTGCGAATGCGGCGGGAGAGGTTCGCGTTACGATCGTGTACCTGAATCAATCTACCCCACTTGAAGGAGATCCGTTTTACAAGGACTTGAAGATCAGCGCTCAAGTAAAGTCCGACAGTGAGCTGAAAACTGTTATCGCCAGAGTGGATGATAGGGAGACCGCTCTTCAACAAGATTGTGAATCTTGTATGTGGACAGGGACACTTTCGCTGGATGGTTTGGCAAAAGGGAAGAAGACGCTTATCGTAGAAGCGACCAATCAATTGAATCGAACGGGACAAGCGTCTTTTAAGTTTGTCCATGACGCTCCCCCAGAGGTGACTGTCGCACCTGCGGACCAATCTGTGATCGATGCATCAAGTCCATTTAAAGTCACCGTTACAACGGAGGATGACCGTTCCGTTCCGAAGATCTACATGGAGCTCTCTGTACAAGATGGAGTCGGATTCGGGACCTTAATCGGGGAAGGGAGCTTGGAGCATACGTTTGACCTTAAGGATTATCTGGGGAAAACGATGCAGTTGAAAGTGGAAGTATACGATTACGTGGACGGAGTAAATTCACTGGAACGGTTTAGAGGGTATTACACTTATCATGTCGTGTCGGGGGCATCGCTTGTAAAAGCGGATGAAGCCGACGGCATCGTTATTGATTATAACGATACCCAAATCCTTTACAGACAAATAAGCGACGGTTCGCTGTATGTGAAAAACCGTTCTACGGGCAAGAGTACGCTTGTCTACAAGGGTTACGGTCATATAACTGAAACCAAACTTACGTCGGAGGCTATCGTTCTTTGGCTTTTAGATACCTCGACCAGGGATGGCCGAATTTACATATGGAAAAACGGTGTGCTTACCGACACGGATGTCAAGTTCACCGAGAGATGCTGCACTGATTCAAACGTCATGCAAATAGAAGGAAAGTATGCACTGATTCCAATACCGTCAGATCAAGTAGTTTGGATAAATACGGAAACCGGTGAAGTGGACAAATCTGTCAAAAATGCCGGAAGAGCGAGCCTTGCTGCTAACGGGCAATTTGTTTTTGATTATAAACCTGGCGGAAGCAGCCTAACCAACATTTATCGTTTTGCAGCCAAAAATCAGATAGAACCTTTTATCCAAGATCCCAACTATTCGAGCCTTGATCCTGCTTGGGACGGTGACACCTTGATCTATACCCGTTCGGACGGAAAGCTGATCAAACAGTCGAACCAATCGGTTTCGGAGGTGGCCGCTTCAACTTCTTCCGATCATTACTTGGTCAATCAGGGGTGGGTCGCTTTTCCGGGAAGAACAAATGAAGGTACGAACCAAATCTTTTTGCAAACGCCTCAAGGTACGGTGACTCAACTGACCTACAATTTTACGGGTAATCCTCGCCTTGATCGATTGGCGGCGGATGGATCCGTTACGCTTACGAATGCGAACAAATTATACATTCGTACACCTGATAATGTAACACCGGTCCAATTAGGCTCCGATCAAGGGAACGCGAAAAATTTGAATGGAACATGGTACGCGGCATACGGGAAAGAAATTCTTAAGGTCAAGCAAATAGTCTCGGATACCATTCCGCCAACGTGGCCTGCACAGGGTGGACTGAAGGTATCGAGCATCACAGCGCAAACTGCATTTCTTCAGTGGGAGCCCGCTGAAGACAACTTGGGCGTGATCGGCTATAACGTCTATCAAAACGGCAGCCTGGTGACGACGAGAGCTCGTTATGAGCCTGACATAGTCGTATACGGGCTTACCCCGAATACGACATATACGTATGAGGTCGAAGCTTTTGACGATGCCGGCAATAAAAGCCCCAGGCTGAGTGTAACGTTCAGTACAGCTCCCGTTTCAACCAAAGACACCATTCCTCCGAAATGGTTTGCCGGTGCTGAGTTTTTTGTTACTGGTCTCACCTACAGCACAGTGACGTTCCAATTGCCTTTGGCCTTCGATAATGTAGGCGTAACTCAGTACCGAATTTACCGCGACGATGAATTAATCGATACCATTGCCGGATCGGTATACAGCTACCAGGCTGTCGGTTTGGCTCCGCAAACCACTTATGTATTCTCCGCGGTGGCGCTTGATGCAGCAGGGAACGCCAGTGTGGATAATCCAAGCTTGAGCGTTACAACACTCACGCAAGATACGGGTTCGGCCGCTGCAATAGCTTTCAGCTCGGGCTCGGAGATTGCCGAAGTCGGCTCCACAATCGATGTGCAGATACGCGCCAACGACGCCAAGGACTTGTACGCGTTCTTGCTGAAGCTGCAGTACGATACGAGCCGCTTGAAGCTGACGAAGATTGCTTACAGCAGCGAGTTCGGCACGGAGAACGTTACCGCTGTGTTCGGCAAGGACAACCAAGCGGCCGCTGGACTCTTGAAGCTGACCGGCGTGCAGCTGGGAGCTGTGCCGGGCAAGAACGGCAGCATCGGTTTAACGACCTTGAGTTTCACGGCGCTCAAAAACGGTGAAACGGCGCTTACGCTGCAGCCGGAGTCAGCTATAACCGACAGCAAGGGGCAGCAGCAGAATTTATCGGCAGCCTCGTTCAATATCGCAATCGGCGGCGGGGATTTCGATCATGACGGCAAGGTAGGGCTTAGCGACCTCTTCCTCATATCGCAAAAAAATGGTTTAAAGAAAGGGCAGCCGGGCTACGAGGAGCAGTTTGACTTAAAGCTGGATGGTATCATCGACAGTAAAGATATTCAGTATGTTGCCAATAAGGCGGCGAAAGGATAATAAATCGAAAGGTGGAAATTGTATGAGAAGAAATATTCTCGGTTTAAGTGTGTTCAGCTTGTTGTTTGCTATCGTGGTCAGTTTATTATTTTCAAGCAGCACCTATGCTGCCGGGGAGATCAGTGTCAAAATCCTCGAACCAAAGACAGCAGGAGACCCTATCCCTGTTGATACTAATTTCGTTGTCCAGGCGGAAGTAAATCCACCGGATATTGAGATCAAGACCGTTAAGGCAAAAGTTGAAAGCAAAGAGATTTCTCTACAAAAAGAGTGCCGGCGTGAGTATGATTGCGTATGGAAAGGCGAAATTCCGTTGGAAGGACTCGAGAAAGGCAACAAGACACTTGTGGTTACAGCAACGAATCAGATCAATCAATCCGCACAGGCGACCAGAGCAATCAAATACGACTCGGCGCCGGTGCTGACCATTGATGAACCGAAAGATCAGTCTGTCCTTACATCGAACAAGCTTCATATCGGTATGAAGGCAACGGATGATTTTTCGGTGCCTGAGATTAAGGTGGAATTGTTCAGCATAGATGATTTTAAAGTGGTTGGGACGGCTACCGGCAATGGAGTTATCGATCATTGGTTTGATGTTACGGATTATGCAGGTAAAGCTCTTCAGCTTTATATTGCGGTCTATGATAATAATTATGTTGACGGGCGCCCGTTTCCACGAATTAACAAATATGACACAACCATATATGCCGAGATTAGCGATCGATTAAACAAGGTCGACCAGGCAGAAGGGGAAATTCTCGACTTTGATGACAATCGCCTGTTGTACAAAGTGTACAATTCCGGTTTATATATTAAAAATCGTTCTACCGGTGAGATTACACTTGTGAAGCCATTAGCCCAGGAATATGTGGTTGAGGCCAAGCTAACAGCGGGTGGGGCAGCTCTTTTGATCAAAAGCACCGCAAATATAGAAACCAGGCTGTATACTTGGAAAAACAATAAACTGACATTTACCGGGATCGAATCTAAAGATTATTGCTGCTCTAATACAGACCTAATGCAAATTAAAGGCGATTACTTTCTCTACCCCTCTGGTATTCAGATAAATACGGTAACGGATGAACAGGTCGCACTTAAAGGATTCGAACAGAATCTAGCGGCAAATGGAGAATTTGTATACGTTAGTAGAGCAGATGAGAGTCAGAAGTACAACATTTACCGTTATCGCTCTAATGGCCAGACAGAAACAGTCGTTCAAGACAAAGATTACGATAGCCATTTGCCGAAATGGGATGGAAATGTGGTCGTTTATCAACGAGGAGGCAGCAGTATTTTCAAAATAGAGAATGGCACCAAGACAGAGCTTAGCTCTAATTCATCTCAAATTGATTACGAAATCAATCAAGGCTGGATCGCGTTTACAAAGGAATTGCAGGGGCAAACACAGCAAATTTACCTGCAGTCTCCAGAGGGCACAGTGACTCAGGCGACCTACTATTTTACCAATAAGCCACAGATTGATAACCTTGCGGCGGACGGTACGTTCTCGTTCACGCATTCCAATCAGTTGTATATACGCACGCCGCACGATGAGACGCCTGTTTATTTGGGATCATCCAGAGGCAGAACCAAGATCGTAAATGGCAAGTGGTACAGAGCCGTTAGTAAAGATCTATTCGAAATCAAATTAACCCCGGGAGATTCGACTCCGCCGGCATGGCCGTCACCGGATGTGCTTACGGCGGCCGATGTCACTGGACTAAGCGCGCGCTTGCAGTGGCAGCCTGCTATAGACGATGTTGGCGTGACTACTTATAATATTTACCAAAACGGCGTCCTGCTCGATACGGTCAGCGGCGATATACGCAGCTACTACGTAAGCGGACTTGCGCCGAACACAACGTATAGGTTCGAAGTAGAAGCCGTTGATGCGGCCGGCAACAAAAGCGCGGTAAAGCCGGCGGCATCGGTTACGACACCACCGGTTTCGGCCGGCGATAATGTCGTTCCCATTTGGCCGGCCGGCGCACAGCTTTCCGTGTCGGACGTAACCTACAGCAGCGCGAAGCTGCAGTGGCCGCAGGCGTCGGATAATGTAGGCGTGAGCCAGTACCAAATTTTCCGAAACGGCGAGCACATCGATACCGTGAGCGGATCCGTATACAGCTACCAGGCTGCCGGCTTGGCTCCGAAAACAACGTATACGTTTTCTGTAGTTGCGCTGGATGCGGCCGGCAATGCCAGCACAGGCAATCCGAGTGTGAGTGTGACGACACTCAGCAGTGTCCCGGCCCAGACTGCGGGAATCACGTTTACATCCGCTTCTGAAATTGCCGAAGTCGGCTCCACGATCGATGTGCAGATACGCGCCAACGACGCCAAGGACTTGTACGCGTTCTTGCTGAAGCTGCAGTACGATACGAGCCGCTTGAAGCTGACGAAGATTGCCTACAGCAGCGAGTTCGGCGCGGAGAACGTCACCGCTGTGTTCGGCAAGGACAACCAAGCGGCCGCGGGACTCTTGAAGCTGACCGGCGTGCAGCTGGGAGCTGTGCCGGGCAAGAACGGCAGCATCGGTTTAACCACCTTGAGTTTCACGGCACTCAAAAACGGTGAAACAGCGCTTAATCTGCTGCCGGAATCAGCGGTAACGGACAGTAAAGGGCAGCAGCAGAATTTATCGGCAGCCTCGTTCAACATCGCAATCGGCGGCGGGGATTTCGATCATGACGGCAAGGTAGGGCTTAGCGACCTTTTCCTCATATCGCAAAAAAACGGTTTAAAGAAAGGCCAGCCGGGCTATGAAGAGCAGTTTGACTTAAAGCCGGATGGCATCATCGACAGTAAAGATATTCAGTATGTTGCGAATAAGGCAGCCAGGAGTCTGTCCTATGAACCTCAGTAGAAGGTATCAATATCTTGTAAATCAGGAATGGTAAAATATGAATTAACAAAGAGACTGTCGCGGCACATTAGCGACAGTCTTCTGCGTATTTGTATCTCTCATCCGGAAGACTCGGGTTAGCGGCGGTGGCAGGCTGCTTCGCGCAGATCATCGGCTCCGCACGCGTTTCTTCAAGCGGACGTCCAGCACGAAGTTGCCGAACGGCAGCAGCGACGCCAGGAACGCAACGATCGTCAGTCCGTAGCTCCAGCGGTCGGCGAATTTCACGTAAACGAGGGCGAGCACGTAGATGCCGAACAACCAGCCGTGCATAGTTCCGGCAAACGCGACGGCCTCCGGGATCTCGGCCCAATATTTTAGGGGCATGGCGATAAACAGAAGCACTAAGTATGAGATGCCTTCGAGGTAGCCGATTATTCTGAACCGGCCGAGTGGTGTTCTTAGCATGCGGGCTTTATCTCCTTTTGTATTGAAAATGTCAATTTAAGTATAAGAAAGTCCCGGCGGTCTGCATAGTGAACAATAAGTGACATATCTCACATACCGCCGGGTTTGCCTGGCAGCACTCAATTGGTATCAAGGGTTATTTGAGATGCCTTGGCTAATGCTCTTATCTGTAATGATGGGGCTGGCATCAATCAGAATCCCACGAAATTTCCCGCTTGACAAAATAAAAGGTTACATTTACTATTTTAGTTGCATGCACATGCATATAACATCTAAAAGGAGAAATGAACAAAATGAGTAGAACGACATTGAAAGACTATGAAGAAATCGTCAATGCACTGAAAGGCTATATTGAAGGTAACATTTCAGGGAAAAGTGAAGTCATGAAATCGACTTTCCATGATGACGCAATTATGTATGGTTACACAAACGACGGCAACCTCAGTGCGGGATCCATTCAAAACTTGTATGATTTAATCGATCAGTTGGGGCCTGCAAAAGATCTCCAATATAGAATTGATGTTCTGGACGTCGCAGTCACTGTTGCTGTTGTTCGTGTCATTTTGGAAGGTCCAGGGGTTGTATATACGGATTACCATACTCTTTTGAAAGTAAATGGCGAATGGAAAGTGATTTCTAAAATATTCCATCAGCACTAATGTACAATAAGCAGCATCTGCCTCTGCTCGATTCATGCCTTTTTAGGCTTTGGATCGAGCTTTTGGTTTATGAAATGCGGTCATAAGGGATTTTTCTAAAAGTATACTTTTATATAGATCGGGTGTGCTGAAGTTGAAAGCGAAAAACAGACTTTTGGATACTTGGCTGTCTTTGACTCAAATTCACTCCAACATAAACGATGAACTGGAACAAGCGCTGCAACAACAGTATGATTTATCTTTGAAAGAGTTTTACGTTCTGTATTTCATATCTCAATCAGAACATAAGGAATTGCGGTTACAGCAGCTGCAAGAAATGGTTGGTTTAAGCCAGAGCGCTGTATCGAGGCTTATAGTAAGAATGGAAGCCAAAAACTGCGGGGCCCTGGAAAGACATATATGTGAGGACGATCGCAGAGGTATTTATACTGGAATTACTGAATTAGGTGAAAATAAATTACAACGGGCACTGAAAACTTTTAACGAGGTTTTACAATCTGCACTTCAAAAAGATGGAGTGGCGTACTGTGTGAGTTGACAAAAGAAAATAAAATGGTATTATATATGCGTGTGCATGCATATTTTAATTCGCTATCCAAACAAATAGAGAGGAGTCTTTCTCATGAAAGATTTATTTAGTCCTTATACAATTAAAGGCCTGGAATTAAAAAACCGCATTGTAATGTCCCCGATGTGCCAGTACTCGGTCGACAAAAAAGACGGTATTGCAACAGAGTGGCATTATTTACACTATGTAAGTCGCGCGGTTGGCGGTGCCGGATTTATTATGATTGAAATGACAGATGTAGAGCCGGATGGACGTATTTCCGACTATGATCTTGGATTGTGGTCAGATGAGCAAATTCCGGCTTTAAAACGAATTGTCGATGCTTGCCACAGTTATGGCGCCAAAGTGGGAATTCAGATTGCTCATGCCGGTCGCAAAGCGGAAGATGCCGAAGTTCCCGTAGCGCCTTCCGCCATTGCTTTTGATGAAAAATCAAAACAACCTAGAGCTCTTTCAACAGAAGAAGTTAAAGGTCTAGTGGAAAAATTCCGCAGTGCCGTAGCTCGCGCTGTTAAAGCCGGATTTGATGCCATTGAACTTCATGGGGCTCACGGATACTTAATTCATCAATTTCATTCGCCCCTCACAAACAAAAGAGACGATGAGTACGGTAAAGACCTCACTAAATTTGGTCGGGAAATTATTGCGGCAGCAAAAGCAGAAATGCCGGAAGACAGGCCGCTTATGATGCGCATTTCCGCTAAAGAATACGTTGAGGGCGGATATGGGATCAAGGAAAGCATTGCTTTCGCTAAAAAATATCAGGAAGCGGGAGTGGATATGTTTGATATCTCATCCGGCGGAGAAGGACCGATTGCTGCATGGGGCAGACCTGGCAGCCACGCGGCTTATCAAGTACCTCTAGCTCGAGAAATCAAACAAGCCCTTAATATTCCGGTAATAGCTGTCGGAAGACTCGATGATCCAATTTTGGCGAATGCCGTAGTAGGCAATGAAGACGCCGATCTGGTCGCTGTGGGAAGAGGGCTGCTAAGAAACCCTTACTGGGCACTGGAAGCCGCAGCGAGTCTGAGAAAAGAAACAGCGGTCCCTAAACAGTATACGACAGGGTTTTAAGATAGAAAGTTGTGTTGAATAATGTATCCCTTCATACACAATAATACCGTTACAGGTTTGTAATTGATGCGTCCACGTTGTAATCTTTAATTAACTATTATAAGAAAAAAGCTCGGAGGTACACTATGTCTTATTCCGAATCTGTGCATTCATTATTCCGTCCATTCTCATTGGGAGCGGCTCGGATTTGACGGGGTTGAAATTCACGGCGCCCATGGATATTTGATCGACCAATTTTTCTGGGAGAAAACAAATACACGTACGGATAGTTATGGCGGCAGCATGGTAGCACGCACCCGTTTTACAGCAGAGGTTGTTAAAGCTTGCCGTCTTGCTGTGGGTCCCGATTTCCCGATCGTGCTGCGTATCTCGCAGTGGAAAGGATCGGACTATACAGCGAAACTGGCCAAAACACCGGACGAACTGAAACAATTTTTGGCACCGCTGGTCGAAGCGGGAGTTGATATGTTCCACTGCTCGACACGTCGGTTCTGGGAACCCGAATTTGACGGTTCTGATCTAAATCTTGCCGGTTGGGTTAAAAAACTTACCGGTAGACCAACCATTACCGTTGGCTCTGTCGGCCTGGACGGTGATTTTATGACACTCTTTACCGAAGGAAAAGGTGCCGGCAACGCAAGTGTCGAGGGATTGGTGGGTAAGTTAGAGAATCATGAGTTTGATTTGGTAGCCATCGGAAGAGCATTGCTGGTAGACCCTGCGTGGGTCAGCAAAATTCGCGACGGACGAACAGACGATTTAGTTCCGTTTAGTCCTGAAGCACTCAAAACGTTATATTGATTTGGTATCCGAAAATTGGATTATGACAAATTTTTCCAATATGAACCGGAGCTGGGGCGATTGATTCGATCCAGTTCCGGTTTTTTAGCTTTTCCAAGGATGCCGGATGGAAATGATGACATTTTCCTTCTACGCTCAGCTGCTTCCAGAAATGCCGGAGTTGTTCCTTCCGCAACAAGATGTATAATGAATAATCGAAAGTCTAATGGAAAGCCGGTGAATCGTCATGAGCATCATTCAGCGAAGCAGTCTGTCGCAATGGTTCCGCAACCAGCGCATTCGAACGAAAATATTCGCGGTATACATTCCCTTGATTCTAGTCCCTCTCCTCGTTCTGGGCTACACCTCCAAGGTTATCTACTCGGAGGCGATCATCGAGAAGACGAAGAAGAACGTGTCGGACAACTCCTCGCTCATTATTACGCGGCTGAGCGGAATGCTGACGAACGCGGAGAGCTACGCCAATATGTTGACTCTGAACCTGAACAAGCTGGCTCCGGAGCTGGCGACGCCCTCAGAGCAGTTGAATCTGCAGCGCTACACCGCGATCACGAATCAGTTGAGCTTCGGATTGCTCGTGTTTCCCGATGTGGATTCGGCGGCATTCATCGACGAGCAGGGGGGCGTGTACGGCTCGACCGCACGCGTGGAGGTCAATTCCGCCACTGCTGTCGATAGCCCGCTGCATCGTCAGGTTCTCGACACGAACGGCCTGAATGTGTGGCTGCCGATGCAGCGACGCGACTATCTCGTAACGGACCCGTCCGTACCGGTGTTGACGCTTGGGAAGAAAATCGTCAATATCAATACAGGCCAAACGCTGGGCGTTCTGATTGTGAATGTCAAAGAATCCTCGCTATCCGCTGTGTACCGAAATATGGGCGCACTCCCTTCCGGCAGTTATTTCATCGCGGACAACGAAGGGAGAATCGTCTCCTCTGCGCAGCCGTCCGAGCTGCTGAAGCCGATTGCCGACCCCAGCCTGTGGCGGTGGGTGCATGATACGGAGCATGCTGCCGACATTCGTTCCATGGAGGGGATGGATCGGCTCGTCACGAGCCATAGCTTCCCCCAGCTCGGCTGGAAGCTGGTCAGCATGATTCCGCTGCGCGAGCTGACGGCGGATTTGGACCAGATCACGCTGGTTATTGCGGTTATCGGCGCACTGTGCTTGCTGTTCGCGCTGGGCGGCGCTGCGCTGCTCTCGAAGTTGATCGCCGGCCCGATCATCAAGCTGGCCAAAGGGATGAAGGGCTTCCATGAGGGCAACCTGGATGTGCGCATCGAGGTCAATTCCGCCGACGAGATGGGGCTGTTCTCGCAAGGCTTCAATACGATGACCCGGCGCATCAAGGAACTGGTGGAGAACATTACGCAGGAACAGAAGAAGAAGCGGGAGTACGAGCTTGCGCTAATTCAGGCGCAGATCAAGCCGCATTTTCTATACAATACACTGGATGTCATCTATGCCCTGGCCGAAATGGGCCGCACCAAAGATGTATCTCGGACGACGAAGGCGCTCGCCGATTTCTACCGGGTGGCACTCAGCAAGGGACGGGAGCGAATCCGAATCGATGAGGAGCTGCGCAATGTGAAGGATTACCTCGCCATTCAGCATATCCGCTACTCGGATGTATTCACGTACCAGTTCGAAGTGGAAAACGACATTATGCTGCAAGAAATTCTCAAGCTGACGATCCAGCCGATTGTGGAGAACGCTATCTACCACGGACTTAAGGAGAAGGGGGACATGGGGCGGCTGCTAATCCGAGGCTATCGGGACGCAGATTCGATCGTCCTTGAGGTGCATGATGACGGCGTCGGGATGACGCGGGAGGAACTGGCGGAGTTAAAGCGGCACATGACGGCTCGGGATAGCGGCGGACAGAGCGGATACGGATTGCATAATGTGGACGACCGGATCAAGTTGTTTTACGGAGAGGAATACGGCCTGCATATTGAAAGCGCCCCCGGCGAGGGAACGGTCGTTACGATCACGCTGCCGGCGCAGCAGGTAAATGTGGAAGGATAGGTGGAGCCAGTATGCTCAAAGTCATGATTGTCGATGATGAAGTCATTTTCAGAGATTACCTGCGAACTAGCATTTCGTGGGGGGAGTACCGTTTAGAAATATGCAGCGAGGCGAAGAACGGCGTCGAGGCGCTGGAGCTTGCCCGTGAGCACCGGCCGGCCATTGCGCTGATCGACATCAATATGCCTTTCATGGACGGTCTGGAGCTGACGGAGCGGCTGAAGCGGGAGATGCCGGATATCGGGATCGTGCTGGTGACGGGCCACAGCGAGTTCGAATATGCACGGCGCGCGCTGAAGCTGGGGGTCGAGGATTACATTCTGAAGCCGTTCTCCAAGGAGGAGCTCATCCTTACGCTGTTAAGGCTGCAGACGAGCATCGTCCGCGCCCGGGAGGAGCGGATGACGCTGCAGGCCAACCAGGTGCTGCTGAAGGAGGGCTTCCTGAACCATCTTGTCAGCAGAGACTACAACCTGACGCAGGAGGAGACGCGTCAGCGTCTGGAAACCCTTGGGATTAAGGCGCTATCTGGCCCGCTTCAGGTGGCATGCATCGAGATCGACAGTATGGATCAGAAGTGGAACAAGGTCAGCGACAAGCTGCTCTGGCGTTTCGCGGTCACGAATATTCTTCAGGAAACGATGGCTGCGGGAGAGCCGCCGCTTGTATTTAACGGCACGGAGGGCCGTATTCTCTGCATTCGGGAGCGGCAGGCCGGACAGGAGCCGATGCAGGAGCAGGAAGGCTATGAGAAGCTTTGCTTCCTCATCAAGAAGTATTTGAAATTCACCATTACCATCGGCATAGGCGGGTGGCATGAGGGCTACGCAGGGATTCGTACGTCGTATGAGGAGGCGCTTAATGCGCTTCAGAAGAAATTTCTGCTGGGCAACGACCGAGTCATTCGGTACGAGCAGCAGGGGGGCGGAGGAGCCGTAACCGATCCCAGCGGCTTCATTTCGCCGGAGACGAACGAGGAACTGCTGATCCGGCTGCGCATGAGCGATTGGAGCGCGGTAAGAAGCGGGCTGGAAGCGATTTTTACAAAAATTAACGAGCAGCGGCTGTCCATCGAATATACGTATGTCATCTGCATGGGCTTGGTATCGCTATGCCTTTCGTATGTGTCGGAAAGCGGACATCCTATTGAGGACTGCTTCGGGGAGGATTTTTTCCCGTACAGCGAGATTACCCGGATGGAATCGATCGACGCTGCAGGCCAATGGATCGAGGGATTGTTCCACAAAGCGCTGCAATACGGGCAGATGCACAAGCAGACAAAGTCGCGCAAAATTGCGGAAGCGGTGAAGAAATATATCGAGGATTATTATCAGGACTCGGAGCTGCAAGTGGAGCAGATCGCGCAGCATGTATTCATAAATTCGAGCTATTTGCGGGCGGTATTTAAGAAGGAGCTAGGCATGACGGTGACCGACTATCTTACACATACGCGGATGCAGCGGGCCAAGGAACTCATCGGCCGCGGAGGAAGCAAGCTATCGGACATTGCCGAGCAGATCGGCTACAATGATCCGGCCTATTTCAGCAGAGCTTTCAAAAAATATTACGGCTATTCGCCAAGCGATTACGAGAATCAGCGCAGTCATTAGCCGATATGCGCGAATAGTGCAAGAATGCATCGTTTAATCCATTAACGGAATGGCCGATTCCCGGTAAACTCATGACTTGCAGGGAAGATAAAAGGGAGGTTATACAAATGAAGAAGGCGCTTTCGACTATTCTAATTGCAGGTGTGGTGGCAAGCCTGGCGGCGTGCAGCTCAGGCGGGCAGAAGCCGGCGGAGCAGGCGGCCGGCGGCAAGGACGCGTCGACAACCGGCGGCACAACCAAGCTGCGCATCTACGCGCAGTATGCCGATGACGATACAAAGCTTCCGTACGACTACGCCGTTGCGGAGCTGAAGAAGGAAATGCCGAACGTGGAGCTGGAGCTTGAGGTTCAGGCGCAGGATGACGGCCAGAAGCTGAAGACGTATGCTGCGACAGGCAACCTGCCGGATATTTTCCAAGCGGGTTTGGATCAGATCAATACGTTCAAGAAGTCAAACAACATTCTGGTGCTGGACGAGTATGTAGATAAGTTCAAGTTTAAGGAGAAAATGCAACCGAGCGCGATGAACACGCTGTATGCTCCGGATGGCAAGGTGTACGCGTTCCCTTACGCGGGTAACGAGCTGGTGCTTTTGTTCTATAACAAGGAGTTGTTCGAGAAGAACAGCGTGAAAGTGCCGACGACCTTTGATGAGATGATGACTGCGGTGAAAACGTTCCAGGAGAAAGGCATCACGCCGATGTCCCTGTTCGCGAAGGAAAAATGGCCGACAGTGGCGCTGTATGATATTTTTGCAACGCGTTATAACCCGGCTGGAATTACGGCGCTCGACCAAGGCAAGGCGAAGCCTTCCGACGAGGCGTACAAGAAGGCGGCTCAAAACGTTGTGGACTTGGTGAAGGCGGGTCTGCTGCCGAAGGGCGCAACGAACCTGAACTACGACCAAGCTGCGGCCATGTTCCATGAGGGCAAGGCGGCGATGTTCTTGAACGGCCAGTGGGAGATCGAGGCGGCAACGAAGGCGCTTGGCGATAAGGCAGCCTATATGTACTACCCGGCTCCGGACGCGGCTTCCTACGAGAAGAGCAAGCTGGCATTCAGCGGCTCCGGCGGTCCTTCCGGCTACGCGGTATCGGCGAACACGAAGGATAAGGAGCTGGCTGCGAAGGTGGCAAGCTTCATGTCCCTGAAATACGCCGAGTACAAGTACACGCAGCGAGCCAACCCAATCGTAGCGACGAAGGTAGACAAGCCGATTGAGAAGAAATACCCGCCAATGATGGAACAGCTGTCCAAGGACATTCCCAACATTACAAGCACTACCGCTTTCACATGGGGCTTGTCCAATCCGAAGTTCAAAGCCGCTGTAGAGGATGCGGCGCAAAACCTGATGACAGGAACCTACACGGCAGATCAGTTCGTTAAAGATTTGGAAAATGCAGTGAAGTAAACGTCGTCTCCCTCGCACCGGTCATGCAGTTTTGTGGCCGGTGCGAGTACTTTCTAGGCAGGGGAGAGAAATGCTATGAAAAAATTTATGGGCAATAAGCTGGCGATCGCGCTTTTCACGTTGCCGACGCTGCTGCTGTTTACCGTCATGGTGTTCTGGCCGATTATACAGGTTTTTTACCGCAGTCTGTTCGATTGGGACGGACTTACGCCAGGCACGTTCATCGGACTCGACAATTATGCGCGGCTCTTCAAAGACCGCATTTTCTATACGTCGCTCTATAACGGTATCGTTTTCGCAGTCGTGCTGGTGGTGCTGCAGATCGGGATCGGTACGCTGCTGGCGCTGGCGGTATCGGATGCGAAGCTGAAGGGGCGCAAGCTGCTGCGAATCAGCTACTTCATACCGGTAGTGCTCTCGATCACTGTAGTATGCCAGCTGTGGTTGGCGATGTATAACGGGCAATACGGTCTCATCAACAAGCTGTTCGAGATGTTCGGCTGGGAATATCGTCAGGACTGGCTGACGAACGAGACTACGGCGATCTTCGCGATTGCGGCTGTCAATGCATGGCAATATATGGGCTACCACTTTGCTTTGCTGTTGGCGGCGGTTCGCTCCATCCCTGAGCAGTATCTCGAAGCGGCGCGCATTGACGGAGCCGAGCGCTGGAAGGCACACTGGCATATTACGATTCCGCTCATGGCGGAAACGTACAAGTTCTGCCTGGTGCTCGCGGTGACGGGCGGGCTGAACGCCTTTGCCAACATGTTCATCATGACGGGGGGCGGTCCGGGTACGACGACGTATACGCTCACATATCTGATGTACCGTGCGGCGTTCCGCGTCAATGAGTTTGGCTACGGCAGCGCGGCTGCGGCGTTCCTGGTCATCGAATGTCTTTTGGTGACGCTCGTGATTAACCGTCTGGTGGCTCGAGAACGGATCGTATATTAGAGGAGGTGAGGGAGAATGATCTGGGCAGCCAGAATGAGAAAGAAGCAACCGGTTTTACAATTGTTTCTGTGGATTTATGCAGTCATTTCGGTGTATCCGTTACTTTGGATGGTTTTTTATTCTTTGAAAAATAATAACGAAATTTTCGTCACGAACCCTTTCGGTCCGCCGACGAGCTTCCGCTGGGAAAACTATATGCAGGCGTGGTCCAAATTCAACGTGCCGATGTATTTTATGAATAGCCTGTTTGTTTCTGTAGTAACGGTGGTGGGGACAATTGCGCTATCCGTCATGTTCGCTTATGCGGTATCAAGAATGCAGTGGCGCCTCAAGGGAATTGCGAACACCTATGTGATCATCGGGATGTTCGTACCGGTACAGGTCATCATGATTCCGCTGGCGATTCTGGTGAGAGATTTTCATCTCGCGAATACTTACTTGGCACTGATCGTGCCGTATATTGCGTTCAACTTGTCGTTCTCCGCGATGGTGTTCTACGGCTTTTTCCGCAGCATTCCGGTGGAACTGGAGGAATCCGCCTGTATCGACGGGGCGACGATCTACCAGACTTTCCTGCGCATTATGCTGCCTATCGTGAAGCCGGCGATTGCGACGATGGTCATCTTCGTCTTCCTCGCTGCGTGGAACGAATTCCCGATGGCGCTAATGCTGATTACGAAGGAGACCTTGAAGACGCTGCCTCTAGGCCTGCTGTTCTTCCAAGGGCAGTTCACGACGGAGTGGGGCGCGATGGGCGCTGCCATGACGATTGCGAGTTTGCCGACGGTGCTGATTTACGTGCTGTTCAGCGAGCAGGTGGAAAAGGCGCTCACGGTCGGCTCGGCGGTGAAGGGGTAAGCGTTGCGTACATGAGCAGACGACGGCAAACAGAGGAAAGAGGCTGGTTCCCTGGGCAAACAAGTGTTGCCTATGGGTTAGCCTCTTTTTGTATTGGCTTATTTTGCAAGCTGAGTCTGTTTAGATGATCGCCTATGCCGATAAGCGTTAAGCTAAGCGAATTGGAAGGCTTTTAAGAGATTGGCCCATCGCTGAATCGGTCAAATGTTCGGTCACCGCGAATTCCTCCACCGAATGAATATTAGTGAACCGTTTCACAAATGCGGTTAAAGCAGTGTAAGCTTCCATACGAGCCAGCGGAGCGCCCAAGCAGAAATGCGGGCTGGACCCGAAGGTGAGATGGTGTTGATTTCCAGGTCGATGGATATCAAACTTTTCCGCATGGGCAAATTGAGATTCATCGCGGTTGGCGGCGCCGGTCCATACCATAATCATTTGACCTTGCTTCATCTCGGGCCCAAAAACTGAGTGATCAAACAGCACACGCTTGACATGTTCATATAAAAACACATTCCAGACGTCCTGCTCGGCGGCAAATTCCTCCTTATGATTTACTCACACGGGTTAAAATATCCGAATCAGAGGGGAGTCATTACAAATTATGGAAAAAAAACGATGAACGGGACCGGTTGAAAATCCCTTATCCAAGCTGTCCCATAAACTTTATTCCATTTTGAAATTTTTACAAGCCATTTCAAAAGAATTTTCACGGAAATTTCAAGGAAATTTCGCCATGCTTCTATTTTTCTTAACATGTTTTTATCTTTTTGAATTTTAGTAGTTGCACAACGTTCTGTTTTGATTTAAAATTGAGTCAAGAAAGCGCTCGCTTTTTATTTTTTATAAAATGTAGAAGCGCTTCCACAAAAACAAATCACAATAAGTATTCGTTTTTAGCGATAAGCTTGGTGTTTTTTATTCAATGTGGAAGCGCTTCTAGAACAGGGCGCTCAATCTTACCTTGGATGGAGAGAAATCAGAGATGAACACGAAAGCAGGACGGCAGACAGCAGTATCGATCGGCAAAATGAATATGGGAGGTGAAGCATGATGCGGGCTATCATGGTGATGTTTGATTCGCTGAATCGTCATATGCTTCCGAACTATGGGTGTGAATGGACCATTGCCCCGAATTTTAAGCGATTGGGTGAAAGAACGGTTACTTTTGATCAATGTTACGTCGGGAGTATGCCTTGCATGCCGGCTCGACGGGATCTTTTGACAGGACGCTATAATTTCTTGCATCGAAGCTGGGGGCCCATTGAGCCATTCGATGACTGTATGCCCGAGAGACTCAAAAAGAATCAGGTGTATACGCATCTTGTTACCGATCATCAGCATTATTGGGAAGATGGTGGGGCAACATACCATACCCGTTATAGTTCTGCCGAGTTTTGCCGGGGGCAGGAGGGCGACCCGTGGAAAGGGGAGGTTAATCACCCTGATATTGCGGAGTCCGAGATTCCTGTCGCAAAGCATCCCGTGTTTCAGAATATGCTCCGGCACGACACGATTAATCGCAAATATATGCAAGATGAGGAAAAACATCCGCAAACAAAAACCTTTAAATATGGTTTGGAGTTTATAGAAAAAAATAAAGATGCGGACAACTGGTTTTTGCAATTGGAAACGTTTGATCCGCATGAACCTTTTTTCACTTATCAGCAATATAAAGATTTATACCCTCACGAATATAATGGAAAACCGTTTGATTGGCCGCCGTATTATTTTGTTCAGGAATCCGAGGAAGTAGTCCAACACGGAAAATATCAATATGCCGCACTGCTTAGCATGTGTGATCGTAACTTGGGCCGGGTACTTGATCTGATGGATGAACACGACATGTGGAAGGACACGATGTTGATTGTCAATACGGACCACGGCTACTTATTGGGGGAACACGGATGGTGGTCCAAGTCGGTCATGCCGCTTTATCAGGAAATTGCCAACACTCCATTGTTTGTCTGGGATCCCCGGGCGGGCGTTAAAGGGGAGAGAAGGTCGGCGCTTGTCCAAACCGTGGATCTGGCTCCTACGCTGCTTGATTTTTTTGGTGTACCGCTTCCGGAACATTTGAGCGGAAAGCCGTTGAAAGATACCATACGGTCGGATGCTAAAATTCGCGATGCGGCATTATTCGGCTTTCACGGCAGTCATGTAAATATAACGGACGGTCAATATGTATATATGAGAGGCCCGGTATCTCCGGACAACGGCCCGCTATTCGAATATACGCTCATGCCCACACATATGCGTAGCTTATTTTCACCGCAGGAGCTTCAGGATATTGAGCTGCAGGACCCTTTTTCATTCACAAAAGGCTGCCGGACCATGAAAATTCATGCAGGACAAGGCAGGACAAATCCTTTTCAATACGGTTCAAAACTGTACGATCTGCTGCAAGATCCGAAACAAACCGAAGAGGTGGAGGATCTCGACGTAGAATTGCGGCTCATTCGGATGATGGCCGAAATGATGAATCAGAATGATGCTCCGATGGAGCAATATGAGCGTCTGGGCATTCCGGCGGACGGAAACATGAGCCCCTCCGAATTAATTGTTCAAAAACAAGAAGTAGCGCAAGCGATCGTACTCCCGGGCCTTGAACATCTTTCCTGGACCAAGGGAGCAAAATATCAAATGTGGACGCTTCTAAACACGGTTCCTCAAGAAATGAGAGAACAGATGCTGGAGAGTTTTGGGCATTATACGAATGGCGGAGGCATAACGGAAATCCAAGAGGATGTCATTTTGGGTTTTGTGAACTTGAAGCTGCCGCCTGAAAGAAAAGATATGGCCCTATACTTTATCCGGCTCGCAGGAAGGATAGTCTGACATCACTTGCTTTCAAAATATAATGCCCAATATGGAGGACAATAACCATGAGCACCGGTAAGCTGCAACTTGCCCAAAAAAGCGAAATTTTTCAATATGCTTTCGGCGGACTTGGCTCTAACATATTTTTCTACATTCAGCTATCGTTTCTCATGTATTTTTATACGGACGTTTTCAAAGTATCCCCGGTCGCAGTAGGGTCGCTGTTCCTGGGGGTTAGGCTCCTTGATGCCATATTCGATCCCATTATGGGAATGCTCACCGACCGTACGCGAACGAAGTGGGGCAGTTTTCGGCCTTATCTTATTTTTGGGGCACCGCTGCTGGCGGCAGTAATGATCTTGATGTTCACAGCGCCGAATTTGAGCCCAACGGGCAAAATTGTCTACGCAGCTCTCACTTATTTATGCTATTCGTTCATGTCTTCCGTTGTTAACATTCCTTACCACTCACTGACGGCGGTCATGAGTAAAGATCCGAATCAAACGACCACAATTACGATGGCCAAGCAATTTATGCTGGTTCCGGCAGGCCTCATCGTTAACGCAGGGGTTCTCCCGATGGTTGCTTTTTTCGGAACAGGCCAGCAAGGATGGTTTGTTACCGTATTTATTCTTACCATTATTGCATCGCTTTCTTTCTGGATTTGTGCAAATGGCGTAAAACGCCATGATATGACGGCGGATCGGAAGAGTACTCAGCATCAGCATCCTCCCATCAAGAAACAGTTGAGCTTGATTGTGCAAAATAAGCCTTTATTGATCTTGATGTTATCCTTTTTCATGAACTTGACGGCAACGACAACCAATGGCGCGGTATCTCTTTACTTTTGGAAGTACAATGTAAATCATATGGAACTGTATTCCCAAATTTCGCTGTGGGGCACGATATTATCTCTTCCGATCTACGCGTTTACCCCGTATTTAGCCAGGAAGATCGGTAAAAGAAATGTATTCCTTTACGGTAGTCTTGCAGCGGCCGTACCGACCTTAATCATGATGCTGATTCCTACTGATAATGTGACCGTTATTTTAATCGCGACGATTTTGAAGCAGGTTCTTGGTACATTTTGCGGTTCGATCGTATGGGCATTGATTCCCGATTGTGTGCAATATGGGAATTGGAAAACCGGAGTTGAAGGTGCCGGAACGGTTACTTCCGCCTGTACGTTCGTGAATAAGCTCGGATCGGCCCTTGGCGGCAGCTTGACGGGAGCGATCTTGGGCGCTGTCGGTTACGTGGCCGGACAGGTACAGAGTCCCGAGGTGCTTAAAGTCATTCTGTACTTATATGCTGGGGTTCCGCTTGTGGCCTACATTGGCACCGCAATAGCCTTAAGATACTTTAAAATCCCGCAAGAAGTTTTTCAAAATTCCTCAACAAAAAAAGAGCATTCAACAACGGCGGAACTCCATGCTTAATGCCTTTTTTTGATATACTGAATGAAAAAAGGTTTTGGTGGTTGGAAAAATGAAAGTTTCTATTTACGATGTGGCAAAATTAGCGGGCGTGTCCATTTCTACTGTATCAAGAGTGCTCAATAAAAGCGGGTATGTTAGCCGTAAAACGGAAACGAAGGTAGATCAGGCTATGAAGACGCTGGGGTTCGTTCCGAGCATTACCGCTCAAAACCTGGCGAAACACCAAACTATGCTGATCGGATTATATTTCCCTCATTTTATTAGTTCGAAGCACGGATTTTCGACCTATCCCATGGAGTTTATAAGGGGAGCTACTGAAAAGGTTATGGAGCAAGGATATCACTTGCTCCTTATTAACGAACCCTGTGAAGAGGATAAGCTGGCATCCGGCGCATGTCTCCCGCAGTATACGTCCTTTTTGAAACAAAAAAGAATTGACGGGCTGTTGTTCGGAAGTGCTCCATTGAGAAATTCCTCATTCTTTGAGCTGATCGAGAGCGAAGCGCCGATGGTCTATATTGGGGAAAGGCTCGTTTCGGACCGCGGGTTGAATGTGTACGCACAGTTCAAACAAAATATTTGGAAATCACTGGATTATTTATATGAACGAAATCATCGAAAGATAGCGATATTTAATTTCGTTCGGTCGGAAGTCTCCACATTCGTCACTCAATACAAAGAGTGGAGAAAAGACCCGCTTTTGCAGGTGGAAATCCGAGAAAGCAGGCGTGACCTTGACGCGCATATCGAAGTGCTTTCAGAAGTGTTTTCGCGGAATGAGAAACCGACAGCGCTTATGATCAGGGACATTGGCAAGGTGCAGCCTACCATCAATTATTTGAATAATATCGGGATGCGCGTTCCGGAGGATGTTTCGATTATAACGGAAGAACATCACTATAAAGATGGGGAACAATGCTTCCCGGCTGTTACAAGCGTATATGTACCCGTTTACCAAATGGCCGTTGAAGCGGCCGGATTGCTGTTCGATTATATAAATGAGAAGGAAAATTACGATAAGCAAATTTTATTATCTCCACAAATTATTGAACGCCAATCTGTAGCGATTCGCAGAGCGTCGGAAGAAAGATCGCTGATATAGGGCAAAACGGATCTTAAATAAGAAAGGACGAAAGTAAATGAGAATTTTATTTCTGGACTTGGATTCTACCAGTCCCGACCATTTAAGCTGCTACGGGTATCATCGGAATACTTCTCCCAATATTGACAAAATAGCTAGTGAAGGGGTTCGTTTCACCAACTATTACACTTCGGATGCCCCTTGCGCTCCTTCCCGGACAGCGCTCATGAGCGGCCAATTCGGGATTCGCAACGGTTTGGTTGGCCATGGCGGTACAGCGGGAGACATGAAGCCCGAAGGCAGCAAGCGGGAATTGATGGGGAAGCTTACACGCGGAGGTTCGTTCCCTTCTTATTTGCAGCTGATGGCAGACATGAATACCGTTTTAATTAGTCCGTTTGCCCAGCGCCATTCCACCTTCGGATTTTATGCAGGCTTTAACGAGATTATCAATACCGGAAGATATGGCAATGAATCGGCAGAGCATGTCACGCCGGTAGCTCTTGACTGGATCGAGCGAAATGCGCAGAAGGATGACTGGTTTTTGTATATCAATTATTGGGACCCGCATACCCCTTATCGTGTACCTATGGATTACGGAAATCCGTTTGAGAATGATCCGCTGCCTGATTGGCTGACGGAGGACGTTCTGGAGAAGCATAAGCAAAAAGTCGGTCCGCATTCGGTCCATGAACTAAATATTGATTTCCGCAACAAAACGTTTAACAACGAGACCGCTCCTCATTTCCCGCGTCATCCGGGGGAGATTGCCGACATGGATGGAATGAGAACCATGATCGACGGCTATGATTGCGGAATCCGCTATATGGATGAGCATATCGGACGTTTAGTCGCGGCACTTGAGAACCACGGTGTCATGGAGGATCTGATCATTATTATCACCGCCGATCATGGCGAAAATATGGGGCAGCTCGGCATCTACGGGGAGCATGGCACCGCCGATCAAGGGACCTGCCGGTTGCCGATGATTATCCGCTGGCCGGGAATGAAGCAGGGAATCGTGAATGAAGATCTTCATTACCATTTGGATTTGCTTCCTACGGTGGCGGAGATGTTGGGTACCCCGGCGATGCCGGATTGGGACGGCGCAAGCTATGCCCCGGTGCTTAAAGAAGGAGCAGACTGCGGACGGGACTATCTGGTTGTATCGCAATGTGCCCATGTGGTGCAGCGCAGTGTCCGTTTCCGTGACTGGATCTACATCAGAACCTATCATGACGGCTTCCATCTCTTTGATCAAGAGATGCTGTACAACCTGGCGGAAGACCCTCATGAGCAAAATAATGTGGCGGCAAAACACAAAGAGATTTGCATGGAAGCCGTTTACTATTTGAACGAGTGGCATGATGAGATGATGCGCCGCTCCGGTGACGATACGGACCCCTTATGGACTGTGATGAAGGAAGGCGGGCCTTTCCATGCCAGAGGGTATCTGAAAGGATACATGCAGCGGTTGGAAGAAACAGGCAGGGGCCACCATGTAGAGGAATTAAAGCGCAGGCACCCGAGCGAGTTTCCGGAAGAAACGAATCAGATTGCTGCAGCCGTTCAAAAGAAAATCGGACAAAGAATGGCCGGGCATTAAGCACACGGAAGTATGTTTAGAAAGGGTGTACATGTTGGCGATTAACTATGTGAAAAATGAAAAAGGACCTATGTTAGGATATTCGACAACTTCAGGAATCGGAATCCTTTATATAGAAGGGCATGCTTTCAAAGACTTGAACAAAAGCGGAAAACTAGAACCTTATAAAGACTGGCGTTTATCCGCAGAGGAGCGGGCTCGCGATTTGGCCTCGAAGATGACCGTTGAGCAAATAGCCGGTCTTATGTTGTATAGCCGCCATCAGTCGGTTCCAGCTGTAAAGAGAGGGCAGTTTGACAGCACCTACGGCGGAAAACCTTTTGCTGAAAGCGGAGCTAAGGCTTGGGATCTTTCAGATCAGCAAATCGAGTTTTTAACTGAGGATAATCTCCGTCATATACTCGTCACTACCGTCGAAAGCCCGGAGGCTGCCGCTCGTTGGAATAATGAGGTACAAGCTTTGGCAGAAGGTATTGGCTGGGGAATTCCGGCGAATAATAGTTCCGATCCCCGACACGGTTCCGACTCAAGCAAGGAATTTAATGAAGGTGCAGGCGGAACGATTTCCATGTGGCCGGAAACCTTGGGGCTTGCGGCCGCATTCGATCCTGAAGTGGTTGAAAAATTTGGAGAAATTGCCTCGAAAGAATACAGGGCTTTAGGTATCGCAACCGCCCTGTCGCCTCAAGTGGATATCGCGACTGATCCTCGCTGGTATCGGTTTAGCGGGACGTTCGGCGAAGATCCCAAGCTATCGGCGGATATGGCCCGTGCTTATGTGGATGGATTCCAAACTTCTGCGGGAGAGCAGGAGATCAGTGAAGGCTGGGGCTACGATAGTGTAAACGCTATGGTCAAGCATTGGCCCGGCGGGGGATCCGGTGAAGGTGGACGGGATGCACACTGGGGTTTTGGAAAATATGCAGTGTATCCGGGAAATAATTTTGAAGAACATCTGATTCCTTTTGTGGACGGCGCTTTTCAGCTATCCGGCAAAACAGCAAAGGCTTCTGCCGTGATGCCTTATTATACGATTTCATTCAATCAGGATACAGTCAATGGGGAGAATGTAGGGAATTCTTACAACTCTTATCTGATCCAGGATTTACTTCGCCGGAAATATGGTTACGATGGCGTTGTTTGTACCGATTGGCTCATCACCGCGGATGAACCCGAAACTGTGGATCAGTTTGCGGGTAAACCTTGGGGCGTGGAACAATTAACGGTGACCGAAAGACATTATAAACTGCTGATGGCCGGTGTGGATCAGTTTGGAGGCAACAATGAAGCGGGTCCCATAATCGAAGCTTACCATAAGGGAGTCGAGGAACACGGGGAAAGCTTCATGCGCAAGCGTTTCGAAGAATCGGCTGTCCGTTTGCTCAAAAACATTTTCCGCCTTGGGTTGTTCGAAAATCCTTATCTCCAGGTGGAAGAAAGTGCAGCCGTCGTTGGGTGCCCCGAGTTTATGGCAGAAGGATACCAGGCTCAGCTGAAATCGATTGTCATGCTGAAAAATAAAGATCATGTTCTTCCTCTGGCGAAAGGCAAAACCGTGTATATACCGAAGCGGTATTTCCCTGCTCAAACCGATTGGTTCGGCAACCGGATCGAAGGAAAAGTGGATAATCCCGTGAATCTGGATGTCGTAAAGAAATACTTTAACATAACGGATCAACCTGATCAGGCTGATTTCGCTCTTGTTTTCATACATGGTCCTAATTCGGGCAGCGGTTACAGCAAAGAGGACCGTGAGGCGGGAGGGAACGGCTATGTTCCGGTCAGTCTCCAGTATGGACCTTATACCGCTGCACAAGCCAGAGAGACGAGTATTGCAGGGGATCCGCGGGAAGTGCTCAATCGTTCCTACAAAGGCAAAACCGTGGTCGCAACCAACTCCACCGATCTTGATCTTGTTTTGCAAACCAGAAAAGTCATGAAGGGAAAACCGGTCATCGTATCGATGCTATTATCGAACCCGGCGGTCGTTGCTGAATTTGAAAAAGAAGCAGACTCCATTCTAGTGAACTTTGGCGTCCAGGATCAAGCTATTTTGGCAATCGTAACGGGTGAAACGGAACCTTCCGGGCTGCTTCCGATGCAGATGCCGGCCGATATGAGTACGGTTGAAGAACAAAAGGAAGATGTTCCCCATGACATGGAGTGTTATGCGGATTCCGCAGGCAATCGCTATGATTTTGCCTTTGGTCTGAATTGGAAAGGCGTCATTGCGGATCAAAGGACGGAGAAGTATAGAAAATTTGTCGATTTCACCCGTTAGAAAGAGAGGCCATAACTATGACAGATCCGATAAAGCCTTCTTGCTGCTCCGTTTCCAGAATGGAGGCTTCCTTGACGATCAACTCCGGCGTAGTGGACAAAGAGGATAAGGGGAACCAGGTTGCTCCCGCCACTCCCGCCGCACAACCGGCCAAACAGGATATGATTTATTTGCCGGGCGGGGAGTTTCTGATGGGGACCGACGATCAAGAAGGCTTTCCATCGGATGGAGAAGGTCCGGTGCGGGCCGTCACCATCGATCCGTTCTACATCGATCCGTATACGGTAACGAACGCGGAATTCAAGAAGTTTGCAGACACTGCCGGGTATTCGACGGAAGCGGAGAAGTTTGGCTGGTCGTACGTGTTTCATCTGTTTGTTCCCGAAGCCGGAGTCAAAATTTTAGGTGCGCCCAGGCAAACGCCTTGGTGGCTGGCAGTCGAAGGCGCCAGTTGGCGCGATCCGGAAGGGCCCGGCTCAGGGATTGAAGGCAGGCTCGACCACCCGGTCACTCATATTTCCTGGAACGATGCGCAAGCTTACTGCAGATGGGCCGGCAAACGGCTGCCGACGGAGGCGGAATGGGAGTTTGCCGCGCGGGGAGGACTCGTTCAGAAGCGATATCCGTGGGGAGATGAGATTAAACCCGGCGGCAAGCACATGTGCAATATATGGCAGGGGAAATTCCCGAAAAAAAACAACGCCAGTGACGGATTTCTCGGGACGGCGCCCGTGCAATCCTTCGAACCGAACGGATACGGACTGTACCAAGCTGCCGGCAATGTTTGGGAGTGGTGTGCGGACTGGTTCAGCCCCACCTTTCACTTGAACGGGCCGCGGGTGAACCCGATCGGTCCGGCGAAAGGGACGAGCCGTGTGATGCGCGGCGGCTCCTATTTATGCCACAAATCCTACTGCAACCGATACCGTGTGGCTGCCCGCAGCCAGAATATGCCGGATAGCTCGTCAGGAAATATGGGCTTCCGCTGCGCAGCCGATGCTTAGGTTTTCAATGTCGCAAGCCCGTGCCTTGATGGTGCGGGCTATTTTTCATTTTCGACATTCGTTCTAAAACCTGTTACAGCTTATGTATTATTCGCCGTTGTCTGATAACTTTTGTTGGATTTGACGCTCGTATTCGGTAAACGCTTCCGATGCCAGCCATCCCCGTTCGGACATCAGTGATTGGTAGCGGAGCCTCTTGGCCGACAACTCACGTTGAAGCTTTGTGTGCTCGGAATCGTCCCGGCAGACGGTGAGCAGGTAGCCAAGCGTTACCATTTCTTTGCGAAGCTGCATTTCCTCGGGAATGAGCCCGGCATTTTTGAGCAGCTTGAAGCCGATTCGAAGCTCCTCCGGGACGTTCTCCAGATCATCAGGGGGAAGCGGCTTGCCTGCGCCCGGCAGATTGTTTAATTCCCCGCGACGGATGGACTTCAGGATTTTCTCCTCTGCGATCGTGCGCATAAATTCCATCGGTGTATCAACTCCTCGAAATCATTTTACCATACTACAGTAAATTTCTTCATGCATATACCATTTTGAAAACCTGGATTTAAATTGGGCTGCCACAAAAAATCAAAACATTTTCGAATCATTTTCTATTTTCTAAGCATCAAAAAAAGATTACAATAATGAGTACTGCAAGCGCTTTAATTTGGTGGGCGAGAACGATGAAACCCGGGGGTACCTTCATGAGATTGTTTCGTTGGATATCCTCCAGTTTGAGGGCGAAAATGTTAGTCATGTTTGTGATGCTGACCGCCATCCCTTTAATTGTCGTAGGGATTATCAGTTACACCAAATCGTATAATACCGTTTCCAGGCATAGCATTGCCACGACAGAGCTTGTGGCGGAGCATCTGAAAAACGATATCGACGTGCTGTTTTCGGACAACCGCAAATTTTTGGACATTAGCAAAAACTCAAATGTACTGCGGTTTCTGCTGATTCAAAGCGAAACTTATGATGAAGCTAAAGATATATTAAAAACGTTCAGCCTGTATCGGGATACGTACCGGTTCAGCAACGGCCTGACGAATATTATACTTTTTAACAGGTACGGCAAGGGGATTAGCGAGAAAAAGGGCATTTTCCAAATCGATGAGGACCCGTTTCTTTATCCGGAGTTCAAAAGCTTGTTGGCCCATCGTGATGAGGTGCTTATCATACCGCCTGCCGGTTCGCGGGGGATCAGCAATTTGGACCGGGCGGAGGAGGATAATCCTCCCCTAATATCGATCGTCTCGACGGTAAAACAGGAGATTACGGACGAAGTCATCGGATTTATGGTGATGAACTTGGATGTGTCGGTCATCGAAAACTTTTGCAACAATACAAAGATGGGCGACAGCGGCTTCTTTTACGTCATGGACCCGCAGGGGAAGCCGATCATCCTGCCTGAGAGTATGAAATCAGCCGGTGCCGCTGTGGGCTTAACGAAGCAACAATTGGGAGCGGCTTCGGGCAACGACATTCGTGAGGTGGCAGGACGCAGGCAATTTATTGTGTATACGACTTCGGAGTTGACGGGCTGGAAGGTCGTCGGCGAAGTGCCTTTGCAGGAAGTGATCAAAGATGCAAAACAGATTGAAACGCTCATTTTTGTCAGCGTTATCTTCACGATTATGTTTACTATTTCGCTCTATGCCTATGTGTCCAACCGGCTGATCCGTCCGATCCGGTATTTGAAAAATAAGATGCGCCAAGCGGCGTCAGGCTATTTGGATGCCAAAGTGCCCGGCGGAGGGCAGGATGAAATAGCTGATTTGGGCGTCAGCTTCAATACGATGCTCGACAAAATCAAGCTGCTGATCGAAACCAGCATGAAAGAGCAGGAACAGATGAAGCTCGCGGAGCTGCGGACGCTGCAGGCCCAGATCAATCCGCATTTTTTGTACAACACGCTGGACTCGATTATTTGGCTGGCGGAAAATAAAAAAAGCGAAGAAGTCATCGGCATCGTGAACGCGCTTGCAACTTTTTTCAGGATTTCATTAAGTAAAGGTAAAGATGAGATTACGCTCAAAGAGGAATTGGATCATATCGCCAACTATTTAACGATCCAGCAGATGAGGTACAGGGACATTCTCGACTACGAGATCGATGTGCAGGACAATGTGCTGGGCTGCCTTATTTTGAAAATGACGCTTCAGCCGCTGATCGAAAACGCTTTGTACCACGGCATTAAAAACAAGCGGGGCAAGGGCTGCATTCGCATTACAGGAGGCTATGGAACGAACGGCAATATTGAGCTGCGAGTCTCGGACAACGGCGCGGGCATGACGAAAGAGAAGCAGGAGCAGCTTAGAGAGCTGCTTGCCGAGAGTAAGCATACCCAGGCTCAACCGGCAGGGTTTGGGATTATCAATGTGCATCAAAGAATCAATCTTTATAACGGAGATCCGTACGGTATTCGGATCGAAAGCGAATATGGCTTTGGCACGACAGTGTTCGTGAGCATACCGATAAGGAGAGAATTTGATGAAAAAAGTGTTGTTGGTGGATGATGAGGTCCTTGTCCGAGAAGGCATCCGCAACCGGATTGAGTGGGAAAAGGAGGGATTTGTGTATTGCGGTGACGCGCCGGACGGCGAAATGGCGCTTCCTTTAATCGAAAGTCTGGCGCCGGATATTTTGCTGACCGATGTTAAAATGCCTTTTATGGACGGGCTGCAGTTAAGCCGGATTGTGAAAGAGAAGATGCCGGCGATCAAAATCATTATTTTGAGCGGTCATGACGAATTCAACTATGCAAGGGAGGCTTTGCGGATCGGGGTGGAGGAATATTGCCTGAAACCGATCAATGCGATGGAGCTGATCCAAGTGCTCCAAAGTGTTGCAGCCAAAATCGATATGGAGCGCGAGGAGCTGAAAAAGAAAGAGCTGCTGCAGCTGAAAGCCAGCATCAATCAGGAAACGGTCAGGGAGCAATTGCTGATCGATTTGTGCTCCGGCTCCATCCCGACAGCGGAGGCTATTCATGCCGCGGAGACATTAGGCATCGGTCTGATTGCGAAGCATTATCTCGTGGTGCTTGCAGAGATGCCCGGCGGCGTTGAGACGCATCCGCTATTTCAAGAAGCGATGCGCGACATGGCGGACCATTTGCATATGAGGCGCAGTAAAAAAGAACATGTGTGGATTTTAAAAGGAGACGATCCGGAGCATGTGGAGTTTGCGGCCCAAAGCTTTATCCGCAAGCTGAAGCTGCTGGAGGAGCGGGTTGGCGGCACGTTTTATCACGGCAAAGGAACGGTCAGAGGGCGGGTCCAGGAGATCGCGGTCTCATTTTCCGAAGCGGAACGAAATAAAAGCTACCATTATTTTTTGCGCAACCGTCCGATTGTCAGCATCGATAAAGGAGGATTGGCCGGTTACGACCGTAATCAAGTGCCCAATTTTTTGAAAATGGGCGATGTCTCCAAGATCGACAGTTTTGTTTGCGGTTACATACAAGGTATCGGCGATCATACGGAGGCTGAAAGCAAGTTTTATTGGCATTATCTCATTTTGGATATGATTGCAGCCGTAACTGCGTTTATCCACGAGTCCAATGGAGACGTGCAGTCTTTTTTGTCGGAGATGGCCGCGGTGGAGGAAGCGCTGTTGATCAGCAATAGGCTGGAGGAGGTGCGGGCCTGCGCTGTCTCTGTACTTGCGCTCGGCCTTAAACATCGTGACCGCATTACGGACAAATATGGCGAGCTGCTTGCCAAGGCCAAAAACTATATCGATAAAAACTTTGACAATCCGGATATTTCCTTGCAGGTTGTTGCGGCTTATGTGAACGTAAGCGCAAGCCATTTTAGCGGGATTTTTTCTCAAGGAATCGGGCAAACGTTTATTGATTATTTAATTAAAACCCGCATTAAGAAGGCGATGGAGCTGCTCAAAACGACAAACGCCAAGTCATACGAAATTGCCGCCATGGTAGGCTATAGCGATCCGCATTATTTTAATTCGGTATTTAAAAAAATCGCCGGCGTCACAACCAAAGCATTTCGTAATCAGGTGTAGCCATGTGAAGGAGGAAACGGCCATGCGGGCTCGCTATAGGAATATGGCATTCCTGTTTCTATGCTGCATCCTCGTGAGCCTGACGGCGGGCTGCGGGCTTGAGCCGGCAGCGCCCGCCGGTCCGGAGCATAAGGAATCCGCCGTTGAAGTGCAGAAGCCGGGACGGACGTTCGCCATCGTTTATTCGACAGCCGATGTTTTTCATAAGGTGGTGACGAGCAGGGCGGAGGCAGTCTCCCGCAATCTCGGTACTGAGCTTATTGTCAAGGCGCCGGATGAAGCCAATCTCGAGCAGCAGATCCGGATGATGGAAAATTTGATCAAGCAGCATGTCGACGGCATAGCAATCAGTCCGGTGAACGCCGCCGCGCTGGAGCCCTACATTAATAAAGCCGTTGACGCCGGCATTCCAGTCATTTGCTTCGATAATGACGCTCCGCAAAGCAAACGCGCCGCCTTCATAGGAGTCAACAATTACGAGGCCGGCCGTATGCTTGCTGCGTATATCGATCGCGCCTTGGGCGGAAAGGGCATGATCATTGCCGAGACGGGCACTGCCTCGTTTTCCAGCATTCAGCAGCGGGTTGCAGGCTTCAAAGATTATTTGGCCAGACTGCCGGATATACAGCTCCTTGAGCTGAGAACGAACGGAGACAGTCTGGATAAAGCGATCGTCAATTTGGAAAAGATGATAGACGCGCATCCGCATTTTGAGGCTTATGTCGGGCTGGATTCGTTGGCGGGTTCCGCGGCTATCCTCGTCTGGAAAGCCAAGGGCTTAAGCCAATTATCGGTTACGACCAGCGGTTCGCCGGAGCTGCTGGACGGAGTTGCGAACAAGCAGATTACCGCTTTGATGTCGCAGCAGGAAGAGGCTTGGGGAGATATGATTGTCAATCTGCTGAACGACGCTTGCGACGGAAAAGCGGTGCGGGAACTGAATCAGTTAGAGCCGACTTTTGTTACGCACCAGTCGCTCAAGAGCATCAAGTAAAATTCGTGAGTCTTCATTTCAGGAAGGAGGGTGAATTTGTGCATAAGCGTTGGGGGAAGGCGGTCATCCTTTTGTTCGTGTTTCTCTGTGCTTGTTCATCTGTGCCCGGACCGCAGGAGAGCCCTGCGAAGACTCCCATCATGCTCCAAACGGATTCCAGAACGACAACAGCTCCCGAGGCAGAGGAGAGGCCGGTCGTATTGGGGTTTTCGCAGGTTGGTTCGGAAAGCCGTTTTCGAAACGCCAATACCAAATCGATTCAAGACGCCGCCAAACAGGCAGGCATCGATTTGAGATTTTCGAATGCTGAACAGCAGCAGAACAAACAAATCGAAGCGATTCGTTCGTATATTGCGGCAGGGGTGGATGTGATTGCTTTTTCACCCGTCGTGGAGACCGGTTGGGACAGCGTGCTGAAGGAAGCGAAGGAGGCCGGCATTCCTGTTATCGTAACGGACCGCTCGGTGGATGTACAGGACCACTCACTGTATGTCACGCTCATTGGCTCTAATTTCGTGGAAGAAGGCCGTAAAGCCGGCAAATACGTACTTGACAAAATGAGGGACGTTAACGGACCGATTCATATTGCGGAAATTCGCGGCACGGAAAATTCGGCGCCGGCTTTGGACCGGAAGCGGGGCTTTGAGGAAGTCATAAAGGAAAATCCGAATATGAAAATCATCGCCAGCGAAACGGGCAATTTTACGAGAGAAGAGGGCAAGGAGGTCATGACGCGTTTTTTGCAGCAGCATGGTCATGATATTCAGGTGTTGTTCGCCCATAACGACGACATGGCGTTCGGTGCGATGGAAGCGATGGAGGCCGTCGGCTTGAGGCCCGGGAATGACATCGTTATTGTCTCGGTGGACGGGGGGAGAGAAGCGTTTCAAGCGCTGCTGGACGGCAAGCTTAACTGCACGGTGGAGTGCAACCCGCTGTTCGGGCCGCTTCTAATGCAAGCTGTCCGCGAGCTTGTGGCGGGAAGAAATTTGCCGAAGCGGATCGTGGTAAAGGAAGGCGTATTCACCCAAGGGACCGCCGCCCGCGAGATCGAAAACCGCAAATATTGAGATAAACCAGAGCCGATCGTTACAATCTGCCATGCACATTGCAAAAAATGCCTGGAAAAACTCCCATGATGTCGTGACGTCACTCCATAGAATGAAGATATTCAGGTCTGCTGCGTTCTATTTTCGTATAAAGTGCAGCTTTTTGCCCGCTGACGCTACCCTGGCCGCAAAATATTTCTGCAATTGTGCAGGCTGTGGAAAAAACCACACGTTAGAGGGGGAACCATAATTTGCTCTCCTGCACGAAGATAACCTGCAAAAATACATGAATTTGCGTCCTTGATCGCCGTCCACGAACAATTCCTGCAATAGTGCAGGCTTTTCGCCGAACCCATAGGCTCATACTCACTTTCAGCGAAAATTCCTGCACTTTTGCAGGTTTTTCGCCAAAATAAGCCGATTTCCGATGAAAAACCTGCACTTTCGCAGGTTTTTTCCCTGTCAGTCTGCCTTGTGCCCCCCTGCATCAGATACGCATCCCGTGCAGAAGAGGCGCGGGGCGGGGATGCGTGCTCTAAGATGCATCTCTCAACAGACCTGAAGCCTCATAAAATGAGGCTTATTTAACCATTTATAAGTTTTGGGGTGACCGAGGGGTTGGGTTACCCCTTATTTATTCGCGCCGTGCCGAGTGACCGGCCGTCGAAAAGCTGTTGGGGCCAGGACAACGCCGGCCTTGCGAAAAAAAACTGCAAAAGTGCATCCTTTTGCCCCAAGATGCGCTTGCAGCGATAAATTCCTGCAAATATGCAGTTTTTTTCGCCGAATTCGGGGCTCAGTTCTATCTGGAGCGGGAATTCCTGCACTATCGCAGGCTTTTCCTCCAAACGAGCCGCTTTTGCCGAAAAAGCCTGCACTTTTGCAGGCTTTACGGCTAGCGAGCCGCTTCACAAACGGCAGCCCCGGTTTCTGGGAGGTAAAAGAATAGTTACCCGCGCGTCCCCACGCAATAGCGGACTTAGCCGTCCTGGTCGGCCGCCCCCCCACGCAATAGCGGACTTAGCCGTCCTGGTCGGCCGCCCCCCCACGCAATAGCGGACTTAGCCGTCCGCGTCGGGCCGCCCTGCGCTCGCGCTCAGCGTGTTAGGCTGCCAGCTAAAATCCTTGTTCTTCAATTATGCCTTTCAGTACTTTGACGAACTCTTGGGCGGCTCGGGATAAATGTTTGTTTTTGGGGCGGATCCAGCCGAAACAGAGGATCAGATCGTTGTTTTCGATCTCCAGCGGGATGACGTCGCCGGACTGCACGTAGGCGTCTTTTTTTATTTGCAACCCGCTATATGGAGGGGTATTCCGGGTCTCTCCAGCTAGACACGTGAAAAAATTCAAATTGATTCGTAAAAAAACAATATTTTGGTTCCCGCCGCCGCAAATAACCGAATAAGAGTCTAATTTATTCAGAATGGATTCTATTCATTCGCAGTTGAAAGCGTTTTAAAATGAAGCTACGCCAAACGATGGTGAACCATAAGGAGGGTTTAACGAATGAAAAAGATGTGGAAATCAGGCGCTGCCGTTTTGATGGCAGCAACGATGCTTCTTACTGCGGCTTGCGGAAGCGCACCGGCAAGCGGGACCAAGGACACGGCAGCCAAAGGAGCCGAGGCGACTAAGCCGGCCGACAAAAAAATTACGCTCGGCTTCGCGCAAGTTGGTGCGGAAAGCGGCTGGCGGACAGCGAACACCAAGTCGATTCAGGATTCGGCGAAGGAAGCGGGAATTGATCTGAAGTTTTCCGACGCCCAGCAAAAGCAGGAAAACCAAATTAAGGCGATCCGCAGCTATATTGCGCAAAAGGTGGACGTTATCGCTTTTTCCCCGGTTGTTGAATCCGGTTGGGATACGGTTTTGAAAGAAGCGAAGGATGCGAACATTCCGGTCGTGCTGACTGACCGTGCGGTAGATTCCAAAGACACCTCACTCTATAAAACGTTCCTTGGCTCCGATTTCGTAGAAGAAGGCCGCAACGCGGGCAAATGGCTGCTTGGCAAAGTGAAGGATCAGAAGGGTCCGATCAACATTGTCGAGCTGCAAGGAACGACTGGCTCCGCACCGGCTATCGACCGTAAAAAAGGCTTTGAAGAAGTCATTAAAGATAACCCTAACCTGAAAATCGTAAAATCCCAAACCGGCGACTTTACGCGCGCTAAAGGGAAGGAAGTCATGGAGGCGTTCATCAAATCCGCGAAGGCGGAGAACACCAAAATGGACGTGCTGTACGCGCACAACGACGATATGGCGCTGGGCGCTATCCAAGCCCTTGAAGAAGCAGGCATTAAGCCGGGCAAAGATATTCTCATCATCTCTCTGGACGGAACCAAGGACGCTTTCCAAGCAATGAAAGACGGCAAAATCAACGTGATTGTCGAATGCAACCCTCTGATGGGGCCGCAAGTGATGCAAATCGTAAAAGATGTCGTAGCGGGCAAAGAAGTGCCTAAACGCATTTTGACCAAAGAAGGCGTATTCCCGCAAGAAACGGCGGAAAAAGAATTGCCGAACCGCCAGTACTAATTTGATCTGACTGTAACATGGATTGGACCGGGATGACTCTCGCAAGCTGCCAAACAGCTCACTACGCCGCATCAAAGTGCAGCTTGGCGAGAGATTTTCCGGTTCCGGATCGTTATTCAGGATAGGAGGCCAAGAAGGTGACAGATAAAAAACCTCGCTTGCGCATGGAGCATATTCATAAGCAGTTTCCCGGAGTCAAGGCTTTGACCGATGTGAACTTTCGCCTGTTTCCGGGGGAAATTCACGCGTTGATGGGCCAAAATGGTGCAGGTAAATCGACCCTCATTAAAGTGTTAACCGGCGTGCATGCCATTGACGAAGGCCAAATTTGGCTTGACGACCGGCAGATTCGCGCGGAAAGCCCGCTGCAAGCGCAGGAGCTCGGCATCAGCACCGTTTATCAGGAAGTCAATTTATGTACGAATTTAACGGTTTCCGAAAATATTTTTATCGGCCGCGAGCCGATGCGCAGAGGCTTTATCGATTGGAAAGAAATGAATTCCCGTTCCAAGGAGCTGCTCAAACGATTACATATGGACATCGATCCGTCCAAGCTGCTTGGATCGTATTCCGTAGCGATTCAGCAAATGGTGGCGATTGCCAGAGCTTTGAATGTTTCGGCGAAGGTCTTGATTTTGGATGAGCCGACGTCCAGCTTGGATACGAATGAAGTGAAACAATTGTTTCATGTGATGCACAAGTTGAAATCGGAAGGCTTGGCGATTTTATTCGTCACGCATTTCCTGGATCAAGTCTATGAAATGTCGGATCGGATTACGATTTTGCGAAACGGCCAATTTGAAGGGGAATATTTGACCGAAGAGCTGTCGCGCATGGATCTCGTATCCAAAATGATCGGCAAAGATATGAGTGAATTGGAACAGTTGCCTAATAGAATGGCTTCACATAAAACGAACAGCGCAAAGCAGCCTTTCCTGCAGGCCAAGCAGGTTGCGCGCAAAGGCTCGATCGAGCCGTTCGATTTGAATTTGTACCCGGGAGAAATATTGAGCCTGGCCGGTTTGCTGGGTTCCGGCCGAACGGAAATCGCCCGCATTTTGTTCGGAGCGGACCGTGCGGATCAAGGGGAAATTCAAATAAACGGCAAAGCCGTCCAGTTGAATTCGCCGCGCCAAGCGATAGACGCAAGGATCGCCTTCTGCCCTGAAAACCGGAAAACGGAGGCCATCATCGAGGATCTGACAGTGCGGGAAAATATGATTCTCGCCATGCAAGCGACACTCGGCATTTTCCGGTTTTTACCGAAGAAGAAGCAGACCGAGCTTGCGGATCAATATATCGAGCTGCTCAATATTAAAACGCCGGGTCCCGAGGCATTAATTAAAAACTTAAGCGGCGGCAATCAGCAAAAGGTGATTCTTGGGCGGTGGCTGCTGACGAATCCGGAGCTGCTCATCCTGGATGAGCCGACGCGGGGGATCGATGTCGGAGCGAAGACGGAAATCCAGAAGCAAATGGCGCTGCTGTGCGAGGAGGGAATGTCGATTCTGTTTATTTCTTCCGAGCTGGAGGAAGTCGTTCGTTCTTCCCAAAAAATTGCCGTCCTGAGGGACCGGCGTAAAATTGCCGAAATCGCAAACGTTGGCATAAGCCAGCAAGATATTATGAAAGCAATCGCAGGAGGGGAAGCCAAATGAGCAGCCGTTTGTTCTGGCCTTTAGTCACTTTGGCTTTCTTATTGATCGCCAACGTCATTCATAATCACGATTTTTTTTCCATTACGATGAAGGAAGGTCATTTGTTCGGCAGCCTGATTGATATTTTGAATCGCGCGGCGCCCCTCGTACTCATCTCGATCGGTATGACTTTTGTCATCGCCACTAAAGGGATCGACTTATCCGTAGGCTCCGTCGTTTCCATCGCAGGCGCAATGGCCTGCCTGCTCATTTCCAAGCAAGGCGCCGGCGATATGAGTACGTTGTTTATGGCTGTAGGTATTGCGCTATTACTTTCCTTGGCTGCAGGGGCATGGAACGGGCTGCTTGTCAGCTTCCTCGGCATTCAGCCGATCGTTGCAACGCTGATCCTGATGGTCGCCGGACGCGGCGTAGCGCAATTGATCACGAACGGACAAATCATCACCGTCTCCTCCAAACCTTATTCCTTTATCGGAGGCGGATATTTGCTAGGTCTCCCGTTCTCGATATTTATTATCGCGTTCTTCTTCATTATAGCTGCAGTCTTAACAAGAAAAACTGCAATCGGGCTGTTTATCGAATCGGTCGGTTCCAATCCGACGGCGAGCCGCCTGGCAGGAATCCGGTCGAGCTCCATCATTTTTACCGTCTACGTGCTGTGTGCTTTCTTGAGCGGCCTTGCCGGCATCATTTTGAGTTCCAACGTATCCAGCGCAGACGGAAACAATGCCGGGCTATGGTATGAGCTCGATGCCATTTTGGCGGTCGTTATCGGCGGCAATTCGCTGAACGGCGGAAGATTTTATTTGTCCGGCACGATTATAGGTGCGCTCATTATTCAGACGCTGACGACTTCCATCTACTCGATCGGCGTACCGCCGGAAATTACGCTGGTCGTCAAAGCGGTCGTCGTACTGATCGTCTGCCTGATCCAATCGGAAGCGTTCCGCAAATCGCTCGCATCCAAACGCAAATCCAAACAAAAAACAGTGGAACAGGAGGTTGCCGCATGAGGCTGCGCACCATAGATAAAAGATATCTTCCGCTGCTCGCGACCGTCGCTTTATTTATTGTCATGTTTGCGGCGGGCTCGATAGAGTACAGGGGATTTTTCTCTCTGCAAGTATTTTTTAATCTGCTGATCGATAATTCATTTCTGCTCATTGCAGCCATCGGGATGACCTTCGTCATCATTTCGGGCGGCATTGATTTGTCAGTCGGCTCGGTAATCGCTTTAACTACAATGATATCGGCAAGCCTGGTACAAAATCATCACTGGTCGCCGGGCGTCGTTATTCCGTTAGTACTGGTCATGGGCAGCGTATTTGGCTGGTGCATGGGCAGCCTGATACATCACTTTAACCTGCAGCCTTTCATCGTGACTCTGGCGGGGATGTTCCTGGCGAGAGGATTGTGCTACGTCATCAGCATCGAGAGCATTACGATTGAGAACGAATGGTACAAAGCGGTTTCGCAAACCAAAGTGTATGTACTTGGCGGCTCGTATGTGTCCATAAGTGTCATTATTGCCCTATGCGTGGTGGCGGGGGCGATCGTGCTGGCTCATTACACTCGGTTTGGCCGCAACATTTATGCGTTAGGCGGCAACGAGCATTCCGCCATGCTGATGGGTTTGCCTGTAAAACGGACAAAAGTGTTCGTATATACCCTGAGCGGTTTTTGCTCTTCCCTGGCCGGCGTCGTCTTCACCTTCTACATGCTGTCCGGTTACGGTTTGCATGCGCTGGGCGCAGAGTTGGATACGATAGCTGCTGTTGTGATCGGCGGTACGCTGCTGACCGGCGGAACCGGCTTTGTGGCGGGAACACTGATCGGTGTTCTTATTCAAGGCATCATCCAGACGCTGATCATGTTTGAAGGCACCTTAAGCTCCTGGTGGACGAAAATTGCGATCGGACTGCTTCTGTTCTTGTTCATCGTTTTGCAAAAAGTGCTTGGGGTAAGAAAGAAGGTCGGCGAGGAGGCCGCTTAACATGCATAATACGACGGAAATCGGTTGGGAAATCTCGAAGACGGCGAATCAATTCGAATCCTCATGCGTACTGAAGTTCGGGAATGTGATTGTTGACGCCAAAAGCATTCTCAGTGTTTTTGTAACACTGGCGGATCATCACAATTACGAGCTGTACGTCATGGGGCCGGACGCGGCGGAAGCCAAGAAAGCGATGTCGGATTTATTTGCCCGTTATGATTTATCGTACGCGATTAAATAACCCGGACCCGGGTGGCAAGCAGCAGAGAAAAAAATGGAGACGGTCGGCAACGATGGCGGGCCATTTTTTTTGTCTATTTTTGACGTAAATATTTACATATAAAGGATTTATTGTTTGGGTCTAATGAATCATTGATAAAAGATATACGGATAACTTAAAATATATACTAATGGTATAAAAATATACTAAAAGTACAAATTTCGGATATTTCAAATTTCTAAATGGAGGTGCATTTCTTATGAACAAAGAATTGATTTCACTCCAAGACATTACCAACTTTCAAACGAGATCCGAACAATTTTTCCCGCTTGAATGGTACAAGAAGATGCTGCTTGATAACCCTGTACATTATCATCAAGAAACAGATACCTGGAATGTATTCAGGTACGATGACGTCAAACAGGTATTGAGCAACCATGAACTATTTTCAAGCGAAGGCTCGAGAACGACGTTCATTGTCGGAGCGAATAATAAAGAAGGATCGGCACCTGAGAAAACAAGTATTTCAAACATGGATCCGCCGCGGCATCAAAAATACCGTTCCCTGCTGTCGGGAGCTTTCACCCCTCGCAGCTTGAAGATATGGGAACCGCGGATCCAACAGGTTGCGAATAAACTTGTCGATGACATGGAGGCAGGCGCCACGGTCGATATCGTCCACGCACTGGCAGGACCCTTGCCTTCCATGGCAATGGCTGACTTGCTTGGTATCCCTTTAGAAGATAGTTATAGGTTTAAAAGCTGGGTCGATATTTTATTCCAACCTCCCACCGCAGAAAACAAACAGGAAATCGAGTATAATAAGCAGGTTGCTGCCAAAGAGTATTACCAATACCTGTATCCGATCGTCGTTCACAAACGATTAAATCTAGCTGATGATATCATCTCGGACTTGTTGAATGCCGAGCTCGACGGCGAGAGATTTACGGACGATGAGGTCGTTCGAACGACAATGCTTTTATTAGGAGCGGGCGTCGAAACGACTAGTCATATGCTTTCAAGTACTTTTTACTCCCTTCTGTACGATGACGAGACTTTATATGAACAATTAAGAAACGACTTGGAACTCGTTCCGAAAGCTGTCGAAGAAATGCTTCGCTACAGGTTTCATATCTCGAAAAGGCATCGTACCGTCAAACAGGACAACGATATGTTGGGTGTCAAGCTGAAAAAGGGGGATGTTGTCATAGCGTGGATGAGCGCGGCCAATATGGATGAAAGTATGTTCGAGAATCCGTATGCACTTGATATTCATCGAAATAATAACAAAAAGCATTTAACCTTTGGCAATGGCCCGCATTTTTGTCTTGGCGCACCTCTCGCAAGATTGGAATTGAACGTTGCCTTGACAGCATTCCTGCAACGAATTTCTCGCATTGAGCCGATTGAGTTCGACTTGGAAAACAATCTGGTTGCTTCCGCTCCGGGCCAATCCTTGAAACATCTACCGTTGAACATATATAAATGAGTAAATGACATCGTACCAAGCAACAAGCAGCAAGCCGTATGTTAAAATATTGTTATATTTAAAAAAGGCATTGTGCAGGGGTCTACGTTCCTGTACAATGCCTTTATGCTATTGTTGATGCAAGCTGCAGAGGCCCTGCTAACATAGCAATCGATAAGAAATGACGGTCTGGGCCGCATGTTACAATAGTTTGGCATGCAGAACCGGCTTACCGGAAAAGGAGAGAGGAGAAAGAGAGTGGATACAGTAAACAAACAAGCGGCGCATCCCGGCAGTGAAGGGATGTTCGGGAGCAAAGGCAATCTGCTGGTCGTCATGGTGATGATTCTTGGCGTGTTCGTTGCGATCCTGAATGAGACGCTGCTGAATGTAGCTTTGTCGAAAATTATGGCGGACATCGGGATTTTGCCGAGTACGGCTCAATGGTTGACCACCGGCTATTTGCTGGTGATCGGCGTGCTGATTCCGGTCACGGCTTTTCTCATCCAACGCTTTACAACAAGAGCATTGTTCCTTACGGCTATGTGTCTGTTTTTCGCAGGCACAGCCATAGCGGCACTAGCTCCGGGGTTCGCAACGCTGTTCATAGGCCGGATGCTGCAGGCGTCGGGAACGGGGCTGCTCTTTCCGCTGCTGACCAACGTCGTATTCTCCGTCGTGCCGATGGAAAAACGGGGCTCCGCTATGGGCACGATCGGCATCGTCATCACGTTTGCTCCGGCGATCGGACCTACTTTGTCGGGGATTATCGTCGAACATTTCAGCTGGCGGGTTCTTTTTTACAGTGTGCTGCCGGTTGCGTTATTAGTCATTGTTTTCGCCTTTATCAAGCTGAAAAATGTAACCGAAACGACGAAGCCGAAGATCGACTTGCTGTCCTTGCTGCTCTCTACGATCGGTTTCGGCGGTATCGTATACGGCTTCAGCAGCGCGGGCGAGGGCCAGGGAGGGTGGTCTAGCCCTGAAGTTGTTGCCCCTGCGGGCATCGGCGTCGTTGCGCTGGCGCTGTTCACCTGGAGGCAGCTGACAATGGAGCAGCCCCTGCTCGATTTGCGGACCTTTACGTATCGGATATTCAGAATATCGACGGTGATCATGATGATCGTCATGATGGCGATGTTCTCCGCGATGATGCTGCTCCCGATCTTCCTGCAAAATGCGCTGGGCTACAGTCCGCTGCAGGCGGGTCTGGTCATGCTGCCGGGCGGTTTCCTGATGGGCATCATGTCCCCGATCACCGGCCGGCTGTTCGATAAATTCGGCGCCAAGTGGCTGGCGATTATCGGATTGGTGCTGGTGGGCAACACGCTATTGCAGTTCGCTTTCATCACCTTGTCGACCTCCTACATCACGATCATGATTCTGAATACACTCTTGATGCTGGGGATTTCGATGCTCATGATGCCGGTTATGACCAATGCGCTGAACGAGCTTCCGGCCAGGCTGTATGCACACGGGACAGCTATTATCAGTACGCTGCAGCAAGTATCGGGCGCAGTCGGCACGGCATTGCTGGTGACGGTGATGACGAACAGTTCCGGCAAATATTTGGCCCAAGCAGGCGGCGGTGAAACGGCGGAGCTCAAGATTTTATCCTTGATAGCGGGAATGAAAAGCGCCTTCCTGGTTGCTTTTGCGCTGGTTGCCATTGCCTGGCTCGGCGCGTTCTTGCTGAAGCGCGCGGCTCAGTCGGAGGGAGAACCTGAAGGGGAGCGTTTGTCCGCGCATTGATGCACTAATGAAAGTCTGTTCATTTGGAGTGAGCTCGCTCATGTCTAAAGGAACAGGCTTTTTTGTTTTCGTCGGCAATCATCGCAAAATAATACAAATTATCGGCTGTGCTTGATCCCGTAATGCAACTCGTTGCTGTTCACGGCGATAAGCCCACCAGTCCTTAGATAGCACAATCGTGCAAATAAAGAGCATGCTTATTCATGGTCATATACGTCTATCCCATTATAATACGATTTATAGAGCAAATGCTTGGCGAACTAGAGGAGAGTGGCGTGTATGAATCAGATTAACATCGGCATTATTGGCACGGGATCCATTTCGGAGCTTCATTTGAAAGCGTACGCAAGCCATCCCGTCGCAGTCATTGCGGCTATCTGCGATTTGAAAGAAGCAAGAGCCCGTGCAGTAGCGGCGGCATACGGCGCGGGGAAAACGTACACGGACTACCGCGATCTGCTCGCCGATCCGGACATCGATGCCGTCAGTATTTGTACGTGGAACAATACCCATGCGGAAATTTGCATCGCCGCGCTGGAAGCCGGCAAGCACGTTCTCGTGGAAAAGCCGCTTTGCCGCACAGTAGAGGAGGCGCTGCGAATCGAGCAAGCGGTCAAGTCGTCCGGGAAGCTGCTGCAAATCGGCTACGTTCGCAGGTTCGATCCGAACGTCCAAATGCTGCGCCGATTCGTCGATAACGGCGAATTCGGGGATTTGTACTTTGCGAAAGCGTCCACGATTCGCAGGCTCGGCAATCCCGGCGGATGGTTCGCCGACGTCGAACGTTCCGGCGGGGGGCCGCTGATCGATATCGGCGTGCACATCATCGATTTGTGCTGGTATTTGATGGGCAGGCCGAAGGTAAAGACGGTCAGCGCCAATACGTACCGGAAGCTTGGCAACCGGGCGAACGTCCGCAATATGTCTTTTTACAAAGCGGCGGACTACGATGCGTCGAGAAATACGGTCGAAGATCTGGCAAGCGCGCTGATCCGCTTTGAGAACGGCGCATCGCTGGTCGTCGATGTGAGCTTCACCCTGCATGCCAAGCAGAATGAGAATACAGTGAAGCTGTATGGAGATAAGGGCGGCTTCGAAATCGATCCGGAGGTCGTCATCGTAACCGAAAAATACGATACGATGCTGAACGTCCATCCGCAAACGGATCACGCCGGACTCGATATTGAATCGGCTTTTCGGAATGAAATCGATCATTTCCTTACATGCGTTCTGACAGGAACACTGCCGCTTAGCCCGGTGGAAGACGGGGTGGAAATGATGAAAATTTTGTGCGGCATCTACGAGTCCGCGGAGAAAGGCGAGGAAATCCGCTTATGAAAATCGGCGTCAGCACCTACAGCTTTTGGCAGGCTATGCAGACAGGGGAGATGACCGTCGTCGAAGCGATCGATCATATTGCGGCGATGGGCGGGGAGCACGTTGAGATCGTGCCGCTTGGTTTCAGCTTAACGGACAACCCGGACCTCATCGAAGCCATTCGCAAAAAAGCGTCAGAGGCCGGCCTCGACATTTCCAATTACGCCGTCGGCGCCAACTTCGCAGGCTTGGACGAGGCGGCCTACGAGCGGGAAATCGAACGCGTGATGCGGGAAGTCGACATTGCGGCCGCCCTTGGCGCAAAGCGGATGAGGCACGACGTTGCGGCTTCGCCCGACACCTCGATTCGCAGATTCGCCGCGGACTTGCCGCGGCTCGCCGAAGCGTGCCGGCGAATTGCCGATTATGCGGAACCGCTCGGCATTATCACAAGCGTGGAAAACCACGGCTACTACGTTCAGGCCAGCGACAGGGTGCAGGCGCTGCTGCATGAGGTGAACCGCAGCAATTTCCGGACGACGCTCGACATCGGCAATTTCGTTTGCGTGGATGAAGATCCGCTGACGGGAGTTCGCAATAATGCACCTTATGCATCCATGGTTCATGTCAAAGACTTTTACCGCAGACCGGCGACCCATGATCCTGGGGAAGGGTGGTTCAGATCGGCAGGCGGAAATTATTTGCGGGGCGCGATTGCCGGGCACGGAGACCTCGATGTCAGGGGGGCGCTGCAAATCGTGCGCCGTTCCGGCTATGACGGGTACTTATCCGTTGAATTCGAAGGGATGGAGCCTTGCGTGCGGGGAACGAAGCTTTCTTTGGACAATGCCAAACGCTTCTGGGAAGAGGCCGAATAATCCGATCCGATATGGATTAAAGGAAGGGGAAATGAGAAATGGCGGCAGCGAATCGCAACAAAATCGGCGTCATTGTGGACAGCTTTCGCGTTGGAGTAAAGGAAGGATTGATCAAGGCGCAAAAAATCGGGGCGGACGGCGTTCAAATATACGCTGTGCACGGCGAAATGGATCCGGCGAACCTTTCCGCCGCGGCGCGTAAAGAATGGAGATCGTATATCGCATCGCTCGGGCTGGAGATTTCCGCCTTGGTCGGCGACCTTGGAGGGCATGGCTTTCAGGATGAAGCCGCCAACCCGCACAAAATCGAGAAGTCGAAGCGAATTCTCGATCTGGCGGCAGATCTGGGGACGAACGTGGTGACGACGCATATCGGCATTGTGCCGGACGACCCGAACGACCGGGTCTACGAGGCGATGCACCGCGCTTGCGAGGAATTGAGCCGGTACGCGACCGGGATGAACGCTTACTTCGCGATCGAAACGGGACCTGAACCGGCTGCATGCCTGAAGCAGTTTCTCGACGGGCTTGGCTCGAAGGGCGTCTCGGTCAATTTCGATCCGGCCAATATGGTCATGGTGACCGGCGACGATCCTGTGCAAGGCGTCTATACGCTCAAGGATTACATCGTTCATACGCATGCCAAGGACGGCATTCGCCTGCGCGAAGTCGATCCCCGCGAAATTTACGGCGCGCTCGGTTATGAGCCGCTTGATCACCAGGCAATCGCCGACATGGCCGAATCGGGAGAAGCGTTTCGAGAAGTGCCGCTCGGCGAAGGAGCCGTGGATTGGACCGGCTATTTGAACGCCCTGCGGGAGATCGGGTATAAGGGCTACCTGACGATCGAGCGGGAAGTCGGCGCAGATCCCGAAGCGGACATCGCTAAGGCCGTTAACTTTTTGAAATCATTTTAAACGGGTCGGCATGCCAGATATCTCCTGATTTTTGCTGTATACGGAAAGTCAGGGGTCTCATCATCGTCAAATCCGGATTGCCTGGTCCACATCCCCCGAGGTGTATGAGATCCAGGCTTTTTCATCGTTCTTCAAATGCTTGTCAAACCAGGCGAGAAGCAGGCGTCGAAGCATCCATTTAGCCCGGGGCCGGCCCCGGATGCCGTGATCCTCCTCGTGAAAAATAATCAAGGAAGCCTCTTTGCCGAGCGCCTTCAAGGCGGTAAACATTTGCTCCGACTCCGTTAAGGGAACAACAGCGTCAAACTCCCCGTGAACGAGCAGCAGCGGCGCGGCGATCCGATCCGCTTGAAAAAGCGGGGAGGATTCGACGTAAAGCGCCGGATTTGTCCACGGAAATGACCGGGGCAAAGCGCTGAGCCCATATTGGTATCCGTAATGGCTGGAGCCCCAATAACTAGCCAAGCTGCCGATCCCTGAAATCGAGCATGCAGCTTTGAAGAGCTTGGAATGCGCAATGCACCGCATCGTTAAAAAGCCGCCGTAGCTGCCCCCATAGAGAGCGACACTAGCAGGGTCTAATTGCGGATGCCGCTGGAGCACAATGCCGATGCTCTCCAGCGTCTCCGGGACGGTGATCGTCCCCCAGTCATTCAGGTGCCGGTCCGCCCGGGTTCGGCCGAATCCTGCGCTCCCGGACGAGTTGATGGCCAGCACGGCATAGCCCTGATTCGCAAGCAGTTGATGCGTGTCTTCATAGGCCATGCAAAGGGGGGCGGCGCCGCCGTACACGTAAACGATTAGCGGCACGGAAGCGGGCGGCGCGCCGTTCCCCTGACGCGGCGTGTACAGCCATGCCCCGCTCGCCGGAATGCCCTCTATCTCAACAGGGGGACACCATGTCAACTCAGATGGAAACATGAAGGGCAGCATTTCCATGAAAATACGCATCCTGGGGCTGTCCGCGGAAAACATGGCGGGAACGAAGGGGACTCCGTCCTCCGAGTGGATGCACAGGCATGTGCCGTTCGAGGAGAAGCTGTGGCAGCGGGAAGAGCCTCTGCCGAGGACGTCCCACAACAGCGTTGTCTCATCGCGAATATGCTGCCGGGCCAGCGCCGTTTTATTGCCGCAGGTGGCAATATAGCAGATTTCCTCTTCGCCCGTCCAATGGATCTCTTGTGTAACCACGCCCATCCCTACGGGGATGCCGGCGCATAGCGGGGCCTCTGCCCCAAGCTGATAAAGGAGAAGATCGTGCTGATCGAGTATATGGATTCGGGTATCGTAGGCGTTTACCCCGAAACCCGTCGGATCGGAGTTCTCATGAACGTAATCCTGAAGAGCAAACGGAGAAGTCTCAAGTTCTTTCGTCCGGGCGCCGACATAAGCAAGATACCGCCCGGAAGGCGAAGGGACGGGAGTGCCCATGAAGCTGTGAGGCAGCGGAATACAGATTCGTCGTTCCTTTGATTCCAAGTCCAATCGGTGCAGTTGAAGCTGAGTATGGACCCGGTTCACGCAAATTTCTTCTGCAAAATAAAGCGTATCTCTTCGGGGAGAGAGTGCGAGGTGACTGATCTCGTAACAGGGCCCGGCAAGCTTCTCCAAATGGCAGGCATCCGATTCGTTCGAATGCAGGGGCACGTGCAGGAGAACTCTCCGCTTGCGCCACCAGGACCATCGTTGGGGGATGCTTGCGATATGCCAATAATCGCTGAACTCCTCTTCGGACTCGGGACAGGGCTCGTCGCATACGACGTAAAATCCTTTTCCGTCCTTGTCCCAAACTAACCAAGCCGCGCCGTTCAGCTTATGGGTCAAGGTTTGGACAGTACCGTCCCGCAGCGTCATAACGGAGATTCTATCGTGGTCGCCTTCATTCGATGCGCCGAGGAAAGCAAGGAAGCTTCCGTCTGGGGAAAAGCGCGGGCATCGAAAGCCGGCCGATTCTATCGACCACAGACGGTTCAATGAATCTTTCCGGCACGCGCATACATGCAGCCCGGAAATAAACTGATCAGTTCCAAGATCCCCGCGGCTGCTGATCAAGGCGGCATGTTTGCCGTCCGGAGAAAGCATCGCTTCCTTGAATTCGGTGATTTCCGCCAATCTCCGCAGCTCTGCAACCCCGATTTTCATTCGTTCAACTCCTCATGAAATAAAGTCCCGGAGTCGGTATGTTCAAAACACAAGTTGACTGTGCGCACCAGCGAACGGGTGCGGTGAATAGTTCCGGCAGGAATCGTAACGAAATCATTCGGCTGCAGGATAATCGGGTCCTGCCCCGAAATCTCGATAATAAGTTCGCCTTCAACGACGAGAAACAATTCGTCCGAGTCCGGATGAGAATGCCAAGGATAGTCGCCTGTGAACACGGCAAGCCGCAGACAGCTTTCATTGATATGCCCCACAATAAAATTTCGGTAATTCTCGGAAATTGCCTGATGCAGAGCAGTCAGATTCTGCTTTTGAAGTCTGGTCTCCAAGCTCATAACCTACCTCCCAATAGTAATAGGCATTAATGATTTCTGATAAATGTAATGAAATATAACGCGAAATACACTTAATATTGTAAAATATTCCTGTTTATGATGCAATGAAATTATATGAGCAAAGTAATTGCATATGAATCTTAATTTTAATGTGAGAAATTTTAACAAAATAGCGTCAGGTATATTGTAAAAAAGCCCCAAGCGTGATATGCTTGTTTCAGATGGGCATTGTAGTATATTATGTAATTTTTATACTATTGATTTAACGTGTCCATACATTTACTTGGAAGCGAGGTGTGGAAAATGATTAAAAAAACTTCCAAGAAATCCAGCACAATTCGGACAACAACGCCTTACATCGCGAACTAATTGCAGTGAAAAGAGAGACCTAAAGCTTGACTTTAGGTCTCTTCTTTTCATTGACGCTAATCCATTTTCAGGGAGGTATGTTATAATGATCCATACAGCTATGAGAGTCAGGCTTGAAATATTTCCGCAATTGGACCAGGCCTGGAGCCGGCTGCTTGAAGGAAACCGTCTCTTTATTTCCGTTTATGGAGAATCCGGCATCGGCAAAAGAGATACGGTACAGGCTTGGGCAAATAAGAAACTAGCGGATGAGTCCGTCCTTTTATCGAACGGAGGTCGATTAACGCACGGATATTTTGCCGCATTATATCCGCTTCTCCGGACGGTATTGCGTGACGCGTCGGAAACGAAACCGGAACTCATTCATCGTCATGAGCAATCTTTGAAGCGGTTGTTTCCTTTTCTGCCTTCCGACTATTTCAAGTATCCGAAGGATTTGACGAACCTGGCTCCCCAAGAGGAGCGCACCCGCTTTTATCATCATGAATATCAAGAGAAGCTGCTTCACGGTGTGTATGAATTTCTACTCGATTACTGTCAGACTCTGAACCGCCGGTTTATGCTTATTGTCGATCAGGGTCATGACGTTTCACAGACCGTAAAATCTTTTTTGCGCATTCTGATGCGCCGCCGCAAGCTCGCCGCTTCCCTGCGGGTTATCCTGCTGTGCGACCGCCCTTTGGATCAGGATATTGAGGAAGCCTGCGCCATGACAGAGATAAATCGGATGAGCCGCGGGGAATTCGAGGCGTTTCTTTCATCCGTCCCTCAGACAATCAAGGTGTCTCCCAGACAAGCCGATCAACTCTACGCGTTGTCGGGCGGTAATCCTTCCAAGCTGCATTCCTTGCTGGACGGAGCCGCGGTCGGCCTGGAGGCAAATCCGTATCTCTCATTCGACACCTACCTGGATTTTTATTTGAATCTGAAGGGGGAGAAGTTTCGTTTCGCTTTATTGCAGACCTATATCGAAGACCACTGCGTCTCGGACGACCCCGCGGCGGTTCGGAACTACGAGACGTTCCATCCGCAAATCCGCGCCAAATACCACAGAGAACAAATCATGAAGCTGAACGCTGCGGGCGGCGGCGAATCGCTTTTACATCCGGTTCATTGCCTGGCGCTGGAGACGCAGACCGAACAATTGGAGGCGCTCGCCCCGGTCTCGATCAAATTGCAGGAAATCGGCCTGTACGATACCTGGTTCGAAATGTTTTCGCCCTATTACACTTCTTCTCACTTGCGAATTCTACCGGACGGCGAACAACCGCACAACGCGGTGTTTATCCGCATGTCGTTCATTTTGTATTCGCTCGGCTTGGCGCGGCTCTCGATTCCATACTTGGAATTTTTCTACCAGCAATTTCCGGAAAGCCACTCCGTCCCTATGATTTTGTATTCTCAGAGCATGACCTACGGACGCTATCAAATTCCCGTCGATTTGCCCAGAGCTGAACATTACGCGCTGCTTAATTTAGAGAAAATCGACAGTCTGTTTCACAATCATCCCAAGTACGATTACATAAAGGTTTTTGCGGAAAATGCGCTCGCCTACATCCGTGCCCGGCAGGGCCGTCTGGAAGAAGCGATTGAGCTATGCACGCGAGGTCTCGAAAGAATGGAGCAAATTTACGGCAATGAACGTTACGCGCTGCATCAGTCGATCCTCGTTTACAATACGGGACAGGTATACGAGATCATCGGCGATTTCCCGAAAGCTTACGAGACTTACAAGCAAGCGATCGCGCTCGATCCAAATTACGGCGAATATTATAACGATATGGCTAACCTGCTGAAAAAATACGATCGCGACGAAGAAGCGCTCTCCTACTACAACCAGGCGATAGCTTTATGCCCTCCCTATTACGAGGCGCATATCAACCGGGCCGATTTGTATGACAAATTGGGAGAAAGCGAGCTGGCGGAAGCGGATTACCTTCGCGCTCTGGAACTCAAATCGGACGCTGTTCCCGCATATGTAGGGCTCGGCGTGATCTACTACAACGCGGCCCGGTACGAAGAAGCGCTGGAGATGCTGAACATGGCCGTCTATTATCAGCCTAAAGAGGCTCAAGCGTATAACAACCGTTCTCTGGTATATCAGGAATTGGATCAGTTGGATAATGCCCGACAGGATCTTGACATGGCCATCTCCTGCAATCCGAAGCTGAGCGAAGCTTACAATAATCGGGCTGTCTTTTATTTTCAAAACGGCCTGTACGAGGAGTGCCTGAACGATTTGCGCCAAGCGATCGATCTTCAGCCTGATCCGGAATATTACATCAATCTCGGCCTGCTGTATCGCCGGTTAGGGCGGACAGATGAGGCGCTGCGCCAATTGCAAGCGGCCAAACAAAGCTTCGGAGCATCGGAGCAGCTGGACACATTGCTGACAGAATTGGAAGATGAAGTTGCTTCCTGAGGAGGATACACATGGAAAGCTCACAGCCTGCTGCGCCGGATTCCCATCTTCGGCTCCGATCGCTATGGCCGCTGTTCATCGCTTATGCCGTCAGCCAGCTAGGCAATTGGATGTTCCGGGCAGGGGCGGTATATGACATATTCGATAAACAAGGCGGGGCGGGGACACTGCTCGGATGGACGATCTTATGCGTATACTTGCCCATATTGGCGGGCGGGAAATGGCTGGCGCCTTTAGCGGATAAATATAACAGCCTCTTTATCCTGATTCTGCTGGACCTGTTATGTTTGTTTCTATTGATTCCGATTATGATTTGGTCGGACATGAGCCGTCTATCGAATGTTATTCTGGCGTTGATTGTCATCGTCGGATTGAGCTTGGCGACTCCGCTTTTTACATCGGCCCAGTCCAGCATCATCAGGAAAAACGTCGCACCTGAACAGGTAGCCTCGGCTATGTCGTTGCTATCCAATATCAGTTGGGCGACCAATGTACTTGGAGCCATGTGCGGTTCCTTGCTTTTGCTTGTTTTTAGCTTCAGGAGCATTATCATAATCGATTTGGCTACCTTTGCCATTTCGGTTTTGATCCTGTTTGTCTTTATGAGGCGAACGGCATTCTTATCCGCGGCTCCGCAGGCCAGGCAAATTTCCGCATTTGCGCCGGATGCGTCCAAGGTAAAGTGGGTGCTCCTGCTATCCATATTTTTTCTTAATTTGGGAGCCGGTGTGATCAACATGTTTCCGGCAGTTGCGGCTCGAGACATTTACCATACCGATCAAATCGGGCTCAGTTATTTTTATTTGGGCAACGGAATAGGCGGATTTCTCGGTACTTTGCTGATTCCCGGATTGCGCAAAAGCGCAGCCGACGTTCCGTTGATGGCTGTGTCCAGCCTGCTGGTCGGCATATTTTTGCTGGCGATGGGATGGTTTCCCGGCGCGTTGTTTTCCGTTGCGGCCAGTTCCCTGATGCTGCTGTGCGGACAAGTGTTTGGAGTCGTCGCACATTCTTATTTGCTGACTTCGCATGCCCCGGAGCAAGCGGGACGGACTTCCGGGCTCTTTATGTTTGCGACGTTTCTGGGAGTAGCTGTGAATGCCGGTTTGTTTTCGCTCCTGTTCGCGGAAGTGAAGGGCAGCGTCTTTTCCGCTTTTTTGCAATTTTGCGGCGTATGCAGCCTGATCGCGTTTGCGATGCTGGCCGCGCATGAGTACCGCAAAGGGCACAAGCTGAAATATGCCCGGGATTCGCGGACGGAATCGTCAGGCAAAGGAATACGATAAAGCTTGCCAAGGGCTGTTCCTTAAGCGGTTGCTGCTGCTTTTGGAATAGCCTTTGCTTATAGTTCCGCAGAATGCTTTTCCGAAGACGTTATGTTCCTGTCTTGTTCTCGCTCGCCTATGGGCTTCGCGGCTTGGGACAATAATCCTGCGACGGTTACGCCGACAAGCACGACGATCAACGCCTGCAGCAATCCGACGGATTTGCCGATCACGCCCAAAAGAGGCGGTCCTACGAGGAAAGCAAGATAACCGGCCGTCGAGACCGCCCCTACTCTGGCAGCAACCCCGCGGGGATCGTCGCCTGCGGCAGACAGGCCCACAGGAAATCCGAATGCGGCGCCGAATCCCCACAATACGACGCCAATCGAAGCGATCATATAAGTCGGACTGAATATGACAATGAGCAAACCGGCAACGGCAGACACCGCGGAAGCCCTTAATATGGCGACTCTGCCGAACTTGTCCAGCAGTATGCCGCCTGCTGCGCGGCTGATCGTCATCGCGGCTACAAATAGGCCGTATACGAACGATCCCGTTGCCGGCGTAACCTGATAGCCGTCCACCATGATCAAAGGCAGCCAATCGTTTGCGGATCCTTCGGCAAAAGCCATTCCCAAAACAATAATGCCGATCAGAATTGTCCGCGGCTCTTTCCATACGGCCAAGCGATCCATCGCGGTCATCGGCGGTTTGTCCGCATCGCCCGTGCGATCCTGGCCCGTTCCGGAAGGAACGAATCGATATATATAAATAATTGACAGCAATACGATGATCGCCGCAAGCACCAAATGAACAAGCACCGGGATATTGGCCCTGGCCGCAGCCGATCCGGCGATTGCGCCGATCAGGTTGCCTACGCTGAAAGCTGCATGAAAGCCCGTCAAAAGCGTCTTTTTGGCGGCACGCTCCACCGCCGTTCCTTCTACATTCATGGCTACGTCACAGATGCCGTTCCCAAAACCAAAAACAGCCAGCCCGATGAACACAACGATCCCATACGGCAGCCACGAAGCGCCTGCTCCTACGATTAGGAGCCCTATTGTTGTAACGATTAATCCGGCCACCATGACAAAACGCCCGCCCCTGCTTGCAATGAGGTGACTGGCGCAGAGCAGCCCGATAATGGAACCTACGGCCAATCCGAAAATAATCCAACCCATCTCATCCGTTGCGGCGCCCAATGTATCCCGTATAGCGGGTGTGCGCGATACCCAGGATGCAATTGCAAAGCCGGGCAGAGCAAAAATAAAATAAATCGCAATACGCCATAATTGAATTTGCCGGACACTAAGCAGCTTTTCCATGTGAAACTCCTTTGTACGATTAGTCGTGCCATCAAACTTATTAAAGATCTTTAATAATTACGAACATAACACACAAAACACTGGAAATCAATTAAAATAATCAATTTTTAAATGAGAAAATAGTTAATTATTGGGGTATTTTTACAAAACAAGTACTGGTAAAATTTTTTGTAAGCGCTATCATAATAGTGGCGTTGAACTTGACCGGCGAAGGAGGGATGGTTCGGAAAGCGGCTGTTCACATTTTATAAGCAAAGGAGAGTATGTCATGTACACAAAAAAATCATTTTTATCAGCGATGATGGCCTTTTTCTTGTTGTTTGGTCTCTTTTCATTCACCGCTTCGGCCAGTGCCGCACCAACGAACATTCAGACCTATGTCAGTGCAATGCAGCCAGGGTGGAATTTAGGCAATTCGTTCGACGCGACAGGCGCTGACGAAACGTCTTGGGGCAACCCGGTCGTAACCAAAGCGTTTATTCAAAAGATTGCTGCCCAAGGCTTCAAAAGCATCCGGATTCCGGTAACCTGGAAGCAGCACACAGGTCCGGCTCCGACTTATACGGTCGATCCGGCGTGGATAAGCCGGGTTCAGCAAATTGTCGACTGGTCGCTGGAATCGGGTTTGTACGTCATGATCAACATGCACCACGACTCGTGGCAATGGGTCAATACGATGGGGGCGAATCATGACCAAGTGCTGGCCGAATATAAGGCTATTTGGACTCAAATCGCCAACAATTTTAAAAATCATTCCAATAAACTGATGTTCGAGAGCATCAACGAACCGAAGTTCGATGTGGATACGTCGACGCAAATTACGCTGCTCAATGAGCTGAATACGGCCTTCTTCCAAGTTGTCAGAGGTACCGGTGGCGGGAATGCCGTTCGTCCGCTTGTTCTTCCTACGTTGTCGACAAATGCCGGACAGCAGTATTTGGATGCTCTGCACAGCACGATCGTCAATCTGAACGACCCCAATTTAATTACCACCATCCATTATTACGGGTTTTGGCCGTTCAGCGTGAACATTGCGGGCTATACGAAATTTGATTCCACTTCGATCAACGATATCCAGACATCGATTGACGCCGCCTATAATACGTTTGTGGCAAAGGGGATTCCGGTTATCCTCGGGGAATACGGGTTGCTCGGCTTTGACAGCAGCCTGGATGCGGTCGAGCACGGCGAGATGCTGAAGTTTTTTGATTACCTGCTGCAATATGCGAGAACGAAGAACGTCACCCATATGCTCTGGGATAACGGCCAGCATTTTAAGCGCACCGCATACACGTGGAGCGATCCGGACCTATACAATGTAATCAAGCAAAGTTGGACGGGACGTTCGTCCGCCGCGGATACCGATCTGATTTTCTTGAAGAACGGTGCGACCGCCCAGGACGCTGCGCTCAATCTAAATTTGAACGGCAATAGCTTCGTCTCACTTAAGAACGGCAGCACTACATTAAAAGCCGGCAAAGACTACACGATAAACGGCAGCGTGTTGACCGTCAAAGCAAGCTATCTCTCCAAGTACGCTTCCGGCGCTTTCGGCGAGAAAGCGGTATTGTCGGCCCAATTTAATTCGGGCCCGGCCTGGAAAATCCATGTGCGCTACCATAGCGCGCCGACTCTGAGCGCCGTTTCGGGCACGACCGGCAGCTTTGCGATTCCGGCGTCCTTCAACGGCGACCTTCTTGCCACCATGGAGGCCGTATACGCCACCGGAGGCAACGCCGGTCCGCAAAACTGGACTTCGTATAAGCAGTTTGCTTACGCATTCGCCCCCAATTATACGAATAACAATATTACGCTTACGCCGAACTTCTTCGCTGAAACGAATGACGGAACGATAAAACTGACGCTTCACTTTTGGAGCGGACAAATCGTCCAATATACAATTACGAAGAGCGGTACGACGGTTACAGGCACTGCTTCATAAAAGCCTGTCCGCAACCGAGAGGCTTGGAAGCGGGCGCGCAGGAACTGCTGCCAATCTGTCTCTTGCGCGCAACAACAAAAACGGAGCCACGCGGATATGCGGGCTCCGTTTTTTTTATCGAATGCTCGTGATTCCGCTATTGAAATCGTTCTGCATGCTCACGCAGAAACTCATCCAAGGTGCGGGGGGCTTTGCCGAGCAAACGGGCTACCGTGTCCGTAGGCTTTTCCGGGATGGCTATGGACATCGTCTGAATTTCCACGACATGATCCGCAAGCCAAGGTGGCATGTGTCCGTACTGGATGAGATCGCGTCGCAGCGCTTCGGGATCCATATTGATATAACGGACGGTTCGTCCCAGCAGGACGGAAAGTTTAGCTGCAATCTGCGGGTAGCTGAAAAGCTCGGAACCTGTCAATGTGTACATCTGGCCGGCCAGCTCGGGGCGGATCAATGTTTGAACGGCAACTTCCGCGATATCCCGGCAATCGATAAAATTGCAGGAAGTATCGCCCATGGAGCCGTAAAATACGTGTTGAGCGGCGATGGATGGCGCATGGCGCAGCAAGTTTTGCATAAACGCATATGGGCGCAAGGCGGTACAAGCGATGCCGGATTTAAACAGGAAGTGTTCGGCTTCTTGATGCCATTTGGCGACTGTCACCGGAGATTTAGGATCGAAGGCCGGACTGGATATTTTGACGATATGTTCAATTCCGGCTTGAACGGCGGCGCGGATGACCGCTGTTTCCAGCTCAACCTGCTTTGGACTGTTGGACATGGCGAGGAAAAGTTGGTTGGCTCCGGCAAATGCGCGGCGCAGTGATTCGGGATCGGAAGCGTCGGCAGATGCGATTTCAAGCGTTGTTCGGTTTATTGTGCCATGCCGGGCAAGCAATTTTTCAGGCTCTCTGCTCAGTGCGCGGGCGGGCATGCCCAAGTCCGCCAACCGTTTTAAAACCTCGCTGCCAATTGTTCCTGTTGCTCCAATAATAACAATCATCATCAATCTTCTCCTTGGAATGAATTTCTTTTGTTCAAAATGAGACGCCATCGCCATGTTACGATCGTGCTTGCGATCGCCCCGGACAAAGCGAAATCGCCCCACACCCGGCCGAACCAGGCCAATTGATCGAACGGCAGCGTCATTGCCAGTAACTCGGTTGTTACCCACGCGAGGATAAGGCCCAGCGCGACCCCGATTCCTGTGAAAAATCCCGTCACCACCAAAGGATTTGCGCCGCCAACCCATTGGTTGCGGATCCCCCGGATCTGCAGCCAGAGACCAATCATGCAGGCGATCAAGGCTGATGCTCCACCGATTGTAGTCATCGCCGCGATGAGAAGATCCCGGTCGCCGATAACCATGCCACCAATGCCTGCCATGATGGCAGGGGAAGCATAAGAAGTAATAACTTCACGCCACAGCACAAACGGCATCGAACCGGAACCCACTGTCTTGGTCACGCAAGCGAGCTGTGTTTTGTCCGCAATGATCCTTTTGCTCATCCATGTCCCTCCAATAGTTAGCAGCATCTATCCCATATAATTAGGAGCCTAACTATATGAGGGATAAAACGGGCCGGTTTTTCCAGCCCGTCACACCCGTTTCTTGCTTGTTTCTTTTCCTTCGCTTGATATGTCCGCCAACGCTGAGATACCTTGCGTCACTCGGTCAAGCAGTTCGAGAAAGACGCTTCGTTCCTCAATGCTGAGCAAGCCGACCATGGCTTCCAGCCATGCAAAATGCTCCGGAGCCATATCACGCAGCTTTTTCGCACCTTGTTCCGTTAACACGACCGATCTCTGACGTCCGTCCTCTGAACTGCTCCGGCGGGAGACCAGACCATCCCGGTCAAGAATGTCGATAAGACCGGTGACAGTAGCCCGCGTCACGCCCAGATGCTCCGCCAATTGCGAGGGCAGCTCTTCGCCCCCGTTATCTTCCAGGTCGGCTAATAAACGATACCGCCCGGTCGATAAACCGAATCTGGAGAAATGAATTTCCGACGCGTGTCCAAGCTTGGCTCCGGCGGCCATCAGCCTGGCCGCGACGAGCACGGCTTGCGCGTCAACGTCAAGGTTGTAGCGCTCAATCTGGCGTTTGGATTGCAGAAGCGAAGGAATGGCGTCGTTGATTGAGGGAAATTTATTTTCGTTGTCCATGGGTATAGTATGGTACCTAACTAATTTGATGTCAACATTTTTTTGTTGTTCCGGTAGGAAGAGCGGAAGAACGCTGGCCCATTTTAAATTTTTTGTCGTATATTGGCATGGCTTTCGAGAATAATAGGAAGAATACGGATTATCGGGGAGGGACCCCAGGTGCAGCAGGATATGTACGACAGGCAGCTTCAAGAGAAAATCGAATTTTTCCGCAAAGAAATGGGCTACAGCTCCGATCTATCCGTACGGGAATGCATAATCGGGAGCAATGAAGTCTCTGCCGCCGTGATTTGGATAAGCGGAATGACGGACTCGCAATTGCTGAACGAAAACGTGATGGCCCCACTGCTCCACCAGACGCAGGAGGCCGGCGTGTTCGAGACTGCGGAAGAGCTTTACGAATGGCTCAATAGCTCTATTATTTCGGCAGTCGTGTCGTACACTGCATCGCTGGGTGAGGCAGTTTCGCTGCTGCTCTCAGGGCAGACGATCGTGATTGCCGACGGTTTCTCGGGCGCTGTTGCAGTAGGAACGCAAGGGTACGAAACAAGAAGCATCGAAGAGCCGGCATCCACGGTCGTTGTGCGCGGCCCGCGGGATGGGTTTGTGGAATCGCTTGAAGTGAACATTTCGCTCATTCGCAGGCGCATCAGGAACAAGAAGCTGCGCGTCGAGTCATTGATGATCGGAACGGCCACGCATACCTCGATTGCCATGGTTTTTTTGCAGGATCGGGCGCCGGATACGATGGTTGGCGAAGTGCGCGAGCGATTGAGACAGATCGACATCGATGCCGTGCTGGAGTCGCAATATATTGAAGAAATGATCAGAGATAGTCCGGTCTCGTTTTTTCCGACCGTCTTCAGCACAGAACGCCCGGATGACGTGGCAGGGGGGATTCTCGACGGCCGGGTGGCGATCATCGTAGACGGCACTCCGTTTGTGCTGCTTGTGCCCTGTACTTTTTTCCATTTGATGAAATTTTCAGAGGATTATTACCAATCCTATGCAGTGTCGACCTTCATACGCTGGCTTCGCTTTATCGGATTTTTCATTACCTTGCTGTTTCCGTCGGTTTATGTCGGGGTGCTTATGTTTCATCCCGAAATAGTTCCACCGCAGCTATTGAGCAGCATCCTGTCTTCGCGCGAAGGCGTGCCGTTTCCCCTGTTGGTCGAAGCGCTGCTGATGGAATTAACCTTCGAGGGATTGCGTGAGGCGGGTGTTCGCATGCCACGCGCCATCGGCAGCGCAATCAGCATTGTCGGGGCGCTCGTGATCGGCGATTCGGCGGTAAAAGCGGGAATCATATCTTCACCGACCATCATTGTCGTCGCGGGAACCGCCATTGCGTCCTTTACTATTCCGTCGACCGAACTGTCCGGGGCCGTTCGATTGCTGCGTTTTTTTATGCTAATTTGCGCTTCGCTGCTTGGGTTGTACGGCGTTTTTATCGGCTTGCTCTTGCTTGGCATCCATTTGACAACTATGCGTTCTTTCGGGATGTCGTATTTGGCGCCGCTTGCGCCTTATTCGCGGGATGAGGCTGTGAAAGCCGTAACAAGGGTTCCACGATGGGCATTTTGGTCAAAATGGAGAGGACATCGATGATTGGCGGGATCGCAAGTGAAAAAACGGACGACGTTCGCAGACTTTATAAAAATAGCCGCACTTGTCTGTCTGCCGCTGCTTGTCAGCGGCTGCTGGAGCCAGAACAATTTCGATCAGATCACTGTTGTTTCCGCGATCGGCTTGGATGCGGCTCCGAACGACCAGGTTGAAGTCACCGTCCAATTGGTCAACCCTAAGCTGCCTGTGGCGGCGGGGGGAACCGAGCAGCGGCGGCCGTTTGCCATGTATTCGGCTGTCGGGGATACGATTTACGAGGCGCTGGATCAAATTCGCAAAGAAGCGAAAAAAAACGTGTTTATGGCCCAGACGAGAATCGTGCTGATCGGCGAGAAGCTGGCCAGACGGGGGATCGAGGATTATATGGATTTGTTTTGGCGCGACAGCCATCAAAATATGAGCAGTTGGGTGCTGATCTCCAAACAAACCGCCCGTCATACGCTGCAAACATCGAAGGAATTGGAGGACGTTCCGGCTGACGAGTGGGGCAGATATTTCAAACGGCGGAATCGGGCATCTTCTTCGGCGATGGAGATGTACAGATTCCTGCCCCGTCTGGAGCAAGTGGGCTACCAGGCGACATCGGCAGGTATATCGGTGGCGCCGGACCCTGACGGACAGTCGACGATGATGATCGGCAAAACGGCTGTATTCAAGGGAGACAAGCTTGCAGGGTGGCTGATGGATGACGAATCGCTGATCGTTTCCTGGCTGCAAAGCAAGATAAGGGACGGCATGTTCGAAATCAAGCTGCCCGACGGGGAGGCCAAAATCGTCGCTTTCGATCTAAACCGGATTCGGGTTCAGGTTACTCCAGTTCTCTCCGCCGACAAGCTGGCGATGCGCATTCGTGTTAAAGCCGATGCCGATCTCAAAATGTCGGAGAAAAAAATAAATTTGGCGGATATCCGGACCTACGCGATGCTTGAGACGGAACTATCGGAACAAATGAAGCGGTCCTTCGAGCAAACCATAAGCAAAGTAAATCGAGCTTTTAACAGCGATATCATCGGGTTCGGCGAAGCGCTTCATCGGAAATATCCGCGGCAGTGGAACAAGATGCAGAACGACTGGAACACGCAGCTTGCCAATCTGGATGTGCAGGTAAGCGTATCGGTCAGCATTATCAAGTCCGGCATGAAAAAAGATGTGCTAAGGAAGTGAATCTGTGTGCAACGAATCCAATTGTCGGGCGGCCAGTTTTTCTTTATCATCTTTGTTTCGATTACTTCGCTCACCTATTTTTCTCTCCCCACACAGCTTATTGCGCTTGCGAAACAAGATGTATGGCTATCGATGGTCATAGGAACGTTAATTGATATTTATGTTGCCTACATTCTTTTTTGGTTGGGACGGAGATACCCCGATCAATCGCTTATCCAGTACAGCGGCACTATACTTGGAAGGATTGGGTGGCTGATCGGTTTCATTTTTGTCCTGTTCTTTTTCGTAGTGATCGCATCGGCCATGTGGTTATTTTGTAAATTTTTGTCATCCTCCTTTATGTCGGATACGCCGGGAATCATCTTCTCGGCGACGATGACGCTGGCCGCGGGACTGGCTGCTTATTGCGGCTTGGAATCGATCGCAAGAATGGCGCAAATTATCGCGATCCTCATTTTGCTCGTTACGGTCGCTCTGTTCCTGCTCTCTATTCCCGAGATGGATCTGCATAATTTGCTGCCCCAATTCGAAAATGGACTCGGACCGGCTGTGAAGGGGGCCGTTTACCCGGGGAGCTGGTTTGGCATATGTATAATGATGGGCCTATTAATGCCGCATCTCGCGACCCCGGAGCAGACATTTCGCATGAAAGCTTCTGCGGTTATTCTCGGTTCGTTCATTATGACGCTTATGCTGCTGTATTCCATAGCGGTACTTGGGTCTTACATGGCAACCCATGTGGATTTTCCGACTTACGTGTATACCCGGGTGATCCATTTGGCTTTTTTGGAGCGTTTTGATATTTTGTTGATGCTGATATATATTTCCGGAACCTTTATTACGTTTTCGACGCTGTATTACGTTTTGTCGGAAGGGGCCGCTCAATTGTTCGGAACTCGAACGCACCGCAGCTGGGTGCTTGGTTTTGCCATTTTTTTTGTGGCTAGCCCGCTGATTCCTTTTAGCAGCAATTCCTCGTTTTCTTTTCTGTACTTTAACAATTGGTTTCCGGTATGCAGTTTGGCGATTGAGGGAGGATTAACGACGATTCTTTTCGTTACCGCCTGGGTAAAAAGCAAATATAGAACAAGAAAGGAAGCAACTTCTGATGAACATTAAGGAAATATGTTTAGGCACGAAGCAGCTCGAAGCGATCTCGGAATGACAGTCCATGCTTCGCCGGCGCTGCGAGAATAGCCCGATCGAGTCATATTCAGAAAAGGGCCGGTCAGTTATGATAATAAAAGAAGCATTTGGCCGCAGTAGATGCAGTCATTATTCATTTGGCATGCACAAAAGTAACTCCGTCGGATAGAATGCTAGACCTTAGTCCGGGAAAAATACAGTCTTCGGGTCAGTTTATTAATTGGTCTTCTCCCTATACACTTGAATTAAGGAGGTAAATAGTAATTAATAAGCAACTAGAAAAAACCAAGGGAGAGAAAGTAATTGAAAAAAGTATGGCGTTTCATCGTGTATGTGTGTGTTTTTGTTTTGGTTGTGGGAGGAATGGGGGCGATCGGTTCCATGAGCACGATGCAGGAGGCGATGTCGGTTTACGATAAGCCGGTTCCTGCTTCTTTACAAAGCATCCAGGCTCCAGCCTATGATTCGAAAAAGCCGACCGTAGCCGTTATTTTGGCGAATGAAGTGACCGAGGTGTTCGATTTTCTCGTTCCATACGAAATGTTCTCCATGACGGACTCGTACAATGTGTTTGCGGCGGCTCCCGACAAAAACATCAAATCGTTGACCGGCGGTGTTGATGTTGTACCGCATTACACTTTCGACGAGTTGGACAAACTGACGGGCAAAGGTCCGGATGTGATCGTGATCCCATTCATGCCGATTATGGATGAGGCGAAATACAAGCCTGTCCGCGATTGGATCAGGAAGCACTCAGGCAAGGAAACGACCTTGCTATCGATCTGCAACGGGGCGGAAAATTTGGCGGATACCGGCCTGCTGAACGGGAAGTCTGCGGCAACGCATTGGGGAGAAATCGCCAGATTGGAAAAAACATATCCCGAGGTGACTTGGAAAAGGGATCAGCGTTACGTGCCTGACGGCAACATAGTCTCTTCGGCAGGTCTGACTTCGGGAACCGATGCCACGCTGTACGTCATATCCAAGCAAATGGGAGAGCCGGCGGCGGCAAAAGTGGCGAAGGCAATGAATTATCCTTCCTACGATTTTGTTCAGCATCCGCAAATGGAGCCTTTCACGGTCGGATTGAGCGATATCGTCTATGTTATGAACAACGCGTTTCAGTGGAGCAAGAAAAAGAACGGGGTTCTGCTGTATGACGGTGCCGACGAGCTGGCGTTGTCCTCGGCTTTTGACACGTATGGGGCTTCCGGCACGACGACGACATTGACGATATCAAGCAAACGCGAGCCGGTAGTAACCCGGCACGGTCTGAATCTGGTCGCCCGCTATCAAATAGCGGATGCTCCGAAGCTCGACAAAATGATTTTTGTCGGGGCTGACGTTAAGACGCGCGCTGCGGACGATATCCGAAGCTGGAACGAGCACGGCGGCAAAGCCGAGCAGCTTTATCTGCACAGCGATGCGCCGCAGCGGTTCGCGATGGAGCCTGCGTTTGAAGACTTGGCGAAGCAGGAAGATGTCCGGACGGCGAAATTCGCCGCCAAGCGGCTTGAGTACCGCGCCACAAGCCACCTTAAGCTTGAGGGAGCGCCATTTTCGTACGAAGCGTTCGGCATACCGATCGGTGTCGGCTTGTTGTCTCTGATCGTCGTTTATTTGGCGGACAGACGATTCGTAAGGAAAAAGGCCGTTCCCGCATAAAACGGGAAGCCAAAGAAGCATCGCAGACAGAGGGTCTGGATGCTTCTTTTTCGTTGTTCCGGGAGGAGCAGCCGGGAAGGGGCCGGGGAGGCGCTGCGGCCTGCAAAGCGGCTTGGCAGCGTGAAAGCCTCCCACGCGCCAGAGCCGCTGATCGCACCGCGCAGCCCCCGGCGCGCGAGTTTCGCAGCCTGCCGGCGGTCGGTCGACTGCGTGCAGAAAACCTGCAAAAGTGCAGTTTTTGCTCGCTGGATGCGCTGCTCACGGGAAATTCCTGCAATTGTGCAGGCTTTTCGCCGTGAACCTGCGCTCAGCGCCATTTTCACCGAAAATTCCTGCACAATCGCAGGCTTTTCGCCAAAACGAGCTGCTTTCATGGAAAAAGCCTGCACTTTCGCAGGTTTTTCTCCCTGTCAAGCGGTCTTGCCCTCCCTTCAGCACCCCAACAGTAGAGGGGCGGGTTGGGGAAGAGCGGCTGTGCCCCCTCTGGTTTCTGATTTTCGCAAGTTTTCTACGTGCATTTGCCGGCGACTGGCATCTGAGAACGAGCAGCCGTTAACCGATGCTTCCGGCTCCTCTCCGAGAGTTGCACAGCAAGTTACCGCTTTTTGAAATCATCGGTAAGCACGCCGGCAAAGCCCCAGTTTTCATCCTCAATTTCTTGAATGACGATATGCGTATGTTCAGGTTTTTTGCCGAGCACGCGGACGAGCGTATCGGTAAATTCTTTCACAATCTGCGCTTTCTGGTCGCGGGTGGCGCCTTTTGTAATTTGCAGGTTGATATAAGGCAATGTGATTCATCTCCCTATCTATTTTTTTGCTTTGAAGAGTATTCCATCCTGAACGGTTGGATTACTAGCCATTTTAGGCCAAAGAGATCCGATTGTAAACATCGTCCAAGCGTAGCGGCTCTTGCTCCTTGTTCTGCTCGTGCCGAGCAGTGGGTGAAACCGGCGTAATCCGCCTTCGGAAAAGCCGAAGACGATGATCGTGGAAATTTTCGGCTTCGTCGGCGAATACGCGTCCCGGTGGGATATGGTGTTCGCCGGAACGGCCATTTCGATCGTCCCCGTGCTTGTTGCGCCGCCGGGGCGACAAAGGGCTGACCGTTCCCCGGACCGCAGCAGGCAGAACCTCCGTGTTTCATCGTTTCGCGCGATGAGCCGGAGGTTTTGTGCGCTGCGCTTCATTTTGCTATCTTGCGATTATATTCGATTTTTCTTACTTTTCGAGTCTGTTCAAGTATACTATTGTTAATGCATTGAATATGTAGTGGAGGAAAACGCTTGCAAACCGTTCGAACAAAGTTTTTTGACTATGGCCAGGAAGAGATCGATTATCTGAAAAGCGTGGACGAGACGCTCGGGGCCGCGATGGCACGGATGGGAAAGGTGGAGCGCGTTATCATTCCCGATCTGTTTGCGGCGCTCATTCATGCCATTGTCGGCCAGCTGATTTCGGCCAAGTCCGCGCAAACGATTTGGGAGCGCATGCAGGTTCAGTTCGGGGACATTTCTCCGTCCAATTTGGCCAGGCAGTCTGCCGACGATATTCAAAAATGCGGGATGACGATGAAAAAGGCGGTTTGCATCCGGCATATCGCGGAAATGGTCGACCAAGGCTTGTTGTTTCAACTGGATGAGCTGTACGATTTGTCCGATGCGGAAGTCATCGAAAAGCTGACGACGATTCAAGGAATCGGCAAGTGGACGGCGGAAATGATGCTGATCAATTCCATGGAGCGCCCGGATGTCGTCAGTTGGGGCGATATCGCCATACGCCGCGGGATGATGAAATTGTACGGCCTCAGCACGATTACGAAAAAGCAGTTTGACCAATACTGCCGCACATATTCACCGCTGGGCTCGGTCGCGTCCATTTATTTGTGGGCTATTTCATTTGAGTAATGCGGCAAACATCAAGCGTAAGGAGCAGTATAGGTGGAAAAAACGTTGAAAGCGCAATTGCTGGAGCTGGCGGACGAGGGCTATCAAAAATTTTCCGCAGCGCTGATCCCGAATATCAACAATGTGTTGGGCGTACGGCTGCCGGAGCTGCGCAAGCTGGCCAAGTCGATCGCCAAGGGCGATTGGCGCGCTTATCTTGCACATGCCGAAAGCGAATATTTTGAAGAAGTCATGCTGCAGGGCATGGTCATCGGATATGCACAAGCAGACGTGCCGGAAATACTGCGCCATATCGCCGATTTTGTGCCCAAAATCGATAATTGGTCGGTATGCGACAGCTTTTGCACAGGATTAAAATTTACCAAAGCGAATATGGAGCCGGTGTGGAACTTTTTGCAGCCCTACCTGTCGTCCGACCAAGAGTATGAAATACGTTTCGGCGTAGTCATGCTGCTTGATTTTTACGTGGAAGCAAACTACGTGGATCGGGTATTGCACATATTGGACGGCATCAGGCATGAAGGATACTACGTCAAAATGGCGGTTGCCTGGGCGGTATCAATTTGCTATGTGAAGTTCCCCGAGCCAACCATGGCGTATTTGGCGAACAATTCGCTGGACGATTTCACCTTCAACAAATCGCTGCAAAAAATTACCGAATCCTTCCGGGTGGACCAGGATACAAAAGCATGGATCCGCAGCATGAGGCGGAAATAATGGGTGGCATTACTATTGCTTTTTGGAAAGGAGTCCTAACCCTTGTTCGTCGAATAAGATAGAAATCGCCGGGATCTGTCGGCGATATACGAATTCAAAGGGGCGCAGTAAGATGGCCAAAATACTTGTCGCAGATGACGATGCGCATATTCGCAAGCTCATGGCGCTGTATTTGAAGAACGAAGGGTTTGAAATTGTCGAGGCGGCTGACGGTGTCGAGGCGCTTACCGTTATGGAAAACTCGGCAGTCGATGTCGTTATCCTCGACATTATGATGCCCCATATGGACGGGTGGGAGCTGTGCAGGGAGATCCGCAGCCAGTATCCGGACATTCCGCTTCTGATGGTAACGGCGAAAGGTGAATCGGGACAGAAAGTGAAAGGCTTTCAGTTGGGGACGGACGATTATGTAACCAAACCTTTCGATCCACTCGAGCTTGTGATGAGAGTCAGAGCACTGTTGAAACGGTACCGTATTGCTGCCTCCCAGATCATCCGGCTAGGCGAGATTGAGTTGAACCGGCTGGCTTTCAAAGTTTTTCGCGGTGACGAAGAACTGGTTATTCCGTTCAAAGAGTTCGAGCTGCTGTTTAAGCTGGCTAGCCATCCGGGGCAAATTTTTACAAGAGAACAGCTCATCGTACAAATTTGGGGGATGGATTATGAAGGTGATGACCGGACCATCGATGTTCACATCAAAAGAATAAGGGAACGTTTTGCCGGCGATGCGAATCATTTCCGCATTGAAACGGTCCGCAGCCTCGGATACCGGCTTGAGGTGAATAAATGACGAGATCTTTATACGTCCGCATCGTGCTCACGTTTGTGGCCGCAATGACAGTAGGCTTGCTCGTATCCGTTCTTGCCGGGCTTGCCCTTTTCGAGAAAAAAATAAATGCTATCGGACAGAACGATTTGATAGCTGCCGGCAAGGAGATCATTCGGGTCTACGAACAGACGAGTCCGGAAAATTTGGATCGGTTCCTGGAAAGTATGGTGGCGCTTACCTCCTATTCTGTACAACTATACACCGGTTCCGGCGATGTAAAATCATTTAAATATAGTCCTGACACGGACGATTTTGCGATTTCCCGGCAGTCCGTTCAACAAGTCCGGGAAGGAGGGATTTACCGATCGACCTCCGAAGATCATGAGACATTCGTCGGGCTGCCGTTTCCGATCAACGGTGAGCGTCAAGCACTATTTCTGAAACCTTCTTCCAAAAACGAAGCAACTATCATTCGCTTGTTTCTGACTATTTTATTGTTCGTCCTAGTGACGGGAAGCGTCTGCATTCTCATTGCCGCGATGTATGTCGTGAAGCCGATCAAACATTTGACCAAAGCGACCAGACGGCTTGCGAAGGGGGATTTCGAGGTGGAGCTGGGAACCCGGCGCAAGGACGAATTGGGAGAACTGGCGCAGAGCTTTAACGAGATGACGATTGGCCTCAGGCAGTTGGAGCAGATGCGGCAAGATTTTGTCTCGAATGTATCGCACGAAATTCAATCCCCGTTAACGTCCATATCCGGGTTTGCAAAAGCGCTAATGGACACCGATCTGATTGCCGAAGGCGAGCGCGTGCAGTATTTGGATATTATTTTGGCGGAGTGCGGGAGACTATCCAGGCTCAGCGACAATTTGCTCAAGCTCGCTTCTCTTGAATCGAATCACTATCCTTTGGAGCAAGACACATTTCATCTCGACGAGCAAATCAGGCAAGTAGTCGTGAGCTGCGAACCTTTATGGTCGGGAAAAAGCATTCGCATTGATCTGGACCTGCTCAGGGCCGTCAAAATAACGGCTGATCGCGATCAGCTTAATCAAGTGTGGATAAATTTGCTTGGCAACAGCATCAAATTTACGCCCGAAGGCGGGCGTATTCATATTCGGATAAACTCCCGCATGAACGGATATTCCGTGACGATAGCCGATTCCGGAATCGGGATTGCGCCGGAGCAGTTAGGCCGTGTTTTCGAGCGGTTTTACAAGACGGACCGGTCCCGGAACCGCAGCGAGGGCAGCGGTCTTGGGCTCGCCATCGCTAAAAAAATTGTTGATCTTCACCAAGGAAGCATTCATATAGAAAGCAAGGCAGGACAAGGCACGACAGTGATCGTTCAACTGCCTGCCGCTCCGCCTGACAACTCATAGATCCGTTCACGCTCCGTTCATATTTCTCCACTACTCTTCCGAATGTAATGCATGAAACATTAGGAGAAAGTGAATGGGAGGAGATTGGAAATGAGCATGATCGGCACGATGGATTCGATGAAATGGCTGACGGTATATGAACTGGTTTTGTGCGCCATTGCGCTATTCGTTTTGACGATGCACGCAGTACCTTTTAAGAAATACTACAAATGGATGGATTATTTTCCGAGTTTGGGCATGCTGGTATCCATTGCTAGCCTGCTGTCAGGAGACGCTACGCTGCTGGCTCTGGTCCTTTACTCGCTGGTGTTGATCCTTTTTTTGTGCACGCTCAGGAGACTGTTTCGGTCAGGCCGGCCTTGGGCCGCTCCGAAGAAGAAGTTGTTTCGGTTGTTCAGGCTCGCAGGCTGCACATGCGGGGCTGTACTCCTTGTATTCGCGATTATGTACGCAGGTGTATTGCGTTACAACCCGCCCGGCGATTTCAGCGGGATGAGCTACTCCGCAGCATTTCTGGCAATGAACGAGAGATTGTCGCGGGAATATCCGTTCGGAACATGGAAGCAAATCGATTGGAATGAGCGAAAAGACAAGTACGAACCTATATTCAAACAGGCCGAGAAAGACAAAAACATTGACTTGTACTACAAAACTTTGCGAGAGTATTTGTTTTCTATGCGGGATGGGCATATCAAAATTGTGAACGACAACGTATATGACGGCAACAAAGTGTTTAAAGACGAGGTGGGCGGCGGCTTTGGCCTAAGCACCGTTCAACTGGATGACGGCAAGGTGCTTGTCAGCCTTGTTCTGGAAGGCAGCCCGGCTTTCAAAAGCGGCATCAAGCTGGGGGCGGAAATTATCGTCTGGGACGGAAAATCCGGGAAAGAAGCTTTTGACCGGACTGTCTGGAGCGAGACCGGCATGGCAACGGATGAAGTGAAGAAGTTCAATCAAGGGCGGTTCATGGTCCGGGCTCCAATCGGCAAGGAAATACAAGTGGTGTTTCGAAATTGGGGAGAAGCGGGCTCCGTCAAAACGAGCCTGACCGCTTATGACGATCAATTCGAGACTTTAAAGAAGACAAAAGTAAAACTCACACAAGCAGATTTGGACGGCTCGCCCATCGAAGGCAAAATTCTCGACAATGGATATGGCTATGTGAAAATCAAGCATTTTCTTCCCAATTCAAACGTCGGTTCACCTGAAAAAAGCTTGGCTGATACATTGAAACTGTTTCAGGAGAAGGGCATTAAAGGCCTGATTATCGACCTTCGGAACAATCCGGGCGGAGATGATCAGCTTGCCGCCAATTTGGCCGGCTTTTTTGTCAACGAGGAGAAGCACTATGAATATGTCAGTTATTACAATAGATACACGGGAAAATTTGAGCTGAACCGCAATGAAGTTGTCAAAGTCAAGCCTATGGAGCCGTATTACAACGGAAACGTAGCCATATTGGTCAACAGCAGAACCGGAAGTTCGGGAGAAGGGATTCCGCTGGTTTTAAAAGGTTTGCCCCGCGTTAAGATCGTAGGGTTTACATCTACGGCCGGTTCTTTCGGACTGATGAGCCGCCCCATAGAAATAAAGATGCCGGAAGGATACGTGATCGAATTCCCTGATGGAAGGTCGCTTAATCAAGACGGGGTCATTCAAGGCGATGCTGACGCGACAGGGGTAGGGGGCGCAGTCCCCGACATCAAAATTCCCCTGAACGAAGAAACGTTCAAAGAAAGCGTAATGGACGGACAGGACGTCGAATTGAAATACGCGATAGAAAAAGGATATCGGTAAGCTTTTGGAGCGGAAGGTAGATTTTTTTATTTATCAGCCGCCTGCATGCAAAATAGGTAACTCGCTCAGGGAGATGGCACAGTCTCATATACTTTTTTTTCATACATTGTAGATGTAGTAGAAATAAATCCATATAAACGCATTTGCTTCGGAATATGGGCTAGTCGGCATATTTTTGTTAATCGCGTGTCATAGCTGCATGAAGGAGGGATAACTATTGCGCATACTTCTAACGACCAAATGGGGGATTCCGGACGTAGGCGGCGTATCGGCTCATATGCTGCAGATGCAAAAAGAATTGACATCAAGAGGGCACGAAGCAGATATTATGGGCTATTCGCCGGACGGCTCCGCATACCATTTTATCAACCGAAATCTGGCGCTCTCCATCCAAGAATTAACCCCTCTCTTATATGCAAAAAATCAGGCGATGTTCGCCCGCTTGCGGGATCCCCGGGTTATGTACGCCGAAGTCAGCCGCTATTGTATGGAACTTGCCGCCGCTTATTTCGGATTGAACGAATACGATATCATCCATGCCCATGATGCTATTGCGGCTTTGGCGATCAGCCGGGTAAAGCCTTCGCATATTCCTCTGCTGGCCAGTATCCACGGAACGATTCCGAAAGAAGTGTACCTGCAAATGAAAAGCGAAAACATTCACTTGACTGAAGATGAGTTTAAAGAATCGTTCATAGGCCGGTACTATTTGATTTTGGAACGAAGCGGCATCCAGGCGGCCGGCAAGGTGATCGTTTCGAATCAATGGATGAAAACAACGATCGTTCGGGAGCACGGCATTTCCCAGGATAACATCATCATTTCAAATAACGGGATGGACATCGCTTCCTTTTTGCAAAAAGCCGATATGTATGATTCCGTATTGACACCTCTTCCCGGCAAAAAGATCATCCTCTGCACGGCCCGGTTGACTTTAATCAAAGGCATTCACCACCTCTTGCCGGCTCTTGCGCTGCTGAAGCAGGAACGGGATGATTGGGTATGCTGGATTGCCGGCGACGGCGATATGAAAAACGAACTGCTGCAGCAAAGCGCAGCGCTTGGGATCGAACAGCATGTTGCGTTTTTAGGCCAACGCCAAGATGTGCCGTATTTGCTCAAGCAGGCGGATATTTTTGTACTGCCGAGCATTCAGGATAATCATCCTTTTTCCGTCATAGAAGCCCAAGCGGCCGGCAAAGCGGTGGTCGTGTCCGATTCCGGCGGCTTGCCGGAGATGGTGGATCACGGGCATACGGGGCTGGTTTTTCCTACGGGTCAAAGCGACATATTATTTCAGCATGTAAAACTCCTTTTGGAAAATGACTCCTATCGACACCGGTTGGGCCATAATGCGCAAAAGTGGGCCGCGGATAACTGGTCTATAGACAGTGCGATGAAACGAGTGGTATCGATTTATGAAAGTTTGATCAAAAAGGAGGGACATGCTTGAAAATATTGCTTGCCACATATTGGATCATTCCTCATTTAGGCGGCGTTTGGACCTTCATGCAGCAGCTGCAAAAACAGTTGGAATCCATGGGGCATGAAGTCGATATATTGGGCAGCACTCCTGACGCTACAGGGTTTCATCTCAATCATCACGCAGTGATATCGAAGCAGGAGTTTCTCCCCTTGCTGCATGAAAAGCTGAAGCAGCCTATGTTTGCGTACTATTTTGCGAATCAGCAAATTTTGAGTGCCGAAGCGGACCGCCTTGGCATGGAACTTGCAGCAGCGTATTTCGGACTGGACAAGTATGATCTCATCCATGCTCAGGATATTATTTCCGCCCGGGCGATCGGCCGGGTCAAGCCGCCGCATATTCCGCTGATCGCCAATATTCATGGAGCCGTTTCACGAGAATTGTTTCTCGTTTCACAAACGGCCAATCCTGCTTTAACGGAAGAAAATTTTCGAAAAACGCAGGTTGGACAATATTATTTGGCTCTTGAAAGGGAAGGCCCGATGTCGGGCGATATGATCATTACGTCGAATCACTGGCTTAAAAACATATATGTCAACACGCTCGCTATTCCCGAACAAAAAATAACCGTGTGCCCGACAGGCATAGATATCCCGGCGTTTCTGCAAAAAGTGGATACTTATGACGCTCCGCTTTCCCCGCCGCCAGGCAAAAAAGCGATTCTTTGCACGGCGCGTCTTACTTTAGTCAAGGGCATTCATCATCTGTTGTCGGCTCTGGCCCGGCTCAAGCAGGTGCGGGATGACTGGGTATGCTGGATTGCCGGAGAAGGCGAGATGGCGGCGCAATTGAAGCAGCAGTGCATTCATTTTGGCATAGAGCACGACGTTTTGTTTTTGGGATATCGCCATGATGTGCCGTATTTGCTGAAACAGGCGGATATTTTCGTTATGCCGAGCATTCAGGATAACCAGCCTTTTTCCGTTATCGAGGCCCAAGCGGTCGGAAAGCCTGTAGTCGTGTCCGACGCTGCCGGACTGCCGGAAATGGTGCTGCACGGACAAACAGGGCTTGTTTTTCCGTCCGGCCAAATCGAGGTTTTATTTGAACAGCTGAGGCTTCTCCTTGAAAACGACGACTTTCGAAAGCATTTAGGCATGACTGCGCAAATATGGGCTTCGAACTATTGGTCTGTAGACGCCATGATGGGCAGAATTATGAAAATATACGGAAACGTAACGAAGGAGGCGAAACCGCATGGTTCCTAGCGACATGTATATCTCCTTTTTTTATGATATGACGCCAACCCCGCATATATGGGTGAATGAATACGTTTGGAACAAAATCAAAGAGGCCGTCCCGGAAGGGTACAAAATTCCCGACTTGGCGATCATTAATTTCCTCCTCGCCAATAATGGCTGATGCGCTGCTGTCAGGGTGACTTCCCTGACGGCTTTTTTGTTGTGCCGGCGCAGCCGGCGGGAAAAGCCTGCGAAACCCCCATGACGCCATAGACGTCACCCCTAGGAACCTTCCGCTCGCCAGAGGCGGTCGCATCATTTGCCCTGGTGCGCGAAGAAAGCCTGCGAAAGTGCAGGCTTTTGCTCGGGTGAGACGCTGGCCACGGAATATTCCTGCAATTGTGCAGGCTTTTCAGCGCGAACATGGGTTTAGATTCAATTTCATCGAAAATTCCTGCACAATCGCAGGCTTTTCACCAAAATGAACTGTTTTTGCGAAAAAAACCTGCACTTTGGCAGGTTTTCCCTTTGCAGGCCGTCTCGTGCCTCCCGCTTTATCACCACAACCTTTGCGGGAGAGGTGTGAGTTGGAGGGGAGCGGCTGAAGAATGGTTGAAGAGCAGTTGCGCCGCCCTCTGATTCCTCTACCCCCTCACTTTATCGACAATTTGCAGAATTGCAGGAATGCTGTCAGCACGAGCACATCAACGAGCAAAAAGATGCATGTTCGCGGCTATTTGTCAAACTGGACAAAGTGCGTATGAACCGCGTCATTGCCAATTTGATCGGCAATTCGCTCAAGTATAATCCGGCGGGAACCGTGTTGTATGCGTCTTGCGAAAGCAAGGACGGGCAGGCTGTGCTGCGGCTCGGGAATAGCGGCATCGGTGTTCAGGAGCCGATCAAAGAGCTAGTTTTCGAACAATTTGTGCACAGCGACAGTCCGGTGAAGGATAGTACAGGGATAGGTCTTGCGATTTGCAAAAAAATTATCGGCTTCATCACGGCACTATCGAGCTGGAGGCGGACCCGCGATATTCCCCCCTGTTCAGAATCACTCTGCCGTGTGCGGAAGTAAAAGGCGGGGCGGCGAACCCGGGAGCGAGCGTGCATCGCGGGCAGAGAAAGCAGTTCAAATTTTTAAAATGTTCTCCTTGGAGTCTGGCGGGCGGAGTTGCTTTTGTGCATACGCAATGAATGATGGCTGCATCTTTACCGCTAAAGCTGCATAAATCAAGCTGCCCGAGAAAGTGTGGTCGACCGACCGCCATCATGCAGCGCAACACCGCGCACTTGGAGCTGTGCGGAGGGCTAGGGGAACAAGAGGGCCTTAATTTGGGGGCCAGCCGCTTTTTCTGGGCGCTGGCCTCTCCCGGCGTAGGTCGCGGAACTGCGCAACTAGGCAGGAAGCAGCTTAATAGGGGAAAAACCTGCGAAAGTGCAGGTTTTTTCTGCAATAATGGTCCATTTCGGCGATCAGGGATGCAAATTCATGTATTTTTGCAGGTTTTCTTCGTGCGGCTGGGCAGAATGTGTCCGCGTGTGGTCGACCGACCGCCGACATGCAGCGCAGCACCTCGCGCTGCGGGGCGGTTCGCAGTCATTTTGAGTCATTTTGCAAAAACATGCCGTCTACATAAGTGCATCAGACAGACTCCTTGCTGCCCCATCTGCGGAGTGGCGAGGAGACAATTTGTAGCAATTAAATAAAGCGCTTCCATAAAATCGGCGCAAAGGTTGGAATTTTTAAAAAAGTGGTTGAAGTTTTGGGTCGTCAAACAGGCCCGATTTCAGTATGATGAACTTGTAGCGCTTACAAAAAAGTTTAATCGTTTAACTTGAGGGGGCAGGATCATTGTCCAGAATCAGCATGAAAGATATTGCGGCACAGGCCAATGTATCCACGGCGACGGTTTCTTACGTGATCAACGGCACCCGCAACGTTCGCTCAAAAACGAGAGAGCGCGTTCTTGAAGTTATTCAGCAGTTGAATTACAAACCCAACGATATCGCCAAAAGCTTAAAGCGCAGAAGGACGAACACGATCGGCGTCATCGCCGAGGACGTAACGGTGTTTAATGTGCCGGAAATTATCGACGGCATTCACGACTATGCGGACCGCCACGACATGCATGTTCTGCTGACGAATCTGCGGCTTGACAAAAGGATCGGCAAAAATTTTACCGATGTCGATATTTACCGCAAATACGCGGAGGAGGCCGTATCCGAGCTGCTGAGCAAGCAGGTGGAAGGCGTTATCTACATCAGCATCCATACGAGGGATTTGACGGGTTTGATCGATACCGGCGACAGACCGCTTGTGTTTACATACGGCTACGCGCAGACGCATGCGTCCGTTCAATACAACGACGAGCAGGCGGCTTTCGATGCGATGACGTTTTTGGTCAAGCAGGGGCACCGCCGCATCGCGCTCATTAGCGGCGGCATCGATTCGATGCCCTCCCGCCTGCGGCTGCAGGGATATTACAGATCCGTCACGGAGTGGGAGCTCCCTTTTGACCCGGAACTGATCAAGATCGGCGATTGGGAGAAGAGTTCCGGTTACTTGCTGGCGGTGGAGCTGCTGAATGCGGCGCGTCCGCCAACGGCGATTTTGGCGATGAATGACGTGATGGCCGCCGGCGTTCTGCAGGCTGCCGCCGAGCTCGGCGTCGCCGTTCCCGGGCAGTTGTCCGTCATGGGCATCGACAACCGCGAGTTTTGCGAGTTTTTGACGCCGCGCTTGACGACGATGGATTTGCCGCTGCATGAAATCGGTTATTACGCGATGGAGGAGATTACCCGCATGATCGGCCCTGACCGGAGTATGCTCGGGAAAATGCTCGCTTGCCGGCTCGTGGAACGGGATTCGGTAGCGCCGCCTGCAGCCGCGCCGCAGTCGCATGAGGCTTAATTTAAACGTTTAACAACGAAGAACGATCCGCCGCCATTTTCAGCTTGAATCCGACAAGGGTTGAGCATAGATTGAAAAAATGAAAAATTAGGGGATGAAAGAAATGAAGAAAACTTTGTTTACGACGATGGCGCTAAGCTTGGCTATCTCCAGCGTGTTGAGCGCATGTTCAAGCACCCCGGAAGCAAAATCATCGCCAAGCGCGGCGGCCGGAAGCGGCACCCAGGAATCCGCCAAGCCCGAAGGAGGCAAGAAAGGGGCTGCGGCGCCGACCAAATTAACGTTTTGGACATTCGTCGATCTGCATCAGAAATATTGGGAAAGCATGGCGAAAAGCTGGAACCAGACGCATCCCGACGAACCGATCGAGCTCGAGGCGACGACGATTCCTTACGACGATATGCACTCCAAGCTGCTGATCGCGCTGCAAACCAAAACCGGCGCGCCGGATTTGGCGGACATCGAGCAAAGCAAATTCCCGAACTTTGTGCGCGGGCAGTCCAATCTCGTTCCGCTCGACGACATCGTCACGCCGATGCTTCCGAAGATCGTCAAATCGCGCGTCGATATTTACAGCAAAAACGGCAAATATTACGGCGTCGATTACCACGTAGGCGCAACGGTCATTTACTACAACAAGGAAATTCTCGATAAAGCGGGCGTCAATCCGGACAACATCAAGCTGTGGAGCGATTTGGAAGAAGCGGGCAAACAGGTGCTGGCCAAGACGGGCAAGCCGATCATCACGTTCGAAGGCAACGGCAACTGGTCCTGGTGGCCGGCCATTTCGCAGCAGAAATCGGACCAGGTCGATGCGCAGGGCAATGTGACGATCGACAACGACATCAATATTAAAACGATGCAATTTTTCCAGAAGCTCGTGAACGAAAAGGTAGCGGCCGTAGCGCCGGGCGCCGGTCACGATACCGAGGAATACTTCGGCTTTATGAACAAAGGCGGCGCCGCTTCCGTATTCATGCCGTTCTGGTTCATGGGCAGATTCACCGACAAAATGCCGGATCTGAAAGGCAAAATGATCGTTCGTCCGATGCCTGCCTGGACGGAGGGCGGCAACCGCTCTGCGGGAATGGGCGGAACGGCCACATCGATTACCGATCAGTCCAAGCATGTCGAGCTGGCCAAAAAGTTTTTGACTTACGCCAAGCTGACCAAAGACAGCGGCATCCAGATCTGGAAGCAGCTCGGCTTCGATCCGATCGTAACGGAAGCCTGGACAGATCCGGCGATGAAAGAGTCCAACAAATTCACCGACTACTTCGGCAACGACATTTTCGATACGCTGCTCAAAGTGAAAGACGAAATCGCTCCCGTCAACATTACGGATAACGAGCCGATCGTATTCGATGCGATCCGCAATAAAGCGATGCCGCAAATTTTCCTCGATAAAAAAGATCCGGCTCAAGTGCTCAAAGCAGTCGGCGACGAATTGCGAAAAAAATAAAGCTTTGCGAAAATAGGTCGCTGGCACGGTCATGAACATGGCTGTGCCGGTGAACTGTTCTTTTCGGCGGAGGAGGATGAGTATGCGTATTCTGGGCCAGCAAGCAACCGAACGAATGCCGGCGCGAATCGCCGGACAAAGGGCCGTAACAAGGAGATCGTTATCTCTGGCTCCGTATTTGTTCGTCATGCCGTTTATCGTGTCATTTCTGCTTTTCTTTGCTTATCCGATCGTCAGCTCGGTCATCATGAGCTTTCAGCAAATGATTCCGGGCGAAGAGAAATTCATTGGCTTGGACAATTACGTCAAACTGTGGAATCCCGATTTCTTCAAAGCGATTTATAACAACGCGCGCTATACGTTTTGGACGCTGCTGATTTTGATTCCCGTGCCGATGGTGCTGGCGGTATTTCTCAACGCCAAGCTGCTGCCGGCCCGCAATTTTTTCCGTTCGGCGTTATTTATACCGGCGCTGACCTCGGTCGTCGTGGCCGGCGTTATTTTTCGCCTTATTTTCGGCGAGCTGGACGGCTCCTTCATGAATTCGGTCATGCATCTGTTCGGGCTGCCGAGCCAGAAGTGGCTGCTGACTTCGAATCTGGCCATGGTGGCGATGGTCGTGCTGGCGTCGTGGCGCTGGATCGGTATTAACATTTTGTATTACTTGTCGGCGCTTCAAGGCATTCCGAAAGATTTGTACGAATCGGCGGAAATGGACGGCGCAGGGACGCTCAGCAAGTTTTTCCGCATTACGGTGCCTATGTTGAAGCCGATCACGATCTACGTGCTGACGATCAGCATCTACGGCGGATTCGCGATGTTTACGGAGAGCTACATGCTCTGGGCGGGCAAACCTTCGCCGCAAAACATCGGGCTGACGATCGTCGGCTACATCTATCAGCAAGGGTTCCAATATTTTAATCTCGGCTTCGGGGCGGCGATCGGCATTGCCTTGCTGGCCATCACGCTGCTGGTCAATCTCGTGCAATTAGTCATATTCGGCTTGTTCCGGAAGGAGGAATAGGGGCATGAAAACAGGTCGCGCCCAAGCGGTTTCAACGGCGTTGCTGATTATTCTGTTTGCGGTTTTGTCCGTGCTTGCGCTTTTTCCGCTTTACGCGCTTTTTCTCGGTTCCATGAAACCTTCGACCGAATTGTTCCGGTACGGGCTGAACGTCAGATGGGACTTCGATCTCATGAGCTTCAAAAACTATAAGGCGATATTTGCCGGCACAGGCTCGGCCAAAAATTATTTTGTGTGGTACAAAAACAGCGTGGTCATCACCTTTTTGTTTACGTTGATCAGCTTGCTGTTCTCGTCTGTGGTCGGCTACGGCTTGGCGATGTATAAATTCATTGGTAAAAATTTCATTTTTTCCCTCGTGCTCGTGACGATGATGGTGCCGGTGGAAATCATTATTTTGCCGCTTTACAAAGAAATGATCGCGCTGAAGCTGATCAACACAATCTGGGGCGTTATTTTGCCGTTCGCGGTAGCGCCGCTGCCGATTTTTTTCTTCCGCCAGTTCGCCACCGGGCTGCCCAAAGATTTTATGGATGCCGGACGGATTGACGGCTGCAGCGAAGGCGGCATCTTTTTCCGCATCATGGTTCCGCTTATGATCCCGGCTTACGGGTCGATGGCGATTTTGCAGGCGTTGTCGAGCTGGAACAATTTCCTGTGGCCGATCATCGTCATGCGGACGACGGACCAGTTCACACTGCCCATCGGGCTCGCCACCTTCTTATCCCCGCTCAGCGACAACTATGACGTGCTCATCGCCGGGGCGGTGCTGTCGATTGTGCCGATTTTGATTTTGTTCGTGTTTTTCCAACGCTTTTTCATAGAAGGTCTCACCGTGGGCGGCGTCAAAGGCTAACCGCGATTGCCGGCCGTAAAGATAACAGGAGGAAGAGAAATGGCTGCTGAATGGAAAGCTGCAATGAAAATTGATAAAGATTTCCGCGTGGCGGAAGTCGACAAGCGTCTGTACGGATCTTTCATCGAGCATTTGGGACGCGCCGTATACGGGGGCATTTATGAGCCCGGCCATTCCACAGCGGACGAACTGGGATTTCGCCAAGACGTCCTCGAGATGATTCGCGAAATCGGCGTGCCGATCGTCAGATATCCGGGTGGCAATTTCGTATCCGGCTATAACTGGCAGGACGGCGTAGGTCCTGTCGCGGAACGCCCGGCCAAGCTTGAGCTGGCGTGGCGGGTGCTGGAGCCGAACTTGTTCGGCACGAACGAATTCATGGCCTGGTCGAAGCGCGCAGGCGCAGAAGCGATGATGGCGGTGAATCTCGGCACAAGAGGAATCGACGAGGCCAGAAATTTGCTGGAATATTGCAACCATCCCGCAGGCTCGTACTGGAGCGATTTGCGGGTTGCGCACGGATATAAGGAGCCTTACGGCATCAAGACTTGGTGTCTCGGCAATGAAATGGACGGCCCGTGGCAAATCGGCGCCAAAACGGCCGACGAATACGGCCGGCTGGCGAACGAAACGGCAAAGGCGATGAAATACGTAGACCCGGGCATCGAGCTTGTCGTCTGCGGCAGTTCATTCCGCAGCATGCCGACATACGCCCAGTGGGAAGCCGCCGTGCTTGATCATACGTATGAGAACGTCGACTATTTGTCCCTGCATACGTATTACGGAAACGCAGATAACGATACCGCCAATTACTTGGCCAGATCGTTGGATATGTCGGCCTTTATCCGGGAAATTACGGCGGTGTGCGATTATATAAAAGCGAAAAAGCGCAGCAAGAAGACGATGATGCTTTCTTTTGACGAGTGGAACGTGTGGTTCCATACGCTGGAGTCGGACAAACAAATTACGCCTTGGCAGGTCGCGCCTCCGCAGCTGGAGGATGTGTACACGTTCGAGGATGCGCTCATGGTCGGCAGCATGCTCATTACGCTGCTGAAACATGCGGACCGGGTGAAAATCGCCTGTCTGGCGCAGCTTGTCAACGTCATTGCGCCGATTATGACCGAAACGGGAGGGGCGGCGTGGCGCCAAACGATTTTCTTCCCCTATATGCATGCCTCGGTGTACGGCAGAGGAACTGTCCTGCATGCGTTTGTCGATTCGCCCAAATACGATTCGAAAGATTTTACCGACGTTCCTTATTTGGACGTTGTCGCGGTTCACGATGAAGAACGGGAAGAACTGACGCTGTTCGCCGTTAACAAAAGCCTGGATCGCCCGATGAGCTTCGAATGCGACGTGCGCAGCTTCGCAGGATATCGCGTCGCAGAGCATATCGTCCTGGAAAATAACGATGCGAAAGCGGTCAACACCGCTCATCGCATGCACGAAGTGGCGCCGCATTCCCGAGGGGACGCCGCCGCCCGCGACGGCCTGCTCAGCGCGAGGCTGCCGCAGCTTTCCTGGAACGTCATCCGGCTGCGCAAGCAGGACACACAGCCATAAAAGAAAGAGGTGCTTGATATGATAAAGCCGCAAGCGGCGCAATTCCGGGATTCCGTCAAAGTCAGGATTGCCGATGCATTTTGGTCCCCCTATATTCAATTGGTTAAAAATGTCGTGATCCCGTACCAATGGGATGCGCTTAACGATCGGATCGACGATGCGGCGCCCAGCTACGCGATACGCAATTTCCGCATTGCGGCGGGAGAAGAGCAGGGCCCGTTCGGCGGCATGGTGTTTCAGGACAGCGATTTGTACAAATGGCTGGAAGCCGTCGGGTTCATGCTGGAAATACAGCCGGACCCCGATCTGGAAAAGGTGGCGGACGACGTCATCCGTCTCGTCGAAAAAGCCCAGCAGCCGGACGGCTACCTCAACACGTATTTCACGCTCAAGGAGCCGGACGGCCGCTGGACGAATTTGGCGGAATGCCACGAGCTATACTGCGCCGGGCATTTGATCGAAGCGGGCGTCGCGTATTACCGCGGAACGGGCAAGCGGGCGCTGCTCGACGTATGCTGCCGGTACGCGGACTATATCGATGCCGTCTTCGGCAGCGCCCCGGGAAAGCTGCGGGGATATGACGGGCATCAGGAAATCGAGCTTGCGCTCGTGAAGCTGTACGAAACGACCGGCGAGGAGCGCTATTTGAAGCTCAGCCAGTTTTTTCTGGACGAACGGGGGCGTCAGCCGCACTTTTACCGGCAGGAGTATGAAAAGCGGGGCCGCAAGGTCCATTTTCCGGAGCTGGACATTGCCCATGATCTGGCTTACAGCCAGGCCCATCTGCCCGTTCGCGAGCAGGAGTCGGCGGTCGGACACGCCGTGCGGGTCGTCTACATGTGCGCAGGCATGGCCCATGTCGCGGCGCTCTCGCAGGACGAAGGGCTGCTCGAAGCATGCCGAAGGCTGTGGGCCAACATCGTCGGCAAACAGATGTACGTTACGGGAGCGATCGGCGCCATGGCTTACGGCGAAGCGTTCACGCTCAATTACGATTTGCCAAACGACACGGTATACGGCGAAACGTGCGCTTCCATCGGGCTCATTTTTTTCGCCAGACGCATGCTGGAGATCGAAGCGAAGGGCGAGTATGCGGACGTGCTGGAGCGGGCTTTGTACAACACGGTCATCAGCGGCATGGCCCGGGACGGCAAACATTTTTTCTACGTCAACCCGCTTGAGGTTTACCCGCCGGCCAATGCCGTCAACAAAATTTACGAGCACGTCAAGGTGCAGCGCCAGCGGTGGTTCGGCTGCTCCTGCTGCCCGCCGAACATAGCCAGGCTGCTGGCTTCGTTGAATCAGTACGTGTACACATGGAACGACGGCACGCTTTACGCGCATCTGTACATCGGCGGCGAAGCGAGCATTCAGGCCGGCCGGCGCCAATTGAAGCTGGAGCAGGTGTCGCAGTATACGGCCGACGGCAGCGTCAGCTTCCTGCTCGGGACCGGCGGTCAGCCGGCCGACTTCACACTGGCGCTGCGCATTCCCGGCTGGTGCGGCCAGTCGTTCAGTGTCCGGGTGAACGGGGCCGATTGCCCGGTTTCGCAGGCGGCGGACGGGTACGCCCGCATCACCCGCAGCTGGAACGACGGCGACCGGGTCGACGTGCGCTTCGCGCTGGAAGTGAAGGCGGTCAAGGGGCATCCGCTCGTCCGCCAGCTTGCCGGCAAAGCGGCTTTGCAGCGCGGGCCGTTCGTGTACTGCATGGAGGAAGCCGATAACGGCGGCAATCTGCATCTCATCTATTTCAACGGCGAAGAGGATTGCCGGGTGGAGTACGATGAAACTTTGCTGGGCGGCATGCACGTCATCAAAGCGCCTTGCGTGCGGACCGCGGTGCCCGAGGAGGGGAACGCGCTGTATGTCAGCGGCAAACAATGGCCTGCCAGCGCAGCCGACGTCACGTTCATTCCGTATTACGCCTGGGGCAACCGCGGCGTCGGAGAGATGAGCGTATGGGTGAAGGAAAATCCGGCGGCAGCCCCAAATCTGCCATGATTTGAGCCCTCCCGGCGCATGAAGGAGCACTTTCCGGCCCGCCAAGCTGTGCGAAAATCCGCGGCTGCGAGCGGGGGACGTGCTCCTTTTTCATGCGCGTTTTCATGCGGTTAAAGTTGAAATTTTTAAAAAAGGTGTTGGAAAGATTAATGTCAATTGCGCTCGCATCCTATATGATACTTGTGTATACAAACTCCGGGACGAGCTTGATGGAAAGAGATGGCTGCGGAGAATTGAACAGACAAGGCGGTGGTTGGAAGGAGCGGCAGCAGGGCAATTTGGCAGCGGGTTAAAAGCATCCCGGCAATTTGGTAAGCGAATACAATAATGAGGAGGACAATGATGAAACGAACGTTGCTTAATTATTGGAACAAGTTTTCAAGTTCTCGGAATCTTCAAATGTTAGTCGCTTCGACCATTACTGCAAGCGCTATCATGTTGATTCCCCAGCTGGCTTCGGCCAACACGATCTCGAACGGCAACTTCAACGTGCAGACGGGAACGAACGGCGAGATTACCTCTTTGCAAATAACGGGAGATACGTATCCGACGAACTATGTATTGAATGCGACGAACGCGCCGAATCAAAATACGGCCGATCACCAATGGGTCGGGGAGCTGATGTTCACCTACCGGCTTGGCAGCGGCGCCTGGACGCCGGCGCTGACGAACAAGTCGTCGGATGCCAGAACGATTTCGCAAAGCGGCAACACTATTAATGTAACTTACCAAAATTCGAGCAACAGCCAGGGAATCCGCAATTTCAAAGTCGACGAATCTTACTCGCTCGCAGGCGACTACTTGAAATGGCAAATTACCGTGACGAATACGAGCAGCCAAACGCTTGAAATCGGGGATTTCGGCCTGCCGATCCCGTTCAACGAATTTTTCACCGCCGGCAACAATGATGAAATCTATGAAACGCGCACGATATCGCATGCTTTCATCGGCAATAACAGCTCCTACCTCGTAGCCCAGCGGCCGAGCGGGATCGGTCCTTTCCTGTTGATGGTTCCCGACACGACGACCGGCGCGGGATTTGAGTACCAGGACAACTGGAGGGTGGAGGAGCATCCGAACAGCATGTGGGCAGCCGATCAAGGCGGCTACGCCAAAGGGCTGAACGTGTATTATATTCATTCGAACGTGATCAAAAGCAACAACCGGGGCTATTTGCCGAACACGAGCCTGACGCTCGCTCCGGGAGCAAGCAAAACGTATGCGTTCAAATTTTTTAAAGTCGCAGACGAATATGCGGTTCAAGACAGACTGTACAACGAAGGCATGGTCGATTTCAACGTAGTGCCCGGCATGATCGTGCCGACGAATCAGACGGCCAAATTCGACCTTCACACATCCAAAACGATCACTTCCGTAACCCCGCAATATCCTTCCGAAACGAACGTTTCGTTTGTGAACACGGTAGGAACGGATCATAAAATTTACCAGCTGACGATGAGTCATTTGGGCCAGAACAACATTACGGTGCAGTACGGCAACGGCGAGAAAACCGTGCTCCAATTTTACGCGATCGAGCCGGTCGACACGGCCTTGCAGCGGCACGCTACGTTTATGGTCAACAACCAGCAGTGGAACGTGCCCGGCGATATCCGGGATAAAGTGTTCGACGACTGGATGATGCAGTCGAAGGCCAAACGCAACAATTTTGCCGGTTATTGGGGCTGGGGCGACGATTGGGGATACACCCACGCACAGTTCTTGGCTGAGAAAAACGCAATGTCGCCTGTCGCTACCGAGGTGACTGCGCTTGACAATTATTTGGAAACCGCGATCTGGACGAACTTGATGAGCGGCCATCACAGCGATTATCTGGTACCCGATTTCCTGATGGCGCCGCCGAACACGACGCCGACGTATCGCGGCTACGCGTACCCGCACATTTACAACACGTATTTCAGCATGTACAAAATCGCCAAGATGTACCCGAATCTCATCACGTACAAAAACCCTAAAAATACGTACTTGCTGCGCGCCTACAACATCTTCAAAGCGCTGTACGACGGACCTGTCTCCTACAACTGGAATACCGGGCTGATGGGCGAAATGACGACACCGGACATTATCAAAGCTTTGCAGGATGAAGGCTACAACAACGAGGCCAACGATATCATCAGCAAAATGGCGACCAAATACAACAACTTCTCGTCCAGCCCTTATCCGTACGGTTCGGAGTACAGCTATGACAATACGGGCGAAGAATCCGTCTATATGCTGGCCAAAATGAACAACAACAACACGATTAAAGGCAAAATCAACGCCAAAACGAGAGCGTCGCGCGGTCATATGCCGATTTGGTACTATTACGCCGATCCCGTCACGATTACCGGCGACAACTGGTGGAACTTCCAATACACCACTTCGCTCGCAGGCTTTGCGATGGATGACTGGATCAAGAACAACTCGGCGACTCCGGAGGTTGAGCAGCGCTTGTCCTATGCGGCCAAAATCGCCAACATCGGTGCCATCAACTCCGGGCAAATCAGCAGCGATCCTGCCAACATCGGCGCCGTATCCTGGACATATCAGGCGAACAAAGGCAACTACGGCGCGCTTGGCCTGGACGGCGGTCCGCTGTTCAACGGCTGGCGCGGCATGAGCGGCGAAGCCGATCTCGGTTTGTTCGGAGCGCTGAAAGTGCTTAGCGCCGATGTATCTGTAGATCCGATTTTCGGCTTGTACGGATACGGCGCAGACGTCACGCTCAGCGGCGGCAAGTACACGGTTACGCCGAAGGACGGCCTCTCCAAGCGGCTGAATCTGATCACGGAGAAATTCTCCATGGAGCTTGAACGCGATCAATACACGACGGCTACGGTTGCAACGGCCAAGAACGATGTCAGCTTCACTTTGAAAAACACAATGACTTCGGCTGCGCATACGACTAAAGTTACGTTCTCCGGGCTGGCCGCCGGCACTTATAACGTGCTGGTTAACAATGTCAGCGCAGGTACGGCGATTGCCACAAACGGCGGCAAAACCGTCGTCAACCTGAACATCGGTACGGCAGCTACTTATGATGTGAAGCTGCAAGCGGGAGGACAACTGCCGGATACGATGGCATACTACAAGTTCAACGAAACGACCGGAACGACAGCGTCCGATTCCTCAGGCAACGGATTTAATGCGACGCTGAACGGAGGCATCACCTGGGCGGCCGGCAAAAGCGGCAATGCCGCCAGCCTGAACGGCACGAACGGCTACGTGTCCCTGCCGTCGGGAGCGATCAACGGTTTGACCGATTTCACCGTCGCAACTTGGGTCAAAGTCAATTCGTTGGACGACTGGGCGCGGATTTTCGACTTCGGTTCAGGAACGAACTCGTATATGTTCCTGGCTCCAAGGGCGGGAGGCGCAGGGCTCAGGTTTGCGATTACGAACAGCAGCAACGGTGCAGAGCAGCAGCTTAATACGACTGCCGCGCTGGCAACAGGCGTGTGGAAGCACGTCGCCGTGACTCACTCGGGCAGCACGGGCATTTTATACGTGGACGGAGTCGAAGTGGCAAGAAATACAAGCATGACGCTATCTCCGGCCAACCTGGGCAATTTGACGCAAAACTACATCGGCAAATCGCAATGGTCGGACCCGTATCTGAACGGCCTGATCGATGAGTTCAAAATTTACGGCAGAGCCCTGAGCGCTTCGGAAATTTCCGCGCTGGCCGCAAACTGATCCGGGAAGGCTTTGCCGGATCGAAAAGAAGCCCCTGCCTGTGACGGCAGGGGAATACAAGAGACGCCTTCAAACCCGTTAGGGATGAAGGCGTCTTTTGCCGTGCCGTGGAGGAGATTGCCGTGCCGTGGAGGAGATTGCCGTGCCGTGGAGGAGATTGCCGTGCCGTGGAGGAGATTGCCGTGCCGTGGAGGAGATTGCCGTGCCGTGGAGGAGATTGCCGTGCCGTGGAGGAGATTGCCGTGCCGTGGAGGAGATTGCCGTGCCGTGGAGGAGATTGCCGTGCCGTGGAGGAGATTGCCGTGCCGTGGAGGAGATTGCCGTGCCGTGGAGGAGATTGCCGTGCCGTGGAGGAGATTGCCGTGCCGTGGAGGAGATTGCCGTGCCGTGGAGGAGATTGCCGTGCCGTGGAGGAGATTGCCGTGCCGTGGAGGAGATTGCCGTGCCGTGGAGGAGATTGCCGTGCCGTGGAGGAGATTGCCGTGCCGTGGAGGAGATTGCCGTGCCGTGGAGGAGATTGCCGTGCCGTGGAGGAGATTGCCGTGCCGTGGAGGAGATTGCCGTGCCGTGGAGGAGATTGCCGTGCCGTGGAGGAGATTGCCGTGCCGTGGAGGAGATTGCCGTGCCGTGGAGGAGATTGCCGTGCCGTGGAGGAGATTGCCGTGCCGTGGAGGAGATTGCCGTGCCGTGGAGGAGATTGCCGTGCCGTGGAGGAGATTGCCGTGCCGTGGAGGAGATTGCCGTGCCGTGGAGGAGATTGCCGTGCCGTGGAGGAGATTGCCGTGCCGTGGAGGAGATTGCCGTGCCGTGGAGGAGATTGCCGTGCCGTGGAGGAGATTGCCGTGCCGTGGAGGAGATTGCCGTGCCGTGGAGGAGATTGCCGTGCCGTGGGAGGAGATTGCCGTGTCGGTGGAGGAGATTGCCGTGCCGTGGAGGAGATTGCCGTGTCGGTGGAGGAGATTGCCGTGTCGTGGGAGGAGATTGCTGTGGCGTGTCGGGGATGCGGCGGCGAGGAGTTGGGGGACGATGGAGGCGGAATATGCCGGGGCCGGAGCATCTATCCGCCCAGTTGCGCGAGGAAAACCCGCAAAAGTGCAGGCTTTTGCCCATTCATATGCTGGCAGAGAAATATTCCTGCAAAAGTGCAGGCTTTTCACCACACACATGGGCCTAGGATCATTTTCATCGAAAATTCCTGCACATTTGCAGGCTTTTTGCCAAAATGGACTATTTTTTCGGTAAAAGCCTGCACATTTGCAGGTTTTTCGCGAATCGGCCTGTCCAGCTGCCTTATGGCCACCCGCCGTGCAGCGGCGCAACCCGCGCTGGAAGAGGCGCGCGTTGGGAAAGAACGACTGCAATCCCCAACAAAGGCGTCGTCAATTTCTCAAACGTCTGAAAAATGCGGCTTCTTACTCTCTAGTACTCTTGCAGCGAACAAACATTCCTCTAAATCTGCAGTAATTTCTCTTAAATTCGAGGCCCCGCCAGTCCTAGCATGCATGATCGGATATGCAGCACAAATAAAGCGGGTGGAATGAAATAGGAGGATGGAGCGGGCGATATCGGAATCATCCACATTAAAGGTCGGTTTTCTCAATTGTTCGGCGCTTTCATTTTGACTATTCTGAAAGGAAGATGCGCTGTTCGCAGCCGTCATGCGCGCGGCAATCTTGTAAGCGATTACGATATGAAAAATATTGGGGGCTGCATTTATGAATGAACCGGTGGGCGTAGAGCCGGATTGGTCGAATCTGCATGTGCTGGAAAAAAACGCGGAGCCTCCGCGGGCGCCGCTTATTCCTTATGCCAGCCCGGACGGCGCGATGAAAGGCGACCGGGCGTCGTCGCCGTATTACCAATTGCTGGGCGGCAATTGGTCGTTTATGTATGCGGAGTCGCCGCTTTCGGCTCCGGCTGATTTTATGAACCCGGAATATGAGGCGGCCGACTGGCCGCAAATTCCGGTTCCGTCCAATTGGCAGCTGCACGGGTATGGAATACCCCAGTACAGCAGCTGCCCATATCCTTTTCCGATCGACCCGCCGCTTGTGCCGAAACAGAATCCGACGGGATGCTACCGGACGGTTTTTACGGTGGATGCATCTTGGGAGGATAAGGGGCTTCGGCTTGTTTTTGAGGGCGTCGATTCGGCTTTTCATGTGTGGGTGAACGGTCGGTTGGCGGGGTACAGTCAAGGCAGCCACATGCATGCCGAATTCGATATCACTTCATTGGTGCATGCCGGGAGCAACGTGCTGGCGGTTCGCGTATATCAATGGTCGGACGGGAGTTATTTGGAAAGTCAGGACAAGTGGCGGCTCAGCGGTATTTTTCGGGATGTGTATGTGCTTGCTTTGACCGGCGTTCACATCAGGGATGTATTCGTTCGAACGATGTTTGAAAACGGCTATGGCGAGGCTCGGCTGGATGTTCGCATTCAGGCTGCCCGATTGCCGGGATGCGAGGCGGAATACCGTATAGCGGCGGCGCTGCTGGATGAGAACGGCGTGCAGGTGCTTCGGCACGATCATTCGGCGGCCGTCAAGTATGAGCCTGACACGGTGGAGTCGCAGCTGCTTGTGTCGGAGAACATCGCGCAGCCAAAGCTCTGGACCGCGGAAACGCCTCATCTATATGCGCTGATCCTGACGCTATATGACGAGCAGGGGCAGATAGCTGCGGTTCATCGCCTCGATGTCGGGTTTCGCGAAATCCGGGTTGAACAAGGCAGGATGCTGATCAACGGCAAGCCGATCCGGATCAAGGGCGTAAACCGCAATGAGTTTGACCCGGATCTCGGTTACGTTACTACTTTCGAATCGATGGAGCGGGATATCGAGCTTATGAAGCTCCATCATATCAATGCGGTTCGCCTGGCCCATTATCCGAATGATATGAGATGGCTCGAGCTGTGCAGCCGTTTCGGGCTGTACGTGATCGCCGAAGCGGATTTGGAGACGCACGGCTTCCATTTTCTCGGCGATGAAAGCTATTTGTCCGCCCACCCGGACTGGCGGGAAGCTTACTTGCACAGGGCCAGGAAGCTCGTCGAGCGGGATAAAAACCACCCCTGCGTCATCATGTGGTCGCTCGGCAACGAATCCGGCTACGGGTCCAACCACGACGCCATGGCCGAGTGGATCCGGGAGCGCGACTCGACCCGGCCGATCCATTACGAGCGGGCATACGATGCGGCAGTGGTCGATGTCGTCAGCCAAATGTACCCGGCCGTGGAGTCGGTCATCGAGGAAGGGCGCAAGGACGATCCGCGGCCTTATCTGATGGTCGAGTACGGCCATGCGATGGGCAATTCCGTCGGCAATCTTAAGGAATACTGGGAAGCGATTTATACGTATCCGCGGCTGCTCGGCGGCTTGATCTGGGAATGGGCCGATCAGGGCATCCGGCAGTATGACGAAGCGGGGGAGCCGTGGTATGCGTACGGCGGGGATTTTGGCGAAGAGCCGCACAGCGGCCATTTTTGCCTGGACGGGTTATTGTTCCCGGACAGAAGCGTGAAAGCGTCGATCCTGGAGCTTAAAAAAACGCTCGAACCGGTCCAAATCGCCTGGGCGGACCCGGCGCAATCGCAATCGCAAACGCAACCGGAGGCACAGCCGCAAGCCCATCAGCAAGCGCAACCGGAACCAACAGCCAGGAGGCTGCGTGTGACGAATCGGTACGATTTCGTCAGCCTTGCCCATCTGCAAGGCGAGTGGACGCTGCTCAGGGACGGCGAGCCTGCGGCAAGGGGCGAGCTGCCTGCCCTGCGAACGCTCCCCGGCGAAACGGAGGAGCTGACGCTGGCGCTTCCCGCAGACGGCATGACCCAAGCGGGCGAATACGTGCTGCGCGTCCGGTTCGCGCTGCGCGAGGATACGCCGTGGGCGAAGCGCGGCTACGAAATCGCCTGGGCGGACCTGCCGGTCGCGGTCATCGGCGAACGGTCGCTCGCGCACGTCAGCCGCAGCACGGCTGCGCTGGCGTGGGATGACACGAGACGTCACGTCTTCGTGCAAGGAGGGCATTTCGCCGCCGTCTACGACAAGGAAGCGGAGGCGATGAACGACTGGCGCTGCCGCGGCGTGCGGCTGTTGAAAGCCGGCCCGCGCATTCAATTGTGGCGCGCGCCGGTGGACAATGACGTCCAGCTCGCGAAGGCGTGGAAAAAGGCGGGGTATGACCGCCTAGTCACGCACCAGCGGACGCTGGAAGTATCCGCGTGGGGCGCACAGGGCGTGCGGATTGCCGCGGATGCGGTCATCGGGGCCCGCGGCGAGCCCGTCGCTTTCCGGTCGCGGCTCGTCTATTCGATCGACGGCAGCGGCGAACTGCAGCTGGAAGCGTCGATCGAGCCGCTGCGCGGGGAGCTGCCGCCGCTGCCGCGGTTCGGCATCGAGCTGCGGATGCCGGGCGGTTTTGACAGGCTGCGCTGGTACGGCAGAGGGCCGCATGAATGCTATGCGGACCGCAAAGAGAGCGGCAAGCTCGGCATTTACAGCGGCACGGTGCAGGAGCAGTTCGTGCCGTACATCAAGCCGCAGGAAAACGGCAGCAAAGCCGACGTCCGCTGGGCGGAGATCAGCGATGCGTCGGGCAGCTGCCTGATTTTCAGCGGCCCGTCGCTGCTGCAAGTAAGCGCACATCATTATACGACGGAAGATTTGACGCTGACGAAGCACGTGCACAAGCTTGCAAGGCGCGATGAGACGATTGTGCACATCGATGCCGCGCAAAGCGGTCTCGGCAATCACAGCTGCGGCTATGCGCCGACGCTCGACGCCTATTTGCTGCAGCCGCAAAGCATGAAGCTGGAAGTACGAATCAAGCCGATCAAGGGGGAGTTTCCATGACATTAAGAGTCATTTCTTGCAAGACCGAATATATGCATAATCCGCTCGGGCTGGATGAGCGCCGGCCGCGATTGTTTTGGCGGCTTGAGTCTGACGAACGGAACGCCATACAGACGGCTTATCAGGTCATCGTCTCGCAATCCCGCGAGAGCCTTGAGAGCGGCGTGGGTGAGATGTGGGACACGGGAAAAACAGCCTCCGGGCAATCGGTTCATCTCGTATACGAGGGCAAGCCGCTGCAGTCGGAAGGGCGCTACTACTGGAAAGTGCGCGTGTGGGACGGTGAAGGCCGGGCGTCGGCCTGGAGCGAATGCGCCTTTTGGACGATGGGGCTGCTGTCCCGCGACGAGTGGAAGGCGCAGTGGATCGGCCGCAAATCCGAGCCGAATAAACAGATGCAGCCAGCCCCTTATTTTCGCAAAACGTTCACCGTCCGCAAACAAGTGCGCCGCGTCACCGCTTATGCGACGGCACTCGGCCTGTTCGAGCTGCACCTGAACGGGCAGACGGTCGGCGACCGCTTCGCTCCGGGCTGGACCGATTACGACAAGCGCGTGCAAGTAACGGCGTTCGATTTGACGGAACAGGTCCGGGCAGGCGGCAATGCCTTCGGCGTCATCCTCGGCGACGGCTGGTATGCGGGGACGGTGGGCTTTTTGGGCGCGCGCATTTACGGGGAAAGGCCGTTCTTCCTCATGCAGGCGCATATCGATTACGAGGACGGGACGCGGGATTGCATTTGCACCGATGCGAGCTGGACGACGTCCGGCGGGCCGATCGTGTATTCGGACATGATTCTGGGCGAGACGTATGACGCCCGTCTGGAGCATGAGGGCTGGGAACGGCCGGATTTTGCGGACGCGCATTGGGAACGGCCGGACGTCAGGCCGGGCTACAACGGACTCCTGGTCGCGGCGGTCGAGCCGCCGATCCGCATCGTGCAGGAGAGGCGCCCCATCGACGTCAGGCGGACGGAGCAGGGCACGTATATTTACGATATGGGGCAAAATATGGTCGGCTGGACGGAGCTGAAGGTGGCCGGAACGCGCGGCGCGAAGGTGACGCTGAGCCATGCGGAGATGCTGCAGCCTGACGGCTCTTTGTATCTGGACAATTTGCGGGTCGCTGTCCAGCAGGATCATTACATTTTAAAAGGCGAAGGCGAGGAACGCTACGAACCGCGGTTTACGTTTCACGGCTTCCGGTACGTCGAATTGATCGGTTTTCCGGGAGAGCCGGATTTGGATACGATCGTCGGCAAAGTCGTTCATTCGGACACGCCGGTTACGGGGACGCTGGAAACGTCGGATGAGATGGTCAACAAGCTTTATTCCAACATTACCTGGGGGCAGCGCGGCAATTTCCTCTCCGTGCCGACGGATTGTCCGCAGCGTGACGAGAGGCTGGGCTGGACCGGGGACGCGCAAATTTTTGCCCGTACCGCTTCCTATAATATGGACGTAGCGCGCTTTTTCACCAAATATATGTGGGATATGCGGGATTGCCAGCAGCCGTCGGGCGCTTTTACAGACGTGGCCCCCGATGCGGGCTGGATCCGGTACAAAATGTGGAGCACCCGGCTCAACTGGTTCGCTCCCGACAATGCCGGCTGGGGAGATGCGGGCGTTATTTTGCCGTGGACGCTGTACGTGATGTACGGGGATACACGAATTTTGGAAGTTCATTACGAGGCGATGGTACGGTGGGTTGACTACTTGCAGGCGAACAGCGACGGTCTCGTCAGGCCGGCTTACGCCAACTACGGCGACTGGCTGTCCATCGAGGCCGATACGCCGAACGAAGTGCTGGCTACCGCTTATTTCGCTTACAGCGCGAAGCTGTTGGGACAAATCGCCGGCGTCCTCGGCAAAAAAGAGGACGAGGCGAAGTACGCCTCGCTGTTCGGGGACATCGCCGCGGCGTTCCGCGCCGCTTTTGTCGATACCGAAGGCCGCATTCACGGCGGTACGCAAACCGTCTACGTGCTGGCGCTGCAGTTCGGCCTGCTGACGGAGACGCTGCGCGAGCAGGCCGCCGGCCATTTGGCGGCCGACATCCGCCGGCGCGGCGGGCGGCTGTCGACGGGCTTCCTCGGCGTCGGCTATTTGCTGCCGGCGCTTACCGATCATGGCATGCTGGACATTGCCTATGAGCTTTTGACTCAGGAGGCGTTCCCGTCATGGATGTACTCCATCAAGCACGGAGCGACGACGATTTGGGAGCGCTGGGACGGATGGACCGAAGACAACGGCTTCCAGACGCCGCAAATGAACTCGTTCAACCACTACTCCCTCGGTTCGGTCGGCGAGTGGATGTTCCGCTATATGGCCGGCATCGATACCGACGCGGCAAAAGCGGGCTTCCGGCATAGCGTCATCCGTCCGCGGCCAGGCGGGCGCTTGACGCGTGTTAACGCGCAGTACGACTCTTTGTACGGCACCGTTCGGTCGGCTTGGAGCCTGTCGGACGGCAGGCAGTTCGATTTGCGGGTCGCGGTGCCCGTCAACACGACGGCGACCGTCCATTTGCCAAGCCCCGGCTCGCTGCTGAACGGGGTTAACCCGGAAGCCACAGCCATCGCCGCCGGTCCGCTGTCCGCACAATTCGATATAGGTTCAGGCGAATACCATTTTAGATGTATAATTGAAAAGTAGCATGCCGCATCAGGGGAGCCGCACGTTCTCCTGCGGACGCGCCGGACGCGTATGTCGGTGGGGAATACGCCCCGCCGTCTGCCGTCCGGCCGCGCGCATGCAGAAGAAGGGGGGAAGCTCTGACCTATGTTTTCCAGAATCCGCATCGTGCTGCTCTTCAGCTATTTCATTATCATCCTTATTTGTATCGCCCTGGTCGGAACGATCTCCTTCTATATTTCGTACCGCTCGACGTCGGAAAAAGCGGAGCAATCGAGCAATCAGATCGTGCGCCAAATCGAGAAAAATATGAACAACGATTTTCAAAACAAGCGCAATCTGCTGCTGGCTCCCTATTACGGCCAGGAATATATAGACGGCATTAACGCTTATGCGACGATGGACGAGCAGGACAAGTTTCTGTTCAAGCGCAAGCTCGGCGACCTCTTTTTGAAAAGCTTCAACATTACCCCGATTCCCGATTTCATCCGTTTTCAAATTTATTACAGCAACGGCGAGCTGCTGAACGCCTCGGACGACCGGAAGCCGTGGACGGCCGAAGAAGTGACGCAGTCTGAATGGTTCCGGCAGACGATCGTCAAGGACGGCCGGGTTCATTTCAGCGGGCCTCCCGCCGGGGAAAACCGGGAAAATGAGCGGCCCGCTTTTTCATCTTCCATTTTGATCCGCGATTTCTCGAATCCCGTTTATTTCATCATCGTGCGCGCGGAGTACAGCGCCGAATTGTTTCGCGCCATCGGGCAAAACGACAGCCTTTCCGCGAACAGCGTGCTGCTCGTGCTCGACGAGCTTAACAGGCCCATATTCAGCTCCGCGGAGCCGCAGGACGCTTACTTGCGGACAGACATGCTTGCGCAGATTACGAAGGACAACGGCACGTTTTGGTACGGAGACAAGCAGGGCGACATGCTCGTCACGTATACGAGGTCGGATTTTTCCAACTGGAAAGTCGTGCTGCTCATGCCGAAGAAGGAAATTTTCAGCTCGCTCGATCGAATTAAAACGACGACGCTCATAACGGCGCTGATCGCTTTTCTGGTCACTTCGCTCATCTCCGTCCTGTTCGGACAGCGGATCACGAATCCGATTCTGGAGCTTTACAAAACGATCAACCGCGTCAAAAGGGGGGATTTTTCCATTCGCGTCCCCGTGCGGAGGAACGATGAAATCGGCCGGATCGCGATGAATTTCAACGATATGCAGGATGAGCTGCAAAACTTGATCGAGAGCAAATACATTTACCAGATCAAGCTGCAGCAGGCCGAGCTGGCGATGCTGTATTCGCAGATCAATCCCCACTTTTTGTACAATACGCTCGACAGCATTAAGGCGATGGCCGACTATTACGACGTGGAAACAATCGGCGGCATGGCGCAGTCCCTTGCGGATATGTTCCGTTACAATATTAAAAATAAGGATGAGGTCGTCACGCTCAGGGAAGAATTGGAGCAGGCCGAAGCATATATGAGCATTCAGCGCATTCGTTTTGAGGACAAAATTACGTACGAAACGGATATCGAGGAAAGCTTGTACGACCATCCGCTCCTCAAAATGACGCTGCAGCCCCTGGTCGAAAACGCCGTATTCCACGGCATTGAGCCCAAGCTCGGGCCCAGCACCATTCGCGTAGCCGCACGCCGGCAGGGTGAGGACTTGCTGCTCACGGTGAGCGATGGCGGCGTCGGCATGACCGCGGAGCAATTGGACGGCTTGCGGGCGAGGCTGGATCAGCCGGTTTATTCGGAGACGGTTTCCGCGCAAGCCCCGGCGGGCGGCCTCGGCATCCGCAATGTGTACGCCCGGTACGCGATTCGTCTGGGCAAACAGTTCGACTGCATTATCGAGAGCAGAAAAGGGGAAGGCACGAGCGTGACGCTCGTCATCGGCCCCGGGAACTTGTAAGAATATTAAACATTATTAGTCGAAATCGTGAATAGAGCGAACGAAAGCGGTTTCATATAATTGAATTGTAAGCGATTCCTTCAACAAATGCTTACGCGGCAAGTTTTCTCACGAAACTACAGGGAGGGTGCTAAAGAAAATGAAAAAAATGAAAACGGTCTTTTCGGCGCTCACAGTCTGCTTAACCGTCGGCGCTATCACGGGCTGCGGCGGCGGTACCGGAGCGGCCCCGGCAGCGGACAAGACGGCGGCGGGGACAGCGGCGCCGAAGACGTCCAAAGCTCCGGTTACGCTGACGTTCGTCATTTCCAATACGGTCGATGCGGCGCCGTTCAACAAAATTTTCGAAGCTTACGAAAAACAGACCGGCAACAAGGTCGAACTGCAGGCGCTGCCCGGCGGCGACTTCGACAACATGATGAAAACCCGGTTCTCGACCGGCGATTTCCCGGATTTGTTCCTTATGCAGCCGGGAACGAAGCAGAACGTCAAATTGCGCGCGGAAGAGACGCTGCACGAATGGAGCGCCGAAGCGGGCGTATGGGACCGGATCATCCCTTCGATGAAAGACTTCCAAACGACGGCAAGCAAAAAGATTTACGGCGTACCGTTCGGGGCTACGGGCATGATGGGGGTTTTCTACAACAAGGATGTGTTCGGCAAGGCCGGCGTGCAGCCGCCTAAAAACTACGCGGATTTGCTTGAAACGGCGAAAAAAATCAAGGCCTCCGGCGTCACTCCGTTTTACGATGCAGTGAAAGACGGCTGGCCGACGCAAATCTTTTATTTGACGGGCTGGGTGTCCAACGTCGATCCGGCGATTGGCGACGCCGGCGTCCAAAAGCTCGAAAAGAACCAATTGAGCCTTGCCGATATTCCGCAGGTGAAAGATTTGTTCGTCAAGCAAAAACAGCTGAAAGATTTGGGGCTGATTCAGGACAACCCGATGGCCGGCACGTATGACGAGCTGCAGACGAAATTGGGTGACGGCAAAGTGGCGATGACTTTCATGCTCGACGGCATTATTCCGCAGCTGGAAAAAAAATTCAGCAAAGATTTCGTGAAAGACCACATCGGCTTCTTCCCGTTCCCTTCGGAGAGCGACGCGGGAACGGCGCTGATTACGCCTCCGAACCAGCTGATGGTGCCGGAAAAAGCGAAGCATGCCAAAGAAGCGATCGAGCTGATCAAGTTCATGATTTCGCCCGATGTGGTGAATCTGTACTACCAGACGGCACCGGGCATCCCGATTTTCAAAGACGCAAAAAGCGAGCTGTACCCCGTGCAGCAAACAGTCAAAGAGATGATCGACGCGGGCAAAGCGAAAATCAATATCCAGAACCGTCTGACGCCTACATTTGCCGATCTTCAGAAAACGCTGCAAAACTTCTACATTCTCGGCAATGTGGACAACGCTGTGAAAGAATTCGACGCCAACTACAAGAAGGACGGCAAAACCAAACGACTCGAAGGGTTTGAGTAAGCATGGGAACAAGCAAGTACCCGCTTTACTTTTCATTTCCGGCATTGGCTGTGTTTCTGCTGTTTTTTATGACGCCGACGCTGATCGGCTTTTACTACAGCTTTACGGACTGGAACATTAACGCGCCCGATATCCGTTTTATCGGGCTGCGGAATTACGTCGAGCTGTTTCGCGAACCGCGGTTGATGACAGCTTTGCTGAACACGCTCATTTTTGCGGCTGCGGTTACGGTGCTGCAAAACGTGTGCGGGCTCGGACTCGCACTCATTTTGAACGAAGCGCTCGTGCTGAAGAATGTGCTGCGGATGATTTTTTTCCTGCCCTACGTGATCGCACCGATCGTCATCGGCTACATCTTCCGGGCGATTTATCATCCGGAGCACGGCATTGTGAACCAGTTGCTGAACAATATCGGCCTCGGCATGCTGGCGCACGATTGGCTGAACGATCCGAAGTATGCGCTGTTTTCCATCATCGTCACCGACATATGGCGCGTAGCGGGTTTTTCCATGGTCGTCTATTTGGCCGGGCTGCAGTTCATTCCGAAGGATCTGATTGAAAGCGCGTCTATGGACGGAGCGCACTACTGGAGCCGGTTCCGGCAAATTATGTTCCCGCTGCTGGCTCCCGCTTTTACCGTGAACGTGCTGCTGTCGATGATCGGCTCCATGAAAGTGTTCGAAATCGTCATGGTGCTGACCGAGGGCGGTCCGGGCTATTCGACGGAAGTATTTTTCACCTATATCCGCAGCATGTTCAGCTCGGGCGAATTCGGTTATGCGACGGCGGTGAACGTTGTGCTGTTCGTTCTGGTTACTTGCGTGGGCGTGCCTGTGCTCATGAAAATGAAAAAAAGGGAGGTGGAGATGTGATACGGCGAAGCGCATGGCTCATATTGCTTGAACTGGCGGCGATCTGTATGGCGCTTGTCATCCTCATCCCCTTCCTGATGATTCTCGTCAATTCGTTCAAAGATATCCGGGAATCGGCGCTGTTCGGCTTGTCGCTGCCCTCCGAATGGCAGTTCGGCAATTACAGGGATATTTTCGGCCAGGCTCATATTTTGCGCGGGTTTACGAACAGCGTTCTGATTTCTGGCTGTGTGGTCGTATGCGTGAACATTTTCGCCTCCATGGCCGCTTTCATTATTCAGCGGAGAGACAGCCGCTTTCTGCGGACCGCGTATTATTTGTTCATTACGGGCCTGATCGTGCCGGTTTCGATCGTGCCGACGATCAAGCTGATGGGCGATCTGCACATCAGAGGCACATATTTCAGCCTGATCATGTACTACACAGCCGTTCTGCTTCCATTCGCCGTGTTCCTGCTCGTCGGCTTTATGAAATCGATCCCGCGCGAGCTGGATGAGGCGGCTCTGCTCGAAGGCTGCGGCTATTTCCGGCTGTACTGGCAAATCGTGCTGCCCCTGATTGTGACGGTGCTGGTCACGGTGACGATCGTCGTGATGGTGTCGGTGTGGAACGACTTTTTCGGACCGTTTTACTTGATGACCGACAGCACCAAGTGGACGATCGTGCTGCAAATTTTCAATTTCGTCACGATGTACAGTACGAATTGGGGCGTCGTTTTCGCCTTTATGACCGTTGTCGTCGCGCCTGTGTTAATCGTCTATTTATTCCTCCAGAGATACATCATCGACGGTTTGACGGCCGGTTCTCTGAAAGGATAACATGTCAGTAACATAAGAGCGGGAGGGCTAAATCCATGCGCAAAGTTGTCATAGTCGATGATGAAATATGGATTCGCAGAGGGCTGATCCAATCGATTCCCTGGGAGCGGTTCGGGCTGAAGCTCGTCGGAGAAGCGTCGAACGGCGAAGAGGCGCATGCGATTGCGCTCGCGGAAAAGCCGGATCTGCTTTTTCTGGATATGCGGATGCCCGGTTTGGACGGAAAACAACTGATCGGGATGCTGAACCGGGATTTGCCCGAATTGCTGACGATCGTGGTCAGCGGCTATTCCGATTTTGAATATACGAAAGAGGCGATCCGGCATAAAGCTTTCGAATATTTGCTGAAGCCGGTGAAGAAGGAAGAACTGGTTCAAGTGTTGGAAAAAGCGGCGGCCGAGCTGGACCGGAGGGAAAGCGAGAAGCGCAGGGCGCCCGGCGAGAGCCCGGAGGACCGGCTGCAGCGCATGCTGCACCATGCGGAAGCGGAACCGCGGGACGGCGAGGGGCTGTCCCATACGCCGCCGGACTGGTGGGCGGGGGAAGCTCGTATCGTCGTCCTGCAGCCGGACGCTTATGGGGACAACGCCGATCCGGCGAAGCTGCTGCCCCTGATCAGGGAACAGCTCGAGCGGAACCGGCCGTTTCTGTTCGGCGGACAGTGGAGCTATGTCGTGACGACGGCTCCAGACGCCGCAAGGGAAACGGTGCTGGCCGTCACAGGGCAACGGCTGAAGCGCGAAGACTTCGACAAGCTGTGCCGGACGCTGCAAGCGGCGTTTAAGCAAGCGGGCATCGACGGCTGCAGCTTTGGCGTCAGCGGCGCAAAGACGGACGCGCAGCAGGCGGGGCGCGCTTATGTCGAAGCGGTTCGGGTGCTCAAGACGAAAAGCCTGGGAGAACGCAACGCCGTACTGTTTGCCGGCAGCGAAACGAACGCCGCACCGCCCTGCTATCCGCGGGAGCTGGAAGACGCCTTCCTCCTGTCGCTGCAGATGGGCAGCGAGAGCGCGGCGCACGACTTTGACAGGCTGTTCGCGGCTTTCAGCGCGCCGGAGATGACCGTCGATCATATGCAGCGCAGCGCCACAGTCCTGATCCACTCGGTTGAAAAACAGCTGCGCGGATCGGAGAGCCGGCTTGAGGATGTGTGCGGCCAGAGCCCGCTCGCTTTCGCCGAAAGGATCAGGCAAATCAACGACGCCGCATCGGTCAAAGGCCTTTTTGCCCAAGAGTTGATCCCGCCGCTGCTGGCATACGGCAAACGCTCCAGCGAAAAGCAGGGCGAGAAAATCGTGCGCGACATCCAAAAGCTGATCGAAACGCATTACGACAGGCCGCTGTCGCTGCATCAAATCGCGGAAAGCCACTATATGAACACGGATTATTTGAGCCGGTTGTTCAAAAAAACGACGGGCCACAACTTTGTAGACTATATGACCGATTACCGGATCGGCAAATCGAAGCAATTGATGAAACACGCCAAATATAAAAATTATGAAATCGCGCAAATGGTCGGTTACGAAGACTACCGGTATTTCAGCCAAATTTTTAAAAAGAGAACCGGCATGACGATCGGCGAATACCGGAGCAAGGAAGAAACGGCCCCGCCGCTTATGAACAAGGAGTGATTTGGGAGATGGACAAACGACTGATTCCGGATACATTAATGCTCGAGGAACGCGCCAGGCATGCGATCAATGCGATGGTAGGGATGGCGGATAAGGATCATAACTACATTCCTTTTTTCAACGCCGATCTGATGCATAAGCCCGCTTTCATGACGCACGGAGACTGGGACTACGGCTCATCGCACGGGAGAATGATCGACGGCCTCATATTGGCCAGACATATGTCCGGGGAAACGTTCGGTAAAGACGTGGAGGAGCGGTACAGGGCGAACTTGCTGTCGTTTTTCAAAGAGGACGGCATGAGCTACCGGCAAATCAATCCGACGCGCAATTGGGAGCCGAACGCCAACCTGATCGACCAGCGTGCGGTCATTTTGTCGCTGACGACGTGGTATATGGAGACGGGCGATCCGAAGGTCAAGGAGGCGGCCGACCGGCATGTCGCGGCGCTGAAGCGCATTGCGGTCAAGGAGCGAGATGTGTGGTACTATCCGGCGTCCGAGTACAAGGAGACCGGCTGGCCGTCGGCGAACGGCGTGCAGCTTCGGCTGGCGCCGGACCCGGCTGCTTTTTGCGGCCGGCTGGTGATGCCGCTGCTCAAATATCACGAGCTGACGGGCAACCGGGACGCTTTCGATTTGTGCCAGTTTTTTACAGCGCTTATTATCGAGCGCAGCGGAGTATTCAACCAGGACGGCAGTTTCAATGATGCCCTGGCTTACCGCAGCGGCCATTTCCATACGCGGCTCGGCACGCTGGACGCGATAGCGCGGTTCGGCGTTTTCACGGGCGATGCGGCGATGATCAGCTGGGTGAAAAAGTGCTACGACTGGGCGCTGACCAAATGCACGGCTTTCGGCTGGACGCCCGGTGATTTGCATGAGCAGGCTTATGAGCATGAAACGTGCTCGCTGGTAGATCTGATCGCGACGGGCATCACGCTGGCGCAGAGCGGCTACGTGGAATATTGGGGAATGGTGGAGCGGTTCCTGCGCAATCATTTGACCGAATCGCAGCTGCTCGATCTCGATTGGGTCGAGGAAACCGACGACAAATCGGGCGACATTCCGATGAATAAATCGTTTTACAAAGTGGCGCAGCGCACGCGCGGGTCGTTTGCCGGCTATTCGGCCCCTAACGATTTCATCTGCGATGTCAACGAAGGGCGCGGTCACACGAGCGATTTGCAAATTTGCTGCCTCGGCTCGGGCACGCGCGGACTGTTCATGGGCTGGAGCAACAGCATCACCGAGAAAAACGGCGCGGTCAGCATCAACTTCCTGCTGAACCGGGGCTCCAAATGGCTCGATGTAAGCAGCTATTTGCCGCATGAAGGCAAAGTCGTCATCGACGTCCATACGGATGTGCCGCGGCTGCAGATCCGCATACCGGAGTGGGCGGGCTTCACGAAAATCCGCTATACCCGCGAGCTGGACGGTCAAGTGACGGAGGGTAAGGGCAGCGAGGAAAGCCGCTGGGTGAACAAACATTTTCTGCTGCTGGGCAGCGCAGCCGCCGGAGAGAAAATTACGGTCACGTTCCCGCTCAGTTTCCGCAAAACGTTGGAACATGCGGTCGGCCAGACGTTCGAAACGGAATGGCGCGGCGACGACGTCGTGAACATTACGCCGAAAGGCACGAAGAAGCCTCTGTACAGCGATCGTAAGGTTTACGACAAGGCACCGATGCGCGAAGGCGATTACCGGAGATTGGATAAGGAATTCGTTTGGTAAGAGCCGGTACAAAAAAGGAGGAACCTATATGCCCAAAACGGTTGTGGCCGTTTATACAGGCCAAGGCTTGGCCGATCCCTTGAAGGCCGTGTTTAAAGAATTGCTTCCCGACTGCCGGCTGGTCAACATTATCGACGACAGCCTGATCGGCGACGTGGTGCAGGCCGGACATGTCCCGGCCGGCGTGGCCCGACGGCTGATCCAGTACTTTCACCACGGCGAGGAAATCGGCGCGGATGTGATTTTGAACACGTGCTCCTCCGTCGGCGAAGTGGCGGACGATGCGCGGCGACTGATCGGCGTGCCGATCGTCAAAATCGACGACGCGATGACGGCGGCGGCCGCTGCGGCTTACAAGCGGATCGCCGTGCTTGGGACCCTGCCATCGACGCTGGAGCCGACGATGCGGCTCATTCGGAAGCAAGCGGCTGCGGCCGGCAAAGAGGTGGAGCTCGTAAACGGTCTGGCCGCTGGCGCCTTCGATGCGCTTGTAGGCGGCAATCCGGCCGAGCACGACCGCATCCTGCTGGCAACCGCCGAACGGATTGCTGCAGAAGCGGACGTGCTCGTGCTGGCCCAAGGCTCCATGGCGCGGATGGAACAGACGCTCAGGGAAGCGACGGGCAAGCCTGTACTGTCCTCTCCGCGGATGGGCGTAGAAGCGGTAAAAGCGCTGCTGGAGCAGAGCGAGAAGCAGCAGAACGGATAGCGTTTCGGTCGAAGGAGAGGAGATGCCTGATGAATCAGGAACGGGTTATCGCAACTTATTTGGTGGAGACGCCGTATTCGCTGGAACATGTGGCGGCGGTCATCGCCGGGGAGCAGTCTACGGGCACTTTCACGGCCGTTCCGGGCGAAACGGACGAATTGAAGGCGAATCACGGCGCGGTTGTCGAACATATCGAGCCGCTCGACGAGGCAGACAGGCCTTCGCTGCCCGGAGCGAAGGTGCCCGCCGGGCATGACGGCAAGTTTCGGCGGGGCCGCGTCCAAGTATCCTTTCCACTGCACAATTTCGGCCCTTCCATTCCGAATTTGCTGTCGGCGGTGGCGGGCAATTTGTACGAACTGCAGGAGCTGTCGGGCTTGAGGCTGGTGGACCTGGAGCTGCCCGAAAGCTTCAAAACGCGGTATTTCGGGCCGAAATTCGGCATCGAAGGGACGCGCAGGCTGACCGGTGTCTACGGCCGTCCGCTGCTAGGCACGATAGTAAAGCCGAGCATCGGGCTGTCTGTCGAACAGTTGGCGGAGCTGGTAGAAAAGCTGGCTAAAGCCGGCATGGATTTTATAAAAGACGACGAGCTGAATGCGAATCCCCCGTTCGCGCCTCTGGAGCAAAAGGTGAAGGCCGTCATGGAGGCCGTGGAGCGGGCGGCGGATGCGACGGGCAAAAAACTGATGTACGCCTTCAACATTACCGGCGATATGGAGGAGCTGAAGCGCAATCACGAGACGGTCGTTCAAGCCGGCGGAACTTGCGTCATGGTCAGCATTCTCAGCATCGGCTTGAGCGGGCTCGCGTACTTGAATCAATTCAGCGAAGTGCCGATTCACGGCCACCGCAACCAATGGGGGGCGCTGACGCGCAGTCCGCTGCTGGGTTTTGAATTTACCGCTTACCAAAAGCTGTGCCGTCTGGCCGGCGCGGATCATCTGCATGTGAACGGACTGAACAGCAAATTTTATGAAAGCAACGAATCGGTACTGCGCTCGATCGAGGCGTGCATGACGCCTCTGCTCGGCGGCTGTATGGCGATGCCTGTCGTCTCTTCGATGCAGTGGGCCGGCACCGCGCCGGCTACTTACGAAGCAACGGGCTCCGTCGATGTGATGCACTTGGCCGGAGGCGGCATGCTGGCCCATCCGGACGGGCCTTCAGCCGGCTTCGAAAGCATGAAGCTCGGCTGGGAAGCGGCTGTCCGGGGCATTCCGCTGGACGCTTATGCCGCACAGCATCCGGCGCTCAGACGGGCGATCGAGAAATTCGGGAAAGGTTGAGCCGGCCATGAGCGTTAAAAAATCGGGGGACGGCAGCGGCAAGCCGCGCCGTCTGCTCGGCTACTACGGAGATGATTTCACGGGCTCGACCGATGTGCTGGAAGCGCTGTTTCGGGCCGGGCTCAATACGGTGCTGTTCCTTGAGCCGCCTACGCAGGAGATGCTGGAAGGGCGGTTCCGCGATGCGGAATGCTTCGGCGTCGCCGGCGTAGGGCGCTCGTTAAGCCCCGCGGAGATGGAGCGCGAGCTGGCCCCGCTGTTTGTAACGATGCGGGCGGCAGAGCCCGCCGTGTTTCATTACAAAGTTTGCTCGACTTTCGATTCATCGCCGGCTATCGGCAGCATCGGCAAAGCGATCGAAATCGGCCGCAAAGTATTCGGCGGCCGCTACGTTCCCGTCATCGCCGGCGTGCCTTATTTGGGCAGGTATACGGTTTTCGGCCATCATTTTGCCGCTGCCGGGGTCGGCACTGGAGCGGGAGCGGACACATACCGTCTGGATCGCCATCCGACGATGTCGCGCCACCCGGTGACGCCGATGGCAGAATCCGATCTGCGCCTGCATTTACAGGAACAAACCGCATTGCCCAGCGCTTTGTTCGATATTTTAGCGCTGGAAGGCCCGCAAGCGGCTGTGCGGGAACGTTTCGCCCGCAAGCTGGACGAAGAGCGGCCGGACATCGTGCTGTTCGACGTGCTGGATGAAGCGCGCCTGCATACGGCCGGCAGGCTGCTGTGGGAAGAAGCGCAAGCAGGCGGGACGCTGTTTGCGGTCGGCTCGTCCGGCGTCGAGTATGCGCTCGCCGCCTGCTGGCGGGAAGCCGGCCTGCTGCCTGCGGAAGCGCAGGCGGGCCGGTCGCCCGAAGCCGTCGAGCGGCTGCTCGTCGTCTCAGGCAGCTGCTCGCCTGTGACGCAGCGGCAGATCGGGCGCGCGCTTGCCGCCGGCTACGCGGGAATCCGCGTGCCGGCCGAGGAGCTGCTGCGCCCGGAGCTGGCCGCAGCAGCGCGAAGCCGGCTGCTGCAGGAAGCGCGGGCTGCGCTGGACAGCGGCCGCAGCGTGGTCGTCTACTCGGCCGCGGGCCCGCAGGACGAGGCGATTGCCCGCGCGCGCGAAGCGCTGGCCGCGCAGGGGCTGCCGGCAGGCGCCAGCGGCGAGCTGCTCGGCAAGGCGCTCGGCGCGTTGACCCGCGAGCTTGTGCTGGCCTGCGGCCTATCCCGGGTGCTGATCGCCGGCGGCGATACATCCGGGTACATCACGCGCGAGCTGGGCATCTATGCCCTCGCGTGCAAGTCGCTGCTCGAACCCGGCGGCCCTTTGTGCCGGGCGTTTTCGCGGGCCCCGCAATTCGACGGACTTGAGCTGGCGCTCAAGGGCGGGCAGGTCGGCGGGGAACATTTTTTCGAAAAAGTCCGGCTAGGCAGCCGATACCCGCTTATGTAGTCTGCATCGAAAAAGCCTGCTGCACCTTGCTCTTGGCAGAGTCGGGTGCGGCAGGCTTCTTTGCGGCTGTTCACTCATCGGGCGCAACGAATTCTCCGTTCGTCAATGGACTTGTTTACGCAACTGTTCGATCTTTTCCACTGAAAACCCGGTCGCTGTCGCAATAGCCGGGTTGTCCAGTCCCATTTCAATCAGGTTTTTTGCAACGTCTTTTTTACCCTCTTCTTTTCCCTCTATTTTACCCTCTTCTTTTCCTTTGAGCTTGATTGCTTCCAGATTTTTTTGCAGCCCCATAGTGGTCCCTCCCTTCTCTTTGATTTCCTGGATCAACTTCTCGACGTCTTGGCTATCCGGCGGCAGCTGTACGCTGATTATGTTTGCGAGCCAGCTGATGAACTGTCCCTGCAAATCTTCCGGCATACGCCGGATCGTGCCCATCAGCTTGCGCAGTCTTTCCAGCAGCAGTTCTTGGTCCGCAGTTTGATCTAGTAAAAATACAGAGCCGATCGTGTTCGACAACGCGAGCAACTCTTCCTCAGTGTAGCGCTCCACGTCCAGCAGGATATACTCGAAATCGAGCAGTTCCGGCCCGAACGCTTCCTCACCGGCGAGCAGTTCGCGGAATCGACGCTTGGCCGTCCACGGACGACTGCCGTTATATAGCACGATAGGTACGATGGCTGGCAGTGCAAAAGCTTTTCTTTCGCCCGCATCGTCCTGGTTTCGAAGCACATAGCGCCAAATTTCCACCTGATACAGCAAAAGGCGGTAAGGCATCTCTACATCGACCGTAGATTGATACTCCATCAGCAAGTAAAAAATAACATCCCGCCCGTTCAGACGCACCTTGTACACCAGATCGGCTTTTTTGCGTTTGAAATCAGGCAGCACAAACGTTTGGTTAATAGTCTCGACATCCGTTTCGTCGACTTGCTCGACCCAACCTCTGCGGACAAACGAGCGGAGCAATTCGATAAACAGCTTCTTGCTGGACAACAAAAAGCGGTAAGAACTGTCATGCGGTTGGTGAATATCCGGTCCTGTCCGGCTTGAATCCATCGTTCTCCTCCTATTCGGCGGGTTATGGTTAATTTCCTGGATCACAGCCTTCAATGCTTCAAAAGATTGGCTTCCGGCCATCTTAATCCGCTTTCTTCTATTATACCGTAGTTTCTTCTGCAAATGGAACAACGAGCAGAAGAATGATGTGTTTGTCGGTTAGGCGCCGGCTGTATTGAATATCGACTTCCCGAAAAATTTAATGTAATTTATACATTCGGAAAAATGAATAATTTAAGGCGGTCTGAACGAATAATTCGCGAGTTTTTTGATAAAAAGACGAACGATTTACTTGATTAATTCTGAAAACCTATGTATTATAAAAAGAAATGCAAGAAAAGTCGATTATTGTTCTGAAGGTGATTGCATGTCCCTCCCGGATTCTAACGAATATAAGAAGAAGCTGTGTCACCTGTATAACGACATTTCCAAAGAGCTGTTCGGCTTTGGTACGATCTTGCTGAAGGTATCGCTGGACGGCAACATCATCACGTTTCATGCCAAGCACCGCCGGTCACCGCGCTCAACGGCATTGGAAGGCGAGGCTCCTTCGCTCAAGCATGAGGTCGATTTTTACATGTCTTCGATTTATAAGAAGAAGATCCGTGAGAAGCTGGAGCAGGAATTAAGCTTACCCATCGAAGCGGTATTAAGGGATTATGATCCGCCGACTCAATGGGCCATTACGAATATTATTTTGAAACAAACGGAATTCTGAAATACGACGGTGTTTCTCTTTTGATCTATCTTAAGAGGAAACCGCATGTACGGCAACAGATGTCTCTTTGCATTGTTTACAATGAAAAGTGCTCTTGTTAGAAGTTTTCTTCTTCTATACAAGCGTGCTTTTTCTTTTTTATATGTAAACCGATATAATCCACATTGGGAGGACGATGAACATGAAACAAACTATGATCCGCGGGTTGCTTACCCTTTCTGTAGCAGGACTGGCCTTGACAGGATGCGGAACTTCGCCTGCAAAAGAACAGGGTAACGCCAGTCCCGCCGCTTCGGCGACAGCCGCCGCCTCCAAAGGGGAACCGGAACAATTGGTGATTTCCACCTGGGGGTTTTCCGACGATTTCTTCAAGAAAGAAGTATATGCGCCGTTTGAGAAAGAGCATAATGTTAAAATCGTGCTGGAAGTGGGCAACAACGCAGACCGTTTGAACAAAGTGAAGCAGGGCAGCTCGAGCGTCGACCTTATTTATTTGTCGGATTACTACGCGCAGCAGGGTATTGAAGCGGGATTGTTCGACAAAATCGACCGCAGCCGCATCCCGAATTTGAAAGACATTTACGACATCGCGAAAGCGCCGCTCGGTGAAGATTACGGTCCGGCATACACGATCGGCCGCCTGGGCATCGCCTATAATCCGAAAGCTGCGGGCAAGGAAATCAAGTCGTGGAGCGACCTGTGGAGCCCTGAGCTCTCCAAAAAGCTGACTATGCCGAACATTACGTCGACGACGGGCCCGATGGTGCTGGATGCGGCCTCGATCGTTGCCGGCAGCACTACGTTCAATGAAGACCAGGCGTTTGCCAAGGCGAAGGAATTGAACAAAGGGGTCGTCAAATATTACGGGCAAACTTCCGAGTTCGTCAACATGTTCGCGCAAGGAGAAATCGCCGCCGGCCCGATTATGGAAATGTATGTAAAAGATTTGAAAGCGGCCGTGCCGGAAACGAAATTCATTTCCCCGGAAGAAGGGGCCTACGCCGTTATGAATACGGTCAACGTTATCAAAGGAAGCAAGCATAAGCAGCTGGCGGAAGATTTTATCAACTGGCATTTGAGCAAGGAAGTTCAGGAAAAGTCGGCCAAGGCAAAAGTGGACTCGCCCGTTAACACGACGCTTCAGCTTTCGGCTAACGAGGCCGAAGGGATTACGTACGGTGCCGACGTTGTGAACAAGCTGCGCAAGCTGGATATGAAATTCGTCAACGAGCATTTGAAATCGTGGATTGACCGCTGGAATAAGGAAGTTGCCAAGTAAGTGAAAATGAGTCAAGGGTATATGAACGTATATACCCTTGCTTTTTCTTGTACAGGACGGAAAGGAGCGTACTTATGAAAAAGAAAGTGATCCTCGATGTGGATACGGGAGTGGACGATGCGCTCGCTATTTTGCTGGCGATTCGCAGCGGGGAGCTCGATGTGCTCGGCATCACGACGGTGAACGGCAACGTCTCGCTGGACCAGGCTACCGAGAATACGTGCAAAATCCTTCAGCTGGCCGGAATGGAACGGGAAATTCCGGTCGTTCGGGGGGCTAACAAGCCTTTGATGCGGAGTTCTTTTTTCGAGCACCGGGTTCACGGCAAGGACGGAATCGGCGGCGCGTTAGCCGATATGGAGGTTCTCATGCAGCCGGCGGCAGGGCATGCAACCGACTTTATCGCTGAACAAGTGAAGCGGTACGACGGCGAAGTCACTTTGGTCATGACGGCGCCGCTGACGAATTTGGCCATGACGGTCATGAAGTATCCTGAGCTTGTGCACCAGGTGAAGGAAGTGATCGTAATGGGAGGTGTCGTCCAAGGGTTCGGCAATGTAACCCCTACGGCGGAATACAACATGTACGTCGATCCCGAAGCGGCCAAGCTCGTTTTCCAGGCCGGTTTTCCGGATTTGACGCTCGTAGGACTGGATGTGACGCGCAAGGCGCTCATGACCGAAGAACATATCCGGGAGCTCGGGGATTCTCCTCTGGCCGAATATGTCAAGACGAGCACGGCTGACTATATGCAGCGCTACTATGAGCGCAACGGCGTTCGGGCATGCGCGCTTCACGATCCGCTGGCCGTCGGAGTCGCGCTGAACAAGCAATTGGTCACAACGCGCCATTACTACGTAGATGTGGAAACCAAAAGCGAGCTGTGCGACGGGCAGACCGTGTGCGATTTCCAAAACCGCTTGTCCAAAGCGGCTAACGTTCATGTGAGCCTGGACGTGTCGGCGGACGAATTTCTCAAGCTATTTGTCGGCGCGCTGCGTGCCTAAGCGAACCGTGGAACAGGAGTAAGTTACATGAAAAAAACGTACTTGCCTTTCATGCTGCTGCCGGGACTGGCGTTCCTGGCGGTATTTATGGTAGTTCCGATCGTCCTGACGATCGGTTCGACCTTTTTCGATAACGGTACTTTTACGCTCGCCGGGTACTTGAACTTTTTCAAAGACCCTTATTTTCTGCAAATTGTGTGGACCACGCTGCGCGTCAGCCTCGTAACTACGCTTCTATGCGTGCTGCTGGGTTTTCCGGTCGCTTACTTCATTTCCAAGCAAAGTCCGCGGCATAAAGCGATTTTGCTTGCGCTGGCGATTTTTCCGCTGCTGACAAGCTCGGTGGTCAGGTCGTTCAGCTGGATGATTATTTTGGGCAAAAAAGGGCTGCTCAACAACGCCTTGCTGGCCATCGGCCTCATTAAAGAGCCGCTTGACATCCTGTATACGCCGACGGCGATGATGATCGGCCTCATCCATCTGTTTTTGCCGCTCATCATTATTACACTGGTCGGCGTTCTTGAGAATATAGATGCGGATCTGCTTAAAGCAGCGGAGAGCCTCGGAGCGGGCCGGCTTACGGCTTTCGTCAAAGTGATCGTGCCGCTCAGCGTACCCGGATTGATCATAGGCAGCATTCTAGTTTTTGTCGGAAGCTTGACGGCTTACACGACGCCGGCTTTGCTCGGAGGCAAGCAGCGGGTCATCTCCACATTTTTGTATCAAAATGCGATTACGCTTAACGACTGGCACCTCGCCTCCGTCATTGCCGTCATTATGATTGCGATCACCTTCGCGGTTATCGCGCTGATGAACAAGCTGGCCACTAAATTGAATCCGAAGGGGTAGAAATATGCGGGAGAAAAATCGGGGGCTGGCCTTGTTTACGCTTCTTGTGTATATATTTTTGCTCGGGCCGCTCGTCATTATCGCCTTTGCTTCATTTGAGCCGGGCAGCGTGCTGAAATTTCCGCCGCAAGGCTTCTCTTTAAAATGGTACCGGAACATCCTGGAGGTCAAAATGTTCATGACGACCTTCAACACCTCGATTATCGTCTCGCTGCTGGGGAATTTGCTCGCGCTGCTGCTCGGCATTCCTGCGGCATATGCGCTGAGCCGGTTCCAGTTCAAAGGAAAAGAGGCGCTGAACGCGATTTTCATTTCGCCGGTGCTTATTCCCGGTATCGTGCTTGGTTTTGCGATGCTCAAATACATTATCGTCATGTACCACCTGCCGATCTATGCGGCGCTGCTCGTCGGCCATACGGTGATCATGCTGCCGTTTATTATCCGCGTCGTTGCGTCGAGCTTGGCGAATTTCGATTTTGCGGTGGAGGAAGCGGCATTAAGCCTCGGCGCCGGCCAATTGAAAACATTTTTCAAAGTCGTTTTGCCGAATATCAAATCCGGTATTATCGCCGCCATTCTGATCGCATTTCTGGAATCGTTCAACAATGTCGACATTTCGGTCTTCATGACGGGGCCGGGCGTCAGTACGCTGCCGATTCAGATGCTGACGTATGTGGAGAACCATTTTGACCCTACGATTGCCGCGATTTCCGTGCTGCTGATGATGTTCACCGCGGTACTTATGTTCATTATTGAACGGTTGATGGGATTGTCCTACTTCACCAAACGATAACGGAGGCTTTTGTCCATGGCATTGCTATCACTGGAAAATATATCGGTCGCCTACGGCCAGCAATATATTCTGCAAAACTTCAACCTGAGCGTTGAAAAAGGCAGCCTTATTTCGCTGCTCGGTCCGAGCGGATGCGGGAAAACGACGACTTTGCGGCTTATTGCAGGGTTCATCGAGGCGAAGGCGGGCACTTTCTCGCTGGGCGGCAAAGATTACACGCGCGTCCCTGTAAACAAACGAAACTTCGGTTTCGTGTTTCAGAGCTATGCCTTGTTCCCGCATTTGTCCGTTTACGACAATGTCGCCTTCGGTCTCCGGCTGCGCAAAGTGAACCGGGCCGAGATCGAGCGGCGGGTACGGAACATACTGGACATCGTCAGCTTGTCCGGCTTCGAGCAGCGGTTTCCGAAAGAACTGTCAGGGGGCCAAAGACAGCGGGTAGCGATTGCCAGAGCGCTCGTCATCGAGCCCGAACTGCTGCTTTTCGACGAACCGCTGAGCAATCTGGACGCCAACCTGCGCGTCAATATGCGGGTGGAGATCCGCCGCATCCAGCAGGAGCTTGGCATTACGACCGTCTACGTATCGCACGATCAGGAAGAGTGCTTCTCGATCTCCGATCAGGTGGCGATTATGAATAAAGGAGTGATCGAGCAGTTGGGCGCTCCGGCCACGATTTTCAAATATCCGAAAACCGAATTTGTCGCCCGTTTTACCGGTTTTACGAATTTTATCGCTTTCGATGAAAGAACCGAAGCCGGAGATGCGATTGAGCTGAAAGCGAAGGGGATTGCGTTTTCCGTAACGAGGCACCCCGGCAAAGGGGAGCAGGCCGGCAAGCAGGGAGCCATTCGTCCGGACGATGTCATCATCGCAAGCACGAGCGAAATGGAGGAAGGAGCGAACCGGTTGACCGGCCGGGTCAAAGTAAGCACGTTTCTCGGCAGAAGCTATCAGTACGTCGTCGAGACGGCGCTGGGCGATTTTACCGTCAATAAAGAAATGGAGCTCCCTTATCCGGGCGGTCAGGAAGTGCGGCTTCTTTTTCCGGGCGAGAAGCTGGTTTTAGTTGAGTAGCGTACGTGGAGGGGAAGGCAGATGCGTGTAGATACATGGATTGAAAATGTACGAATTTATAACGGTTATTTGAAAACGTTCATTCGGGGCAACGCGGCTATTTTGGACGGAAAGTTTCTATATATCGGGGAGCGGGGAGGCGACAGCTTCGAAGCGGCGGAGCGCCTGGACGGGGAAGGACGCTTCCTGATTCCCGGCCTCATCGATATCCATTTGCATATTGAAAGCACGATGGTTACACCGGAGACGTTCTCTTACGGCCTGATCCGCAACGGCGTCACGACGATCGTTCCTGAACCTCACGAGATGGCCAATGTGTTCGGGCTGAGCGGGGTAAAGGAAATGATCAAGGCCAGCGCGCACTGCGTGGCGGACATGTTCTATGCCATACCAAGCTCTGTGCCCGCGACTTCTCTGGAAACGACCGGGGGCACGATAGAGATCGAAGATATCGACGAACTGCTGCGCACGGAACGAATCATTTGTTTGGGCGAGATTATGAACTACGTGGATGTGATTTCGGATCCCGACTGCAAGACGAATCGCATTTTAAACCATGTTCGCAGCCGCTACCCGCATCTCATTATTGAAGGGCATGTGCCGAAGCTGCTGGATCTGGACTTGCACCGGATGATTTACAGCGGAGTCGATTCCGATCATACGCACCAGACGATTGAAGGCATGGAAGCGCGGATCGCCGCCGGGATGTTTATCGAAATTCAGGAAAAATCGATGACGCCGGAAGTGATGGCGTATTTGACCGGCCGCGACGTATCCGAGCATTTTTGCTTCGTGACCGATGACGTGATGGCCGATTCTTTTGCGCGCCGCGGACATCTGAATCACATCGTCCGCAAAGCGATCGGCATGGGAATGAAGCCGGAGCATGCGATTTATGCCGCTACGTTTTCTCCGGCCAAACGCATGAGAATGCATGACCGCGGCGTCATCGCCCCCGGGAAAATCGCCGATTTTCAGCTGCTGACCGATCTGGAGCAGTTGACGATCGACCAGGTTTTCAAGGGCGGCCGTAAAGTTTACGACCGGCGCGAGGCGTACGTTCCTGCCGCAAGTACAAAAGCCTTTCCGGCGCATTACTACCAAAGCGTACAGATGGAGGAGCTGACGGAAGCGGATTTCGCGGTAAGCGTGGGCGCTGACGATAACCGGTATGTGGCCCGCGCGATGACGGTCAAGGACGGATCGACGTTCACCGAGGAGCGTCAGATCGAGGTCGAAGTCCGCGAAGGAAAGCTTCGCTGGGAGGAGAGCGGCTGCGCGCTTATCGCGACGTTCGAGCGCTACGGCAAAAACGGCAACCGCGCGTACGGCCTCATCGGCGGCGATACGATCCGACGCGGAGCCGTGGCGACGACGTACTCTCACGACAATCATAACCTGCTCGTTGTCGGGCATAATCCGCTCGACATGATGATAGCGGCCAACGAGGTGATCCGCAATCAAGGAGGCTTTAGCGTTGTCGAGGACGGAAAAGTGATCGCCGGACTTCGCCTGCCTGTCGGCGGCATTTTAACGGAAGACCCGCTGGAGCAGGTCGCCGAGGAAGTGGAGCGGCTGCGCAAAGCGATGGAATCGCTGGGCTACCGGCATTATAATCCGATTATGTCCATCAGCACACTATCCTTACCTGTAAGCCCGGCGCTGAAAATAACGGACTTCGGTTTAATCGACGTCAATAAAGGGAGCGTCGTTCCTTTATTAATCCGCAGCTAAGTGGCGTGGGGACACGGCTGGGCGGCTGGGGCTGCTCGCCGCTCCCGGCTTCTGAGCTGCGAGCCCGTGTGCGGCGTCGGCGCAGCGAGAAATATCGCGCCGTCGCAATCGTCTCCGGCAGCGCCGCCAAAGACGCGCAGCAGCCGTTCGTGATGCGGCGGTTGGGGCACGCCGAAAAGGCTGCGAAAGCCCTCGAAAGCCCTCGAAAGCCCGCGGCCAAGTAGAATTGCCTGCTCCAGTGTGGCGAGTTTTTCGCCAAGAGCAGGCATATTCCCGGCAGGCGGTCAGTTCAGAGGAAAAGCCTGCGAAAGTGCAGGCTTTTCCGGTGAAAGTGGCCCGTTCTGGGTAAAAGCCTGCAAAAGTGCAGGTTTTTACCGGTTTTGACGGGCAGAGGGCTTGTATGAGCAGAAATTGCTGCAGATTTGCAGGAATTTCTCGAAGTTGGTGCATCTAGGCGGTAAAAAGATGCACAATTGCAGGTTTTTTCCGCGCGCAATGCCAATTAGAATTGCCTGCTCTCACGTGGCGAGTTTTCGCCTATGAGCAGGCATATTCCCGGCAGGCGGTCAGCCCGGAGGAAAAGCCTGCGAAAGTGCAGGCTTTTTCGGTGAAAGTGGCCCGTTCTGGGAAAAAGCCTGCAAAAGTGCAGGCTTTTACAGGTTTTGACGGGCTGAGCGCTTGTATGAGCAGAAATTGCTGCAGATTTGCAGGAATTTCTCGAAGTTGGTGCATCTAGGCGGTAAAAAGATACACTATTGCAGGTTTTCCCCAGCTTTAATGGGCTAGCCCTTGTAGCTGTCAGCACTACGCTTTTTCCGACGCCCGGGTCGCCCTCCCTGCGAGGGCGACCTTTTTTCCGTTATTGCAGCTGCACCCATTTAACGGATTTATTTTCCGGGGAAACGAACACGATCGCATCGTTGCCCGCAAAAAGTTCGGAAACCTGGTCGGTCACGGCCAAACTGAGTTCGCCTGATTTATCAAACACTTTTAACCCGTAATCTCCGCCTGCCGCCACCTTGCATATCAATTTACCGTTCACGATTTGGACGTCATCCAAAGCTTCCTTCAACACAAGCGTATCGTCTTTGGCCGGGTCCGCCTTGTAAAGATGGCTTTGGCCGTTTTCATCTGCGGAGGTGTAGTACAGTTGGCCCTCGATTTCGTCAAACCAATTCTGATACTTCTTGTCGGACAGTTTTTGCTCGTTCGATCCGTCCATGTTGGATGAATATAAGTAACGATCCGCGTCTTTTATATAGTAAAGTTTGCCGTTGATGATTTTGAAGTTGTAAACCCCAAATGGGGTAACCGCCACCGTATCGTTGGTATTCAAATTGATTTTGTAAATTCGATTCAAGCTCTGGTTGTCGACGGGAAACGGCGAACCCATCACATACGCGTCGCTGCCGATGATTGTCGTGGAACGGTTGCCCCCAAAGCCTAGGCCGCCACCATCGCCATACACGATATGCTGTCCGTAAATGAGATTCGGATTGCCCACATGTTTGCGCCCGCCGCTATCTTGCCCTGTCGGCACCAGATTCAGATTGTTGCCTGACGGCGGCACAGACTGGTCAATGATTAAAGTGCCGTTCGGCGTATTTTTAAAATCAAGGTATCCTCGCTGCACGATGTCGGCTTTTCCGTCGGCTTTTCCATCGGTGTTCACTTTGCAGTACACATCGTAGCCCATAGTAGCTCCTCCGATATGGTAAGCAAACCACAGCTCACCGTCGGACACCCAATAACTTATATGCGGGTGAAGGCCGTAAACGGAACTGCTATCATATTCATACACCGGTTCTTTGGCCGACACGTTATTTACGGGCGCTCTGTAAATCCGGTTCATGTTGTCCGTCGCCTCGGAAAAATAATAGTACCCTTTAAACACGGCGACACCGTTTTCACCGACGCCGGCCGGTAGATTCGCCGTTGTAACCCGCGGGTTGCCGGAATTGACGGAAAGTCCTTCCGAGTCGCTCCATGCGTAGTCCCAACCGAACTCATCATGGGCGAATTTCCATGTCAGCGGGAAATAGGTGACATCGTTAAAGCTCAAGAGCGGGTAAGGCTCTTCGGCATTATCGATTTTCTTTCCGCCAATGGAAATTTCGGATGCAGAAACGGTTGCTTTGTACGAATTCGAATTTTTATTACTTGTTGTGTACGGCATATACGACGAAGTGACGCCGCTTTTAAAAATGTTCAATCCTCCTTCCGGCGACCACTCCGTCTGCAGCCCCAAAAGCCTGCAATCGAACCATGTCATCGGGACGTAGGTGATATCCTTATAAACGAGCAGCGGATACTGTCTGTATCGATTGTCAACTTCATTTCCGTTTAACTTCACCGTAAAGTCCGGAAGCGTAACCCTGACGCTTTGCCCGGCAGCCGAGCTTTTCGCGGGAGCCGCCATCAAGCCCCAACAAGCGGTAATGAACACCGCCCCTAACAAAACTTTACGCTTCATTCCAATTCCCCTCCCTTTCCTCACAAGCAATTCTTTTCCATAACCTTAGACGCGCAGTTTTGAAAAAGGTTACGAAGCCGGCGCTATCATGCGCGAAGCGGTACGGCAAAGTGCTTGGGTCACCGCCACCGCCCGCCATTTCAATTGAATTTTTCTATTTTTAAATTGAAATTTTCTATTGAAAAGCGCATTGACGATGGCAAAAAGCAGTGATAAGTTTATAACAAATCTAAAACCGATATAAAGCATAGGAATTATCGACTTTAGTATTGCAGCTCGATTTCTATTCGAAAACGGAAGGGGAATATGATCATGACAACGATAAAAGCATCTGCCGAAGACGTGCGCAGCGAAGACTCCGCGCAATTGATCCGGGAGCTTAGCGCTGAACTTGCGGCGCTGTATCAGCATTCCGACGGAGGCGCGGGCTTCAAGCCGGAGGACGTCGAAGCGCCCCGCGCAGCGTTCGTCGTCGCCCGCCTTGACGGCCATCCGGTCGGCTGCGGAGCGCTTCGCCCGCTGGACGAGACGACCGTCGAAGTCAAAAGAATGTACACGCGCGCCGATTACCGCCGCAAGGGCGTAGCGCAGGCGATTCTCGCCGAGATCGAGCGCCTTGCGGCCGCATTTGGCTACAGCAGCATCAAGCTGCAGACCGGCCCTTTGCAGCCGGAAGCGGCTGCGCTTTACGAACGGGTCGGCTACTACCGGGTCCCGATCTTTAGCGGGGACTGGGACCGCGTGCTGGCCTACCAAAAAGATATTGCGCCCGTACCCGAACGAACGAAATAAAGTTCCGGCCCACAACCAATAAACAGGTCCCGCGCACAGGGGAGCTGTTTTTTTGCTTAATCGGTTATAGTCGCTGAACGAATTGGCGGCCCAGTCCCATCATGTGGTACTATTTTCATACCTAATGAACTGCTGCTGTGGAGGGGGCCTATTGATGCGGAATAGCGAAGGTACGGAAATCAAGATACGCCGGTTGGGGCATATGGAAGTGGAAAAGGTACGGCTGCTAATGCTTGACGTGATTTCACGGCTCCCTTCCCAAGAGCTTTTTGCCATGGATGATGAAGAGTACTTGCAGCAGCACGTTGAAGAAAAAGGTGAAATTTACGGCGCCTACCTGGGCGGGAAGCTTGCGGCATATTCGGTTCTGGTGTTTCCCGGTATGAGTGAAAGCAATCTCGGAAGAGAATTCGGGGTGCCGGAGCGGGAATTGCCTCTCGTTGGAGTTTTGGATTCAACGGTAGTCCATGAATCCGTTCGCGGTCTTGGTTTGCAGAGACATTTTCATAAGCTGCGTGAACTTCGCGCCCGGGAGAGAGGCTGTCGATACCTGTATTCAACTGTTCATCCCGACAACCTCCCAAGTATGAACAATTTGGAAGCCGCGGACTTTATCCTGCAATTTACCCGACCGATGTATGGGGGGAAAATCAGGCATTGCTACTCAAAACGACTATTCGGCTGATTAGCTGATAGTGGACGTTAGCCGGATGAGCCGCTCATCCGGCCGGGTTTGTATGGTGGACAAAGCGGATTAAGAAATGTATTGACACCGGTGAGGATGTGGATTATATTGAAAACAATCTTAATTCCGAGTTAATGCATTGGAATAATCGAATTAAAATGTTTCATTATTGTTGGGGGCTGCCGCAATGAATATTGAGAATATCGAAGCATTCGTTTACGTCATTCACTATGGTAGTTTTATGAAGGCGGCGGAGCTGCTGTTTTTGTCGCAGCCGTCGGTGACAGCCCGCATTCAATCGCTGGAGCGCGAGCTGGATTGCAAGCTGTTTGACCGGATCGGGAAGCAGATTCACTTGACCGAGGAAGGGAAAAAGTTTTTGCCCTATGCGCAGCAGCTGCTGCAAACGTACCAGAAAGGCAAAATCCAGCTTAAGCAAAAAAAAGCGCTGCCGAACGAGCTGCGCATCGGCTGTACGGTGTCCGTATCCAATTACGTGATACCGAAAATGATCCCGAAGCTGAAGCTCAAATATCCGGATATACATTTTCATTTGACGACAGGCGTGACGGATGAGATCGTCCATAAAGTTTTGAACAAGGAGCTGGATTTAGGTTTCGTGCGCGGTGTGACGCATCCCAACATTTTATCGGCAAAGCTCTATGAAGATCCGATTCGTCTATATGTCTATGAAGGGCATCCGTTTATAGGAAACAGGCAAGTATCGATAGAGGAGATTGCCAAGCATCCGCTCGTGTTTTTTGAATGCGGGTCGCTGGATTGGATGCGGATCCATCGCATTTTCGAAAGCTTGAATGTGCCCCCGAATATCGAAATCAAGACGGACAACTCGGAAACGGCGAAAAAGCTTGTGCTGCAAAAAGCCGGCATTTCGTTTTTGCCTGGGCTGTGCGTCAGCCGGGAAGTGGAGGACGGCAAGCTGTTTCCTATTGATTTTCCGGAAACTTCGAGCGTTTCCCTGCAAACCAATTTGATCGCTCTTAACGGCGGCAGCACGTTGTTTTTCAACAGCATTATAGAAATATGTAAAATGTTGCCGATCTAAGAAAGCCATTCATATTCGAATGTTTAATATGCATATAGAAAAACTCTATTATCCATTTTGCGGCGAAAATGATAAATTAGTTTCAAGCTTAATTCATATAAAACCTGTAGGAATTATGTGTTAAATAAAACAACTTTGAAGCGCATGGGGGAAACGAATATGAAAAAATGGACGGTTTGGGCAGCAACACTTACTTTGGCATTGACGGCGGCGGGCTGCGGTGCGAAAAGCGCGGACTCTACAGCGGACAAAGCGGCGGAAGGTACGAAGGCGCAGGCAGCGGCAGCCGGAACCGAATCGGCAAAGGTGAAAAAAATTATCGTAGGAACGGGCACCCAGTTCCCTAACGTAGCTTTTCTGGACAGCAGCGGCAAGCTGACCGGTTACGACATCGAGCTCGTCAGAGAGATCGACAAGCGTCTTCCCGATTATGAGTTCGAGTTCAAAACGATGGATTTCACCAACCTGCTTCTCAGCCTGGAAACGAACAAAATCGATTTCGTCGCTCACGAAATGGAGAAAAATCCGGAACGGGAGCAGAAATATTTGTTTAATAACGAACCATACGCTTTCTGGAAAACGAAGGTGATCGTGTCCAAAGACAACACGGCGATTCAATCGATCGACGATCTGAAAGGCAAGAAGGCGCTGACGACCGCTACGAGCGCGGAAGCGACGCTGCTGGAAAAATACAACAAGACGAATAACAACGCCATCAATATCGTGTACCAAAGCGGAGCGGCTAACGATTCCGTCAGCCAGCTGACGTCGGGACGCGCAGACGGAATGCTGGGGGCGGACTTCCTGCTTCCGCTGATCGATCCGCAAAGCAAACTGAAAGCGGTAGGCCCCATTCTCGAAGAGGCCGAAGTGCGGTTTTTGTTCCGCAAAAACGATAAAGACGAGCAGGTTCTCGCCGACAAAATCGATGAGGCGCTGAAGGCGATCAAAGCCGACGGTACGCTTTCCAAGCTCAGCACGCAATGGCTCGGCGGCGATTTCACCAAAAAAGAAGATACCAAGTAGTGAGCATTTAATTCCGGATTTTAAGGAAGGTGAAGTCGTCATCATGGGCAAACAATTCGATATCACCTATGTGTTTGATTTTATCCCGAAACTGTTGTCGTATTTGAATATTACGCTGTTTATCGTCGCTTGTTCCATGCTGCTCGGGGTTGTCGTCGGACTGCTCGTCGCCCTCCCCAGGCTGTACGATATCCCGGTGTTAAAGCGTTTTTCGCAAGTGTACGTATCCTTCTTCCGGGGAACGCCGATTTTGATCCAGCTGTTCCTCATTTATTACGGTTTGCCGGAGACGCTGAAGCTGATCGACGTGGACGTCTCCAGAGCTCCCGTGCTGACTTTCGTCATTTTGACTTTCGGGCTAAACGCCGGAGCCTTCATATCGGAGGTGATCCGGGCGGCGGTCAAAGCGGTGGACCGGGGCCAGGTCGAAGCCGCTTATTCCGTCGGGATGACCGGGTATCAGGCGTTCACGCGAATTATTGCGCCGCAGGCGCTGGCGATATCGCTGCCCAATTTTGCCAACCTGCTTATCGCCCATTTAAAAGATACGTCGCTCGCTTTTTCGCTGGGGGCGATGGAACTGATGGGCAAGGCGCAGACGCTCGGCGCCGCTACGCAGCATTTTATAGAAACGTATATTTCGCTTTCGCTGATCTATTTTGTCATCTGCTACGGTCTGGAAAAGATTTTCCAGTTGATCGAAAAACGTTTGCTTCGCTACGAGCAGCGCATCGTTTCCGAACAACCGCAGCCGAAATCGCGGCGCTTGTTCAAAGGAGTCTGGGCTGCGCAGCCCGGTAAAGGAGGGTATCAGCCATGAAGCTCGATCCCGTGTTTATTTGGACGGCTTTCGTTCAACTGCTGTCTGCGCTGCCGACTACGCTCGTCATTACGGTTGTCTCGGTATTTTTCGGCTTTATGATCGGTTCGGCGGTCGCTTTGATCCGGATTTACCGCATTCCTGTGCTTCATTACTTGGCCGCCGCCTATGTTACGTTCGTTCGCGGCACGCCGATGCTGATGCACCTGCTGCTCATTTATTTCGGGCTGCCGATGCTGCTGGACGCTTTTGCCGCCGCAATCGGCTGGAGCTTCAGATCGACATCGATTCCGATGATCGGTTTTGCTTTTATATCCTTCTCGATTACGGCAGGGGCTTATTTATCCGAAGTGGTCCGCTCGGGAATACTCGCCGTCAATCGCGGGCAGATGGAAGCGGCCTATTCGATCGGCATGACGACGCCCCAGGCGCTCAGGCGGATCGTGCTCCCGCAGGCACTTGCCGTCAGTTTGCCGAATTTATCCAACTCGCTGATCGGCATGCTGCACGGGTCGACGCTCGCTTTTACCGTATCGGTCGTTGAAATTAATGCCAAAGCGCAGATTGTCGCTACGACAAACTGGAAATTTTTTGAGGCATACATTGCCGCGGCCCTGCTTTTTTGGGGAGTGACCATGCTGATCGAAAAGCTGACAGGGCAGCTGGAAAAACGAATCAATCTGTACAACCGAGGTGGCGTATCATGATCAAACTGACGAATATTACGAAAGCTTTCGGCAAGCACGAGGTGCTCAAAGGCATTGACCTGACCGTGAAAAAGGGTGAAGTCGTTTGTATTCTCGGCCCCAGCGGTTCCGGCAAAACGACGCTGCTCCGCTGCCTGAACTTCCTGGAGAAGCCGAATGACGGCGAGGTGGCGATCGGCGATTTCAGCGTCAACTGCAAGCGTCCGAGCAAAGCGGACATTCATACCCTGCGCCGCAAAACGGCGATGGTGTTCCAGCATTACAATTTGTTCAAGCATAAAACGGTGCTGGAAAATGTGATGGAAGGGCTCGTGATCGTACAAAAGCAATCGAAGGAAGCCGCCCGCGCCAAAAGCGTGCAAATGCTGGAAAAAGTCGGGCTGGGCAGCAAGCTGGACGCATTTCCGAGCCAGTTGTCCGGCGGACAACAGCAGCGTGTCGGCATCGCCCGGGCGCTGGCGCTGAACCCGGAAGTCATTTTGTTCGACGAGCCGACTTCGGCGCTGGACCCCGAGCTTGTGGGCGAGGTGCTGGACGTGATCCAGAAAATCGCCAGGGAAGGGATTACGATGATCGTCGTCACCCATGAAATGGGCTTTGCCCGCGACGTGTCCAATCATGTCGTTTTCATGGACGGCGGGGTCATCGTGGAAGAGGGCAAGCCGCAGGAAATTTTCGGTTCGGCTAAAGAGGAGCGCACCCGGCAGTTTTTGAAGCGGATTACTCCCGAGTGGAGCTATACGATATAACGATATTCAGATAGGAGTGCTGAGCCATGGGAATCAAATTTGGCATTTTGGATCAAAGCGTTATTTTACCCGGAGAGAATGCGGAGGACGCCTTGCGGCATACGGTTGAACTGGCGAAAAAAGCGGAGGAGTGGGGCTATGACCGTTTTTGGGTTTCCGAGCATCACGATTCCGATCAATTGGCGGGTTCCTCGCCGGAAGTATTGATTTCTCACCTGCTGGCCAAAACGGAGCGCATCCGCATCGGCTCCGGCGGCATTATGCTGCAGCATTACAGCCCTTACAAAGTGGCTGAGAACTTCAATGTGCTCGCTTCGCTGGCGCCGGGCAGAATCGATCTCGGCATCGGCAGAGCGCCCGGCGGTCTGCCGCGCTCGACGCAGGCGCTGCAGCAAGGAATTGCCGAGCCTGCTTCCTTATCGGATAAGCTGAAGGAGCTCCAGCAATTTGTGAGCAACCGCCTGAAGGACGATCACCCGCTGGCAGGCTTGCGCGTTTCGCCGATTCCGGCGCAGCCTGCGGACATTTACCTGCTCGGAGCGAGCAGGGCCAGCGCCGAACTGGCTGCCGAACTCGGGCTTCCGTACGTGTTCGCCCTGTTCATCAACGGCGATCACGCCGTGGCCGCAGCGGCTTTCGAAGCTTACCGCAGCGGGTTCAACCGCAGCGGCGGGGCTGAGCCGAAAGCGATACTCGCGCTTTCACTCATTGTCGCCGACTCGGAAGAGGAAGCGAAGGAACTGGCCGGTGAGTACAAAAACGTCAAAATTCATTTGGAAAACGGCAAAACGCTGACTGTCGGCACGCTGGAGCAGGCCGAAGAGTACGGACGCCAGACTAACGCCAAATTTACCGTCGAAGAAAAGCAGGCGGAAGTGACGAAGGGCTCGAAAGAAAGCGTGCGCTCCCAATTGCTCGACATTCAAAACAAGTACGGCCTGGACGAATTTATGATCACGACGCCGGTGAAAGATTTCGCAAAGCGCATTCGTTCCTTCGAATTGCTGAAAGAAGCTTTCTCCGGGCTGCACGTATGAGACGTGCACGGAGGGAAGGAGAACGCTTATGAGCGGTGAAACTTTGGCGCCGTCTTTGACGGATTTCGGGCAAAAGCTGGTTGCTATCCGGCGTCAACTGCACCAAAACCCGGAATTGTCCAACGAGGAATTCCAGACGACCGCGTCGATCCGCGAATGGCTGCGGGAAGCGGGTATCCGGATTGCCGATTTCCCTCTCCGGACCGGCGTCATCGCCGAGGTCGGCGGGCGAAGCGGAGGCCCCGTTATCGCGCTCCGGGCCGATATCGACGCGCTGCCGGTCCAGGAGGAAACGGGACTGCCTTACGCTTCGCAGACGGCGGGAAAAATGCACGCTTGCGGGCACGATTTCCATACGGCCGCCATACTGGGGACGGCGTTTTTGCTCAAGCAGCGCGAGCATGAGCTGCAGGGCACGGTGCGGTTTATTTTCCAGCCGGCCGAAGAGAAGGCGCAGGGAGCCGAGCAGGTCATCGCCAGCGGAGCGCTGCAGGATGTGCAGGCCATCTTCGGCATGCACAATAAGCCCGATCTTCCGGTCGGGACGATCGGCATCAAGTCCGGCCCGCTCATGGCTGCCGCGGACGGGTTCGTGATCGAAGTCAAAGGGCACGGCACGCATGCCGCGGTCCCGGATGCGGGCATCGATCCGATCGTTGCGGGCGCCCATATCATTACGGCGCTCCAATCTATCGTGAGCCGCAACATCAACTCGCTGCAAAGCGCTGTCATCAGCGTCACCCGCATCCATAGCGGAACGGCCTGGAACGTCATCCCGGAGAAAGCCGTTCTGGACGGCACGGTGCGCACGTTCGACGAAAAGGTCCGCTCGCTTGTCATCCGCCGCTTGGAGCAGGTGGTCGAGGGCGTGGCTGCGGCTTACGGGACGACGGCGTCCGTGCGCTGGGTGAAGGGGCCGCCATCCGTGCAAAATGACGCGAAGCTGGCGGAGCTCGCCGCCCGGGCCGCGAACGGCACAGGCTTGAACGTCGTTGTGCCGACGCCTTCGCCAGCAGGGGAAGATTTTGCTTTTTATCAAAAACAGGTGCCTGGCGTATTCGTGTTTATGGGCACTTCCGGTTCGAAGGAATGGCACCATCCGGCATTCGATCTGGACGAACGCGCTCTGCCCGTCAGCGCGCAATATTTTGCCGAGTTGGCCGAGCTTGCTTTGAGTCAGCCGGAATTATTCGGGAGCACATTGGAGGTTAAAAAATGAGTGTGAGCGAAATCGATATTCAATCTTATCTGGATAAGCATCAACAGCTGAAAACCGCGATAGAAGGGCTCTCCGACGAGCAGTTGAAGTGGAAAGCGGCGCCGGAATCGTGGAGTGTGACCGAGGTGCTGTCGCATCTGGCCGATCATAACATCGTCGTTTCTTTCCGCATCCGGGAAATTATTTCAGGCTCGACCGCCCAGCTGCCGGCATTCAGCCAGGACCCTTGGGTCAGCGCGGCAAAGGCAAACGAAGGCTCTGCTGCGGATATTTTGGACATTTTCCATGCGTTATTGGTTTATAACAGTTTATTGTTCAAACGGCTGTCGGCGGAGGATTGGGACAAAACGGCCGTCAATTTTAAAGGGCAGACGGTGTCGCTGAAAGACGTCGTTTCATCGTTTGTCGCCCACGTACAAGTGCATCTGGCGCAAATTAGCCGGATCAAGCTGGCGGAGAGCGAAGCAAGTAAAGTCGGCTGACCGGGGCCGGGGAAGAACGGAGGCGGGGAACTATGAGCGTGCAAGAGGTGCGGATTCGCGAAGCGAATAGCGGGGACCGGCAGGCTATCCTGCAAGTTACGCTGGACGCGTATGTGCAGTATGCAAATACGCTGCCACCTGAGGGTTGGCAGCAGTACAAGGATTCGATCGTCGCTTCGGTCGAAAGCGATGGCGCTGAAGCGCGGCTCGTCGCCGAAATCGACGGGGAGGTTGTAGGCAGCGTGCTGCTGTTCGCGTCGTCTGCGGCGGCATACGGCGTACCGGAGCTGGACATCAACTCCCCGATCATCCGGCTGCTGGCCGTTTCCCCGCAGGCCCGGGGGCGCGGCATCGCCACGGCGCTCATTAAAGAAAGCGCCCGGCGCTCGCTGGAGTCCGGCGCGGAGACGCTTCATTTGCACACGTCGGACATGATGGCGTCGGCGGTGAAGCTGTACGAGCGGCTCGGCTTCGAACGGGCCTTCGACAAGGACATTCAAAAAGGCGACACTCTGGTCAAAAGCTACCGGCTTCATTTAAAACAAGCAGCTTTATTATGAGAGGACGGAACGAACATGCCAAAACGTAAACAACTGAAATTGGGCGCCATCATTCACGGCGTAGGCGGCAATGTGTCCGGATGGCGTCATCCCGACGCGATTACGGACGCCAGCGTAAACTTCGGATTTTACAAGCAGCAGGCGCAAAAAGCCGAATCCGGCAAGTTCGATCTGCTGTTCATTGCGGACGGCCTTTATATTACGGAAAAATCGATCCCGCACTTTTTGAACCGTTTCGAGCCGATTACGATATTGTCCGCGCTTGCGGCCGTAACGAAGAACATCGGTCTTGTAGGCACGTTATCGACCACGTACAGCGAGCCGTTCACGGTGTCCAGGCAGTTCGCTTCCCTCGATAAAATCAGCGACGGGCGCGCAGGCTGGAACATTGTTACTTCTCCGCTTGAAGGCTCGGCCAAAAACTTCGGCAAAGAGAACCATCCGGCCCATCCGGAGCGCTACCGGATTGCCGGCGAGTTTTTGCAAGTAGCGCGCGGGCTGTGGGATTCGTGGGAAGACGATGCGTTTGTCCGGGATAAAGAGAGCGGCGTATTTTTCGATCCGGCGAAAATGCATACGCTCAATCACAAAGGGGAATTTTTCTCCGTGCAGGGCCCGCTCAACATTGCCCGTTCGAAGCAGGGGCAGCCGGTTATTTTTCAGGCGGGAGCGTCCGAGGACGGCCGTGCGTTTGCGTCCAGGGTGGCGGATGCCATTTTCGCCGGTCATGAGACGATCGAAGAAGCCCAGGCTTATTATCAGGATATTAAAAGCAGAGCGGCCGCTCACGGGCGTTCGCCGGACGACGTCGTGATTTTGCCGGGAATCGGCCCGATAATCGGGCGCACTGAAGAAGAGGCGGAGCGCAAATATCAGGAACTCGCGAATTTGGTTACGATCGATAAGGCGCTCGATTTCCTCGGCCGCTTTTTCGAGCATCACGATTTTTCCCAGTATCCGCTTGACGAGCCGTTCCCGGATCTGGGCGATTTCGGCAGCAACAGCTTCCGCAGCGGCACGGATAAAATCAAGCGCGATGCCAAGGAGAACAATTGGACGCTCCGCCAGGTGGCGCTCCGTGCGGCGACCCCGCGCGGCGAATTTACAGGAACGGCGGAGCAGGTTGCGGACCGCGTGCAAAAATGGTTCGAGGAAGGCGCGGCGGACGGCTTCATCATCGCTGCCTCCATTCCGAAAGCGCTGGACGATTTCGTCGATCTGGTCGTCCCGATTTTGCAGGAACGCGGCCTATTCCGGAATGATTACGAATCCGACACGCTGCGAGGCAATCTGGGGGTTCCGTTTCCGGCGAACCGCTACACGAAGGTGGAAGCGCACAGCTGAGGTGAGGTATGGATACGGCATCGATTTGGGGCTATATCGATACTTTGGAGGAAGAGCTGGTGGAGATCCGCAGGGATTTGCACAGACATCCGGAAATTTTGTTTGACATAGTCCGCACCTCGGCCATAGTGGCTGATTTACTGGAACGATGGGGTTTGGAAGTGGAGCGCCGCTGCGGCAAGCATTTCGGCATGGGCGTTGTCGGCACGCTGCGCGGCGGCAAGCCGGGAAAGACGGTCGTGCTGCGCGCCGATATGGACGCCCTGCCGATTCGGGAAGAGAACGAAACGCCGTACAAATCGCTGCAAGACGGCGCGATGCACGCTTGCGGCCACGATGCTCATACCGCGATGCTGCTCGGCGCCGCCAAGGCGCTCAGCCGGTTCCGGGATGAGCTGCCGGGTACGGTCAGGTTTGTGTTTCAACCGGCCGAGGAGGGGGCGCAGGTCAGCCCGCTGGACGGACGGCTGATTAGCGGCGGCGCGGATTTGGTGGAATCCGGCGTGCTGGACGGCGCGGATCTGTGTTTCGCGCTGCACGTATGGCCGGAGCTGCCGATCGGCACGATCGGCGTCCACCCCAAATATGCGATGGCTGCGTCCACGCATTTTAAGGTGCAGTTTCACGGCGTGTCCGGGCATCACAGCACGCCGCATTTGGCGGCGGACGCGCTGCTGATGGCAGCCCAGTTCGCCGTGGACATGAAAGTCGCGGTGGCGAGCGAAATCGACCCGCTGGAGCCTGCGGTGCTGTCCTTCGGCACGCTAAAAGCAGGCACTGTCCTGAATGCGATTGCCGCGGACAGCGAAATCACGGGCTCTTACCGCACGTTCAGCGACGGGGCAGTGGAGCGGATCAAGCAGTCGATCGAGCGCCGTGCGCAGGCGATCGCCGGCAATTACGGCGGCACCTGCGCGCTGAGCTTCCGCATGGGCACGGCGCTGCGGAATGACAGCGAAGCCGCCCGGCTTGCGCTGCAGGCGGGTGCCGAGGTACTGGGCCGGGCCCAGGCGGTTTCGCTGGAAACGCCGAGCCTGGCAGGCGAAGATTTCGCCTTGTATCTCAAGCGCGTTCCCGGCGCGTTTGCTTTTATCGGCGTCGGGAACCGCGATAAAGGATTTACGCATTCCGTTCATCATCCCCGATTCGATCTCGATGAACGCGTTTTGCTGTACGGGGCCAAAGTCCACGTACAATTCGTGAAAGAGGCCTCGCGGCAGTAAGCGCGCGTGCTCGTGTGTACGCACGCGTGGCGGGGCTGGGCTGGGCGCGAGAAGGCGGGCCGCGCGCGGGTGTAGTGCCGGCTGCCTTTTTGTTTTGCGGCGCCCGCTTGACTCTCCGGCGAGTGAAAAGGTATCGTTTGAGGCGTTGACAGCGGCCTGAAACGATCCATCCGCCCCTCGGAGCGTTGAAGTGGGCTCATGTGCGCCAAAAGCCTGCAAAAGTACATCTTTTTTCTCCTTGATGCCCTTCCCTCGAAATATTCCTGCAAATCTGCAGTTTTTTTCGCCAAATCGCCTGTTCAGGCGGGTTATTGCCGAAAATTCCTGCACTATCGCAGGCTTTTCCCCCAAATGCCCCGCCGCCTGAGAAAAAGCCTGCACTTTTGCAGGCTTTCGGGCCGGCAAGCGCTCCACAGACGGTTGTATCGGCTCAGCAGGCGGCAAACCAGCCCATCTACTCCACTCGACCAACCACTCTAACTAGTCCAATCCCACCAGCCGCACCCAACCAGTCAAATCAATCCACCACACCCGCAGAAATTAACTAGTCTAACCAATCCAATCGCACCGGCAGAATCAACTCGTCCAACCAGCCCATCTACTCCACTCGACCAACCGCCCTAACTAGTACAATCACTCCAACCGAGCCAGCCAACCGAATCAGTCCACCCGCACCGGCAGAAATTAAGTCCCTGCGCTTCTCCAAAAGCGGCGCGCAGCAAGGCGAATTCCGGCCAACTGCTGCCGGTGCTAACTGTCGCCCGTTCGCGGTACAGCGATCTTTTGACAATTGGATGGGCATAATAACGCAAAAGTGGTTGATGAAGTGAGCGCTTGTTTCATATATACTTCTTTTTATAACACGTTGATTGTGTAAAGAAAGGGCGGTTTGCTATGTCTATGTATGCTTATTATGCGATTTTTTCCGTGATTTTGCTGTTTGGCCTGGTCGGCACGTTTATGGTCGGTTTTTCGCGCAAAAACAGGGAAGGGGATCAAACTTACTTTCAAAAAACGGGGACGAAATGGATCCGGCTTTCGGCCCTTTATGTGATAGCCATTGCCGCGGGAGTGCTGGCGCTGATCGTGTACATCCGGCAATAGGCCGGATAAATTATCGCCGCGCCAACGCTATTTGCTGCGGGACGCGGCCATTTTGCCCTGCAGCTGCAGGGCGTCGCGAAGGCACTCAAGCCCAGGTGCAATTTGCTCGAAGCGCGGTCTCGCAAAGCTGATGCGAATGCAGCCCTGATCCGAGCCGTAAACGCTTCCCGGCACGAACAGGACGCCTCTTTTTATCGCTTCGTCCAGCAATTTGAAATCGTCGACTTCGCGATTGATTTTGCACCAGAGGTTGAGTCCTCCCTGAGGCGGAGTAAATGCAACGGAATCGCCCATGATCGACCGCAATCCTTGCATGAGCTCGTCTCTCCTGATGCGCAGGCGTTCACGCAACCCGGCGATTTGAGTCTGAAAATGCCCGTCCCGGATAAATTGATTGGCTACCCATTGCGGGATGCTGCTTAAGCCGAAATCCATCTGCTGTCTGGCATCCGTCAAGCGGTTCACGACGGTTTGCGGGGCGATCATCCAGCCAATCCGCAGGCCGGATGCGGCGATTTTGGATAAGGAGCCGATGTACAGTACATTGCCGGTCTTATCCAGCGATTTAAGTGTGGGCGGCGGATTTCCGTCAAAAGCGGTCAGCGTAAAAGGATCGTCCTCGACTATAGGGATTCCGAGCTCCGCGGCAATTTCCAGCAAGCGGATTTTGCGCTCCGCAGCCAGGACGCTGCCTGTCGGATTTTGAAAGTTCGGATTCAAAAAAATCATGCGTATCCGGTGCTGCTTGTACAGGTTGGCGACATCCTGGGGATCGATTCCTTGATCGCCGACAGGCAAGCGGAACAGGCGGAGCCCCGCCGATTGGAACATCGGCAGCGAATAGCAGTAGGACGGATCTTCTATGGCAACGGCGTCTCCCGGACTGAGGAGGCACTGGGTAATCAAGTACAACGATTGTTGGGAACCCGAAGTGATCAAGATCGACGAATCCGTGCTTTGGATTTGAAGGTGCCGCTCAAGAAACGAAACGAGAGTTTCCCGAAGCGGAGCGTATCCTTGCGGATCGTCGTAGCCGAGCTGCTCCTCGAAGGGCTGTTTTTGCAGCAAATCGCGCACGATTTCGTTCGGAAACAGGTCGGGGGACAGTTCGCCGCTCGCAAAATCGATGATAGACGGTTTTTTTCGCAGTTCCTCGCGGATGCGGCGGATAAAGGGAAGATTCGGAAGGAACGTGCCGCCTTCCACATAGGTTTTCCAGTTGGGCGTCTGTTTGGGGGCAATTCCCCATTTATGCCGGGTTACTCTGGTGCCGCTTCCTTTGGCGCTCTCGACGATGCCGGATGCCCGCAGTTCCTCGTAAGCTTGCACGACGGTGCTGCGGTTGACGCCAAGGCTGTCCGCTAATTTTCTTTCCGAAGGAAGGACGCTTCCGGGAGGAAATTCTCCAAAAGAAATTCTCCGTTCCACGTAATCCGCTATTTGCCGGTAGATGGGCTTTTTGCTCGATCGGTCCGGTTTCCACATATGTTCTCATCACCTTATTTCATTATGGCCAAGTAGCAAGCAGAGTAAAGCATCATTAGTATATCATCCGGGGCGGAAAAGCATATAGCCGGGTTTGCCGCTATTGTTCCAAATTTTTGAACTTGATAGGGCCAAAAAGAAAATCGTCTTGCCAAACAGCCGTTTGCCTATTACTATAAACGGGTTAGGGTATTGTTTGCTTGTTCGAAAGGGGATTCATACATAAATGGACAAACTGTTCGGTAAAAAAATTGCGATTGCCGGGTCGAGAAAAACGGATGAGATGAGCGTACTGATTGAGAAGCAGGGCGGGATTCCGCTCGTTCGCCCGCTGCAAGGGCTGCTTCGGTTCGATGAAACGGCGGTTGAACAAGAGCTGCATGTTTGCGCGAACGAAAAGGTGGACTGGTTCGTCCTTACGACAGGCATCGGAACGGAAACGCTGCTGGATGCTGCCGCGAAGCTCGGCATTCACACGGCTTTGCTGCAAAAGATGAAGGAAGCGAAGGTGGCGGCGCGGGGGTATAAGACGTTCGCCCTGCTGAAGAAGTTGGATATCCAGCCTGAAGTTGTCGACGAGGATGGGACGACACAAGGATTGATCAATGGTTTGGCCGATTGCGATTTCGCGGGCCGGACGGTAGCCGTTCAGCTGCATGGGGAGCCGCAGCCGGCGTTGATCCAATTTTTGGAAGAGAGGGGCGCTCGTGTCATTCAGCTGCTTCCTTATCGGCACGTTGCGCCGGACTCGACGGTACTGGAAACGATTTGCGGCGAGCTGTTGGGCGGAATGATCGATGCAGTTTGCTTCACTACCGCGGTACAAGTGCGCTATTTGTTTGACTATGCGAGGCAGCAAGGGATTGACGGCGCGGTTCGGGAAGCTTTTGCCGAGCGTGTCCAAGCGGTTGCGGTCGGCAAAGTGACGGCCGAGGCTTTGAATAACGAACAGATCGATCTTGTCATCGTGCCGGAGAGCGAGCGGATGGGCGCGATGATTATCGAGCTGGCGAAGCACTACGCGGGTGCGTCAACCGAAGGTTAACTCGCGGCGAAAGGGGGGATTCCATGCCATTTGAGGTCACTCCGTATCCGGAATGGTCCTGGTCCGTATCCCGGCACCAAGTTTTGCTGGACTGCCCGCGAAAGTATTATTTTCAGTATTACGGCGCGCACAACGGATGGTTGAGAGAGGCGGAAGCAAGCCGGCAAACGGTTTACAGACTCAAGCAGCTGCAAAACTTGTATCTGCTGTTCGGCTCCGTTTTGCACGATAAAGCATTGAAAGCGGTGCTGCAGTGGCAAAAAAACCGGACGCTGCCGGAACGGGAGACGATGGCTGCCGAGATGCGGGCTGAGCTGAACCGGGCTTACGTGGACTCCCGGAACAAACAGGCGTGGTGGCACCAGCCCAAAAACAAAACGATGCTTCATGAAATGTATTACGAAGGCAATCTGCCGCCTGACCGTGTGCAAACGATAAAAGCGAGGCAGCAGGTGTGCTTGGATCATTTGCTCGGTTCCGAAAGTTTGGCTGAATTGTGTAGGGACACGAATTTGGAAATTTTGGAAATGGAGCAATTGGATTACATACTCATCAACGGGACTAAAGTATACGTAAAGCTGGACTTATTATACAAAAATAAAGACGGTTTCTGGACGATCGTAGACTGGAAAACGGGCAAAGACGACGAAAGCTACAAAGAACAAGTACAGGTATATGCCTTATACTTGAACGTGAAATACGGGGCTCAGCCTGAAAAGATGAAAATTAAAATTGAAAACTTGCTCTCCGGCGAGTGCAGCGAAATAGAAGTGAACGACTCCGACCTGGAGGAAGTCAGGAAGCAAATTACGGACAGCCAGTTGGAGATGGCAAAGTTTCTGGAAGACATAGCGGCCAACAAGCCGAAGCCTATCGATTATTTTTCTTCATTTCCTAGGAAATATAAGTGTGCCTCTTGCAATTACCGGGAAGTTTGCGGCGATGCATTTGTATGAATTGTCTTGTTTGGGAAAAAGAGGGGATTGGTGGGCGGCAAATTGGTCTGCGTGCGACTTTGTGGTAATATATGAACAGTCGTAACTAAAAGTATTCATAGATGCAGGCCGGTTTATTAGACATATGTTGCAAGCGGCGGCAAAGTGGCTAGGTGGTGGTCCCAACATGCTGTCCATGACGGCTGACATTCTTCAAATGATAAGAAAATCCAAACTGCCGCTCTCAAAAGCGGACATAGCAAGCAAAGCCGGCGTATCCTTGTCGGCGGTTTCGGATCATATCGAACGGCTGCTGGAAGGGAACCTGATCGAAGGTTCCAGCATCGGCGCATCGAGCGGCGGAAGAAAGCCGAAACAATACGCGCTGAACGCGGGCTGCGGATTTATTGTTTCAATTGAGCTGGGCACCGCGGTCGCTCAGGTGGCGATAACCGATTTTAATTGCCAAATCATAGACTCGGCTGCGTCAGCGATTCAGATCCAGGATGGACCTGAAACCGTTTTGACCCGGTTGCACGAGTGCGTGGAACGATTGCTGAAAACAAACGGTATCGAGAGCCGTTCGGTCAAAGGAATCGGGATCGGCATCCCGGGCCCTGTCGAATTTTCGTCCGGCCGGCCGGTTTCGCCGCCGATTATGCCGGGTTGGGACCAGTATCCGATCAAACAGTTTTGGTCCGCTTATTTCGATTGCCCTTGCTACATCGATAACGACGTCAACATTATGGCGCTCGGGGAGTACGCCAAAGGCTTGAACTTCGAGGTCGAGCATTTGATTTTTGTCAATGTCGATACGGGAATCGGTTCCGGCGTTATTTATGACGGCAAGCTGTACCGGGGAGCGACCGGAAGCGCCGGGGACATCGGGCATTTTGACATCGGCAGTGAAGTGGTCTGCTGGTGCGGCAACCGCGGATGTCTGGAAGCGACGGCCGGAGGCAAAGCCATCGTCACGAAGGCTAAGGAGCTTGCGCTGTCGGGGAAAAGCGAGTATTTGCTGAAAATCGTCCAAGAGGAAGGGAACATTTCGCTCGCGCATATTGAAGCGGGCTTGCTGAGTCTGGATCCCGTTTCCACCCAACTTGTCCGCGAAAGCGGGGCGGCGATCGGCCGCGTTATCGCTGCGGTCGTAAACTTTTCCAACCCGTCTCTGGTATCGATCGGCGGCGCTGTTTCCGGGTTCGGAGACTTGTTTCTGGCGGCAATCCGCCAAAGTGTGTATCAGCGCTCTTTGCCGCTCGCTACCCGCAAATTGATCATCGATAAATCAGTGCTGGGAAGTACGGCCGGCTTGATCGGCGGCGCTTATATGACTATCGACCAGTTGATCATACAAGCGACGAACGATAAAACCGAGGCGTCTCTCGGTTGAATTTCATATAGTATGGACAATGTAAACTTTGCCTTGGGCAAGGTTTTTTTGCATGGAATGGCGGGCTAGCGGCTTCACAAACGGCATAATCCGGCCGGCAAAGCTGTGAAGGTGCAGGCTCGTTCGCTGGAAGCGGCCGGTTTTTGGCGGGAAAGCCGGCCATGGCGATAATGCAGGAATTTCCGGTCGGGACGGGCCTGAGGGGTGCCTGCAGGATTGCTTTGAGGAAAGGCATCCAGGGGGGAAAGCTGTGTTTTTCAGAATGTTGAAAAACTCGCACGTCAGAGCCGGCAGCACATCTGCTTGATAGAGCGAGGAAAGCCTGCAAAAGTGCAGGTTTTTTGCTCGTCGATATGTCAGCCGAGATAAATTCCTGCAAAAGTGCAGCAATTTTCGCCGAATTCGGGGCTCAGCTCAATCTGGAGCGAAAATTCCTGCACAATCGCAGGCTTTTCGCCAAAATGAGGTACTTTCAGCGGAAAAGCCTGTACTTTTGCAGGTTTTTTGCTCCAAGACGCGCTTGCAGTGAGTTGGCGCAAACAGTGCATGGGCACGCGCCATCCAGTCAAGTCAGCACACGCTGTTGGCGAAAGGTGCGGCCATAGCTGGGACAAAGCGGAGGCTTATAACCCCTTGCGCTAAACTGTTGAAGCATTCACACGGTTGAACGCCATTCCATATACTTTTAACATTGAATGTTAAAAGTATAACTGATATAATCAAAAGTATACTACGAACAAATGAAAAGGAGAGGCGCTATGAAAAAAGTCAAGGCAGCTGTTATAGGAGCGGGCTTTATTGGAAGGGCGCATATCGAAGCTGTACGAAGGCTCGGTTTTGCAGATATTGCAGCGGTCAGCCAGAGCAATCAGGCTAAGGCCGAGCAATATGCCGCAGAATTGAACATCCCCAAGGCTTATGGACATTATATGGAACTGCTGCAGGACGAGGAAATTGAAGTTGTACACAATTGTACGCCGAACCATTTGCACCATGAAATCAATAAACAGGCGCTGCTGCACGGTAAACATCTGCTTTCGGAAAAGCCGCTCACTCTACTAAGTGAGGAAGCCAGGGAACTATATGAACTGGCCGCGGAAAAGCAGCTGTATACCGGCATCAATTTCAATTACAGGCAGTTTCCGATGGTGCAGCAGCTCAAAAGTATGGTTAAAGACAAAGATCTGGGCGAGATCCGCATCGTCAGAGGAAGCTATTTGCAGGATTGGCTGCTTTACGACACGGACTACAACTGGCGTATGGAGCCGGAGTTCGGCGGACGCACGAGAGCGATCAGCGATATCGGGTCCCATTTGTTCGATTTGGTCCAGTACGTTACTGGACTCGGGATTTCTGAAGTTTTGGCGGATTCGTCCATCGTTATTCCAAAGCGGTACAAATCGCGAGAAACCTCGGAACTCGTTGACGTCCACACCGAAGACTACTGCTCGGTTCTGGTGAAATTCGATAACGGAAGCAGGGGCGTTTTTACGGTATCGCAAGTGTCGGCGGGAAATAAAAATGCTCTGGAAATTCATTTGGACGGCTCTTTTTCGTCCGGTTCTTGGAAACAGGAGGAACCTTTTGTGCTTCATATGGGTTATCGGGATAAACCGGCGGAAGCGATAAAGAGAGAGGCCGGCATTTTAAAAAGTGAAGCGCTTCCATTTGTGCATTATCCGGGCGGGCATGAGGAAGGCTGGCCGGATAGCTTGAAAAACATGATGAGGCATTTTTACGACGCCATTAGAAATAAAAAGCCGCTCGCCGACTCCGTGGCTACATTCAAAGAAGGCTACCGAACCATGCTCGTCAATGATGCGATCGTCAGAAGCGTAAATTCGGGAGGGTGGGAAAAGGTACACCGGGTATAATTCATACATGATTGAAAAAAATCTGGAGCTGCCGCGGCAGCTCCTTTTTGCGAGCTTGCCCGCCGACCCGGCGCGATAGAATGACTCCCCGCAGCAAACATTTTGCGCCTCCACATTCGTCATATACCGTTCCCCGCGGTAGCGATGCTCTCCAAGGGAACTCCAATCCAGCTTGACGTCACACGCACCGGAGGTCTTCTGGGAGCGCGTCAGGTAAAGCGAGTTCCTCCGATTGGTCAAACGACACAACAAGCAGGCCTGTCCCAAGATTTTCGCACCGCGTGCAGCTCCCAGCGTGTGGTGTTGGCTGCATGACGGCGGTCGGTCGACCACATTTTGCCAGAAAAACTGCAGACGATCGGCCCGGAGCATCGGACCACGAGTCTGACAGTGGACTTTGAAACCAGCCGGACGGATCCTGACGCGCTTCCACATTTACGCACGGCCATTTCCCGGCGAAATATCGTCCGCTTTGATTATATCAATGCAAAGAATGAACGCACGACCCGTGAAATGGAACCGCTGCGGCTTCATTTTAAATATCGTAATTGGTACATTTACGGGTTTTGCCGAACTCGGCGAGAGTATCGGGAGTTTCGACTGTCCCGGTTGATGAATTTGTTTCTGACACAGGAAACTTTCGAGCCGCATCACGAAGTGCCGGAAGAGGCTGCTTTTTCATACAAGGAATGGCAAGATCAGTTGGAGGATGTAGTGATCCGGGTGGGGCCGGAGGCTTTGGCGGAAGCGCTGGATCAGTTTCACCAGGTCGATAAGCAATTTCATGCCGATGGAAGTATGACACGCTGTTGTCAAACTTCTTTTTTTATACTGACATCAGGAAACAACTTCAAATCCATAGCAAATCAAAAAGGAGACATTACCCACCATCGCCCATGCCCTTAATCATATTTATGCGGTTGATAAGATGTGGTATCTGGTTTTAACGGGCACTGGCATGAAAGAGGCTCTGCAAGCATGCATACCGCTAAATGAGAGCATCCTGCATTCTGTGGATGAATACGCCAATATTTTTGCCCAGTTATCGGAACAATACGGGGAATGGTTCCGAAGTCAAGCCGATTTGGAACAAACCATTTTGCTTGACAATCCATACGCCGGAATCCGCCAAACACGCTTATCGGAAATTGTGCTGCATATGGTCAATCACGGGACCTATCACAGGGGCAATGTTTCTACAATGTTGCGTCAGTTGGGCCACGCATCCGCCATGAACGACTATGCACTTTTTTGGTATCAGCAGCCTGCGGAATCCATTTAATCCCTTACGCCGTAAGATTGGTTAAGGGCACTGAGTAGTGTAAAAGGGCGATATTTCTGAGATCAGAGAAATCGCCCTTTTTACTTGTCAATCACTCTCCATACTTAGAAAGGAGATTGTATTTTATCCATGGAAATTGAAAATCTAATTGCAGTAAAATCAAGAGAAGAATAAAGAACGTGTCCGCCGCCTCGAAAAGTTGGGGTTAATGAGAGACGAAGGAAGAAAGGTACTTCCTGATATGGGGCATGATTCTTTTAAAATAGATTGGGTTATAAAGCAAAGGCTAACAGAGGAAAGGCAAGTATATGAGAATTTTTTGGCATTTCCGGCACTTTATAAAAGAGTTCGGATCGACACGATACAAAGCAATAAAAATCAGCCGGAATTATTTAAAAGTAGATTAGACAAATTGATAACAAACACTAGAGAAAATATAATGTTCGGTCAATGGCATGATAATGGACGCCTGCTAGATTATTGAGATGCGCTAAGGTCGTGGCGTTCACAGTGACGGCAGGCTGCATCTGCCTCACATGCTCCGCCACCTTGACCAACCTGTACCGGTACCACCGCGATTTCGCGACACGTCTCCGTACTCATCCCATGCAAAGTTCCCCTGTAGTACTCGCAATTTGCTCGCCCTCGGGGAGCGAATAGACGACGGTTGTCGTTTTCCAGCCCGCACACACCCGAAAACCTGCAAAAGTGCAGGTATTTTTCAGTAATCCGCTCGTTTGGAAGAAATGCCTGCAATTGTGCAGGCATTTCGGTAGCTTGGTCAGTCTTAGCCCCAAATTTAGCGAAAAAAACTGCACATTTGCAGGAATTGCTCAGATTCAGCGTATTGGGGAATAAAAAAGATGTATTTTTGCAGGTTTTCTGCGCATCCGCTGTCCGTTTTGCGGTGGAGACGTCGAAAGAAGTGACGAACGGCACGTGCGCCTTTTACAGTGAGGAAGAATTTGGTAAAATGCAGCAAATTTGCGGTCCGATGAAAGTTTTCCAAACGATTGTCTGTCAACGGGTCTCCCCGTCATGTTGTCGAACGCGCCGGTGTCCAAAATCATTTCGGAAATTATTTGAGACGGGAAGCGAAATCGATGGACTAATCTTTGATCGAAACGAGCAGGGCGCGATTTCCGCCGACTATGACAAGGTCAGTCAGTTAACCGACAAAGTGACAGCGGTGCTCAGCCGCGGTAAGCAAGGCGATCTGCTGATTAAATAGCAAAAAGCCTGGTCCTTCGCCGAACCGAACGGCAGGGGGCCGGGCTTTTTCGTATCAGAGCCGTCCGGGCGGCTTTAAACGACGACGATATGCCCGGCATCCGGCTGCAGCCGGATATGTTGTCCTGGCTTTACGTCCTCTTGAAGACCGCAGTTCACAACGATTTCATGCAAATCCCGAACGCCCTGAATATGAACGGATACTTCCTGAACCGGGCCCATGAACGAGACGGATTTGACGATCCCCCGTATCGTTCCTTCGGCGCACAGGGTCAGACTTTCCGGGCGCAAACAAACGGTTGCCTGGCTGCCGCGGTCGGGAATGTCGCTGCAGGGGAAAGCGCCTATATCCGTCTGCACGAGTCCGTTCGCAATGTCGGCCTGTCCGGGCAAGGTGTACGCTCCGCTAAGAAAAGAGGCGACAAACGCCGTGCGCGGCCGGAGAAACACCTGCTGCGGCGTCCCGGCTTGCTCAATCGCTCCGTCTTTCATGACCAAAATCTGATTCGACAGCTGCAGCGCGTCCTTCTGATCGTGGCTGACGAAAATGGCCGCGACCCGTTCCCGGTTCAAAATTTGCTTCACTTCTTTGCGCAGCCCTTTCTTCAGCTCTTCATCCAGATTGGAGAACGGCTCGTCCAGCAATACGACCGCAGGCTTCGCCGCCAGGGCGCGGGCCAAAGCAACCCGCTGCTGCTGGCCGCCAGACAGTTCATGCGGGTAGCGGCCGGCCAAAGCTGTTAGCCCGACCAGCTCCAGAACTTCTTCAGTGCGCTGGCGGCGGGCTTTTTTCGGTAATTTGAAGAGTGCAAAGCTAATATTGTCATAAGCGGTCATATGCGGGAAAAGCGCATAATTTTGAAACACCATCCCCAGACCGCGGCTCTCCGGCGGAAGCGATGTTTCGGCGGAGGAAACGAGCCTGCCCTGAATGTAAATCTCGCCTGCATCGGGAGTTTCCAAACCCGCAACGAGACGCAAAGCCGTCGTTTTTCCGCATCCGCTAGGTCCAAGGAGCGTAATAATTTCCCCTTCGCCGACTGACAGGTCTATCCCGCATAAAGCTTGCTTGGAACTGCCCGGATAAGTTTTTGCAAGCGAACGGATGCGTATCACTTCTTTTGATGCATGATCTGTCACGTTGTTATCCTCCCATTGTTTTGGTTCCCAGCAGCGATTTTAAAGAAATAAGCGATAGGATCACGAGGATAAGCGCTACCGGTGAAGCTTCCATGAAGTAATAGCCTTGAGCTTCCGTCCAGACGCGAAAAGCCAATGTCTCAAAGCCGATGGGACGAAGCACCATAGTAGCCGGAAGCTCCTTCATGGAATTGACGAAAACGAGCGACCAGCCGGCGACAAGCCCCGGTGCGATAAGAGGCAGCGTCACTTTGGCCAGTGTCCGCAGCGGCGTATGCCCCATTACGCGGGATGCTTCATTCAGAGACGGGGCGAGCTGCTGCAAGGAAGCTTCCTGCGACTGCATCGCTTGCGGTAGAAAGCGGATGACATAAGCCAAAACGAGAAGCGCAACGGTTCCGTACAAAACAGGCACATAACGGTTAAAGAAAAAGATGATGCCCAGAGCTACCACTGTTCCGGGAAGCGCGTAACCGGCGTACGAAAGGCGGGACAACAGCTCGCTTGAACGCGATGGATATTGGGTGCGCAGGAAAGCGACGGGAAAAGCGAGCAGTGTCGCGGCCGTTGCCGACAGGGCGGAGACCGATACGCTGTTCCAGGCGTACTGCAGCGTTTTAAAGCCTATCATGTTCGTTTGCAGTGCCTGCACCGTCCAAAATACCAACATGCCCAACGGGAGGGCGGCAGCGATGAAAACAATGAAAATCACATACAGCAGAGCGGCCGGCTTCCATTTCCCGAGCGGAATAAGTTTGACGTCTTTTGTCGAGGCGCCTGTCTGGAAGTATCGGACCCGTTTGCGGCTGCCCCATTCCAGTCCGATCACAAGCAAGGTCATGAGCGTCAGCACGAGGCTGAGCACGGCCGCCCCGGAACGGTCCGAGCCGCGGTTCAGCTGATCGAAGATCGCGTAGGTGAACGTGCTGTAGCGCAGCATGCCGACAGCGCCAAAGTCGGACATTACGTACAAGCTGACGAGCAGCGCCCCGCTTGCCACGCTCGGACGAAGCATCGGCAGAATGATTCGGAAAAAAGCGTGTGCCGGTGAATAGCCTCCCACCCGCGCCGCTTCTTCCAGGCTGACGTTCATTCGATTCAGCGCAGCCAGCACGAGCATATATACATACGGAAACATGAAGATCGACATAATGATCCACACGCCCCAAAAATGGTATACGGAAATGTACTTGAACGTATAGACGGGAGCGCCCGTCAACCGGCTCAGCCATTTAGGCACGAGTCCTCCCGGCGTCAACAAAGAAATATAGGCAAATGCCCCAACATAAATCGGGATGACCATCGGCGTCGCCAGAAGCCAGCGCCACGCCTTGCGCCCGGGCAAATCCGTGCGGGCGACCAGCCAGGCCAGCGATACGCCAAGCGCCAGCGACAGCAGGGTGACGCAGACGGTCAAAGAAATGGTGTTCCACAGCAAGAACGGCAAAAGGTGGCGGCTCAGTTCGCCCCACAGTTCGAGCTTGGCCGATAATGCATGGACGATAACGAAAACAAGCGGCAAAAGCATAAGAAGTACTGCCGCTACAGCTAAAGCGGCAGTACTTGCAGAAGGTCTCTTTCGATTGCGGATTCTCAGTGTCAAAGTGATGACCGTCCTTCTATTTAATCGGCAAGCCTCCGACCGAATCGATCAGCTTGCGGGTTTTGTCCAACTCGGCGGCGAGCTGCTCCAGCTTGACATTGGCGAATTTCAGCTCGCTCATAGGTTTGCCCCGCTCCTTGAACGGAACGCCCTGCACAATCGGAACCTCGCTGTTCAAGCCCGCAAACATTGCCTGGCCTTCATTCGACAGCAAAAACTGCACGAACTTTTCGGCTGCGTCTTTGTGCTGAGCTCCTTTGACGATGCCGATAGCGGCAACATCGTTGACAATGCCCATTTGGCCTTCCTGTTGGTCCGGATAAACGATCCCGACATGGTTGTTGTCTTTCTCGTCCAACTGCTGGTAGTAATAATAGTTGTTGATCAGGCCGAACTTTCGTTCGCCGGCTCCGACAGCTTTGCGGATATCGTCGTGATTGCTCAAGACGGAAACGTTATTTTTGACCAGACCGTCCAGGAACGACTTTGCCGCATCTTCGCCTTTAACAAGCCGGATTGCCGACACTTGAGCTTGCAGCGATTGATTGGACCCTGGCGTAATGAACAGCTGGTCTTTATATTTAGGGTCGCTTAGCTCAAGAACGGAGGTAGGCAGCTCGCTTTCTTTGACAAGATCCTTATTGTATAAAATGACCCGATAGCGCGAAGACAGGCCGGTCCAATAGTTTTTGGAGGAATGCCACGCAGGGTCGACCGGTTTCAGCGTCTCGTCGCTCATTTGCTCAAGCAGGCCGTTATTGCCCATGGAATCAATAATGCCCGCATCCAGCGATATATAGACATCTGCTGCGGGATGCGCCGCTTCTTCCTTGATTTTGTTGGCAAATTCATTGGAGGCGCCGAACTGGGCTTTCACTTTAATGCCGGTTTTCTTCTCAAAAGCGTCCATGATCGGAACAAGCAGCTTCTCCTTGCGTCCGGAATACATGACGAGCTCTTTGGATTCGGCTGCTGCCTTGGCTGTTTCCGCAGGCACGGCGGACTTGTCGTCAGGCTTCGGGCTTGTCCCGCAGGCGCTGACGATAGCGGCCATAATGACGATAAGGGAGGCTAGGGTGACAGCTTGTTTTTTTGCATGTCTGCGGTGCGGGTGTTTCTGGTTCAACTTGTTTCTCTCCTTTAAAATTGTTTTCGTAAAAAAGGTGATTTTGATAATCATTATCGTTATAATACATTAGAGTTGTGTAATTCGTGTGAATCGATTCAAAATAAATGAATTTTAATGTTAACATAGATGGCGCAAGAGAAATGAATGAGGTGAAAGCGTGCGGAGAACTGTTTTGATAATTGAAGATGAAAGGCGGATTCGCGAAATTGTAGCCGATTACTTTAGCGAGGCCTCATGGCATGTTTACGAGGCGCAGAACGGCGTCCAGGCGCTTGAACAATTCGGCAAGCATCGGGTCGATCTCGTTATACTTGACATTATGATCCCCCAGTTGGATGGATGGTCCGTATGCCAGCGCATCCGGCAAATGTCTGCGGTGCCCATCATTATGCTGACCGCCAAATCGAATGAAGAGGACAAGCTGCTCGGTTTTGAGCTGGGTGCGGACGATTACGTGACCAAGCCGTTCAGCCCGAAGGTGCTTGTGGCCCGTGCGAAAACGCTGATGAAACGGGTCGAAAGAACCGTCGGTCATGAAGATCATATCGTTTCATTCGGCAAAGTCAAGCTTGATAACTTGGCTCACACGGTGCACGTCGACGGGCAAAGCATCGATCTGTCGTCCAAAGAGTACGACGTTCTCTTGTTTTTAATTAAAAACGAGAATATCGTTTTGTCCAGGGAAACGATTCTTAACCATGTATGGGGGATCGACTATTATGGCGACCCGCGGGTCGTGGACACCTATATCAAAAAGTTGCGCGGCAAGCTGGGTGCGGATGCCCGGCATATCGCCACTGTTTTTCGAACCGGTTATAAATTCGGGGAAGTTCAATGAAAAGACAGGGGATTGTAGCAAAGCTGTTTGCCGTGACGTTTTTGTTTTTCGTCGTGTTCTTTGCCGTCGTCATCTTGGGGCAGTTCTGGTTTTTTGAAAAATTTTATCAGCATCAACGAGCCGAGGAACTGGATCAGAAGGTGGCGGAGTTTACAGAACAGTACACGCGCCAAAATTGGACGCGAAGCGAAATGATGCCGGTTATCGCCCGTTTTATTAATCAAAATAGAGCGCAAGTCGCCATTCTTGATGCTGAAGGCAATGTCAAATACGACAACCCGTTTCGAATCCGCCTGCTGACGGATCAAGGGTTGTCCGTCGCAGTCCCCGTCTCCTTCTTCCCCGATATAGAGCGTTTGACGGAGCTTGGCCTGAAGCGCGGGGACCGGATTACAGTCCGAGGCAATTATTATTCGGAGATCAACAATCAACTGTTCTCTCCCTATGTGATCTCCAAGCAAGGCGTGCCTGCAATCGGCAGCTTGCCTAACGGTCTTGCTGAGGGGCAAGCTCAAGAGGTGAGCGGTACGATAACGGACCTGCTGCTGCCTGCACCGGCACAATGGAACAAGCGTGAAGGGATTTTGGCCGCTGCGTTGAAAGAGTGGCTGCCGATTCCGCCTAAATATGCGGACAATGTGAAGAATGGACAGGCGTTTCATGCGGAGTGGACCGAACCGGTCAGCGGGGTCAGCAATATTATATTTATACGGCCTATTATGGCGGACGGCAAAATCAGGGAATATGTATTCGTTCTTACGCCGCTAACACAGCTCACGGAGTCATTCGGCGCGCTGAAAGTTTATTATTTATATTTGGGAATCGGCGGATTGTGTCTGATCGCCGTATTGTCCTTCCTTTTTTCCAGAATGGTTTCCCGGCCGCTTATTTCATTAAACCGCACTGCCGTTCGCATGGCGAACATGGATTTTTCAACGAAATCCCCCATCCGCAGTCATGATGAAATCGGCAGCTTATCCAAAAGCTTGAATACGTTATCGGAAAATTTGAACCGGACGCTATTTGAGCTGCAGCAGGCGAACGGCAAGCTGGTGGCGGACATGGCGTATAAAAACCGCATGGAACAGTTGCAAAAAGATTTCGTATCCGATGCGTCGCACGAATTGAAAACGCCGATCAGCATCATTAAAGGATATGCGGAAGCATTGCGTGATAATGTGAAGCAAAATAAAAGAGAGAGTTACATCGAGGTCATTCAAGACGAAGCCGAGAAAATGGAGAAATTGGTCGCCAGCATGCTGGAGTTGGCGAAGCTCGAATCCAAAACGGTTAAATTGAGAAAAAGATACTTTTCCATCCATCGTCTTATTCTGGATTCCGCGGAAAAGCTGGCTAAGCTTCTGGCCGACCGCAAATTGGAAATCGTTGCGGACGGAGCCGTGGAAACCGAAGTATTCGCGGACCCGGAAAAAATCGAGCAGGTCGTTCTCAATCTGCTCGGCAATGCGATCCGCTATGCGGCGGAAGGCGGCTTGATTCGGGTTCATGTCGAAGTCGAAGCCCGGCAAGCCGCCATTTTCATTGAAAATGAAGGGGAACGGATTCCCGAAGATCAGCTCGGGCAAATATGGGAACGCTTCTACCGCGGAGAACGCTCCAGAAACCGCGACAGCGGCGGAACGGGATTGGGATTGTCGATTGTCAAACATATTTTGGAGCTTCATCAAAGCGAATACGGAGCCGCGAATACGGATCGGGGAGTCGTATTTTCTTTCCGCCTGCCTGTCCGTTAACTTGGCTTGCATTTGCCGGAGATCAGCCGAGCAGTGCGCCGGCCGAACCCCGGGAAAGCGCGCAGTTGCGGAAAGCTTTCATCCGCAAGCAAGCCGGTTCAGAGAGCGAACTGCTTAACGATTCCGTCCGTGATGGCGTCCGACATGTCCAAAGCTTCCTGCTCGATTTTGTCATAGGTGTCGATGCTCGCCTTATAGTCCTTGTTCAGCATAGTGACCGCTTCGTTTTTGGTCAGCGCCAAATGCTCGTAGAACATTTTTTTCACGTCTTTTTCGGATAAGTAAGGATTGATGCTATGCAGGAATTTGGCGATCTCGTCCGCATTCGCATACCACGCTTTTTCTTTCGCTTTTACCGCTTTTTGGTCTCCGGCTTTCGCCGCTTTGACGAGATCCGCCGCTAGAACCAGATGTTCTTTGATCAGGTTTGCGTACGTATCTCCCGCCTGGTCGCCGTAGTAAGGCTTGAGCAAGTTCCCCATATCCGGAGCGTTGCGGAGGAGACGAGCGATCGTATCGTTCGCATCCGGCAGGCCGAAGACGATGCTGACGATGGCAAGCCGCGTCCACGTAATATGCTGTTCCCAAAGCAGCCGCATCTTTCTTTGCAATTCGACTTCCGCCTGGCTCAGGCATGGGGCGGCCTTCTCCGCGCGGAACATCGGCTCATCGGGCATCCAGCCCGGAAATGCCGGCGGCATGCTTGCCGAATAATAGGGCTGCCATCCCGAATAGGCCGCATTGGCGGCGGGATAAGTCCGAACAGGCCAAGGCCGGTAGCTCTCCCGCGGATCTGAGGGATATTGGAATCCCTCGTACGGATAAGGATACATGAGGATACGCTCCTTTAAAAAGGTTATATCACATACTATGGGCGATCTGCCCAATGGGTTCATCGAGGGGGGGGCGGCCGCAAACATACGTATATTTCAAAAAAAAAATAAATAATTATAACTTTTTCTAAAATAATTCCATTTTTATCCATATTACTTCGCCTTATAATGGGGGTACGCCTTCAAGGGTGAATCTCAGAATGAAGGGGAGATGCGATGGAGGCAACTGCCTGTATTTCCGCTGCGGACGGCATGATGCGGGTTTTGAGGTAACGGCACATGCGTCCGGGTAAAAATGATTGCGCTTTCAATACATGCTTGTCATTCCAAATTTTCGAGGAAGGAATGAACATAATAGTGAAAAGAAGTTTTTCTCTGCTCATAATTAGCAGCATGATCTTCAGTTTGTTGACGGCAATTCCGGTCCCATCCCTGGCGGCGCAGCCCCAGCCCCAGCAGCAAGAGCAGGGGGGCCCAATCCTGTGGTACAAGTTCGATCAGGCGAACGGATCGACGGTCACCGATGCGACCTACCACGGGTGGGATGGGACGCTGCATGGCGGAGCATCGATAGGGACCGGGCCTACCGGAGGCGCGTTAAGCTTGAACGGAACGGACGGTTATGTCAGCCTGCCGGAAGGCATTTTTCAGCAGGTCAACGATTTTACCGTTTCCGCCTGGGTGAGAGTGAATCAGAACAAAAACTTTCAACGCATTTTCGACATCGGCACGAGCAAGGACAGCAACATGTTTATGACTCCGAATGCAGCTGAAGCCGGGCTTCGGTACGCCATTACGATCGGCGGCTTGAACAACGAGGACAGAGTCAGTAAAAATGCGAATATGGCTTTGAACGTCTGGAATCATGTGGTTCTTGTGCAGCAAGGCCGTACGGCAACGATCTACGAGAACGGCATTGAGGTTGCTCAACATACAAGCATGAACTTAAAACCGTCGGATTTGGGCCGCACGACCAACAACTGGATCGGCAAGTCCGTGTATGCCGCAGACCCTTATTTTGCGGGACAAATAGGCGATTTCCGCATCTATGACCGGGCGTTGAGCGGCCTGGAAATCAAAGATTTGTCCAGCGTTTCCGGCTTAACCGATAACGAGGCTGTAAACGCCGTGCAGCAGTCGCTCACAATCGGCGATACGAGCGCAGTCAAGGCGAATGTGCAGCTGCCGACAGCCGCGGGGCTGGGCGTAACGGTCAGTTGGGCTTCGAGCCATCCGGAAACGGTAAGCGCTGACGGTACCGTTGTCCGTCCCGCCGGGGGAGAGGCGGATAAGAACGCAGTCCTGACGGCGACGATCGCGAAAGGATCGGCGAGCGTTACGAAGTCGTTCAATGTCCGCGTGCTTGCGCAAACTTCCGTCAAGACGCTGACGGTGGATGCCGCTCATCCCGGCATCGAGATAAGTCCGACTTTGAACGGCATCTTTTTTGAAGATATCAACCATGCCGGCGACGGCGGAATTTATGCCGAGCTTGTCGCCAACCGTTCTTTCGAGGACAATGCCTCGAATGCGGCGAACTGGTCGCTCCTTAAGAACGGAACCGCCGGCGGGACGATCTCGCTTATTACGGACGGCCTGTTGAACCAGGCCCAGCAAAGGGCGCTTCGCCTGCAAATCGATTCCGTCGGAACCGGCGAAAGTGTCGGCATTGCGAATTCGGGCTACTGGGGAATCGGCGTTAAAGCCGGGGAGCGGTACGAACTGTCATTTTTCTCCAAAAGGGATGCGAATTTTAGCGGACCGCTTAGCGTTCGGCTTGAAAGCGCCGACGGCACCAAAGCTTATGCGGAAAGCAGCGTCGAGCAAGTGACCGAAAGCTGGCAGCGGTACCGCGTAACACTGATGTCAACCGGCACGGATCCCAAGGCAAGATTGGCCATCACAGCCAGCCATGCCGGAAGCCTCGATTTCGACGTCGTTTCTTTGTTCCCGCAGACATGGAAAAACACGCCGAACGGTCTGAGAACCGATCTGGCAAGCAAGGTGGAGGAGATGAACCCCCAATTCGTCCGTTTCCCAGGGGGCTGCTTCGTGGAGGGAGATGTGCTCGCGAATGCGCTGCGCTGGAAGACGACGATCGGTGATATTTCGGAGAGGCCGGGCCATTACAATTTGTGGGGCTATCAATCGACCGACGGGCTCGGTTTTCACGAGTTTCTCGTATGGGCCGAAAAGTTGGGTGCAGAGCCGCTTTATGTGACCAATGTCGGCATATCGCATAAAGAGAGCGTGCCGCTCGATCAAATTCAGCCGTGGATTCAAGACGCCCTCGATGCGATCGAGTACGCCAACGGCTCTGTGACCAGCACATGGGGCGCCAAACGCGCAGCGAACGGGCACCCTGAGCCATTCAATCTGAAATATGTGGAGATCGGCAATGAGAACAACTTCCAGATGACGGACTATTTGCAAAGATACCCGCTCTTCTACAACGCTATTAAACAAAAATATCCGGAAATTACAACCATTGCCGATTCCTTCCTGAACGGTTTGCCTGTGGAATGGGTCGATGAGCACTACTATCAAACGTCAAAATGGTTCATGGACAACTCCAACCGCTATGACAATTACGACCGCAGCGGCCCGAAAATTTATGTCGGCGAATATGCGGTAACGACAGGCGCAGGCAAAGGAAACTTGGGCGCTGCGCTCGGGGAAGCTGCGTTTATGACAGGCATGGAGCGCAATTCGGATATCGTCAGAATGTCCTCCTATGCTCCGCTTCTCGTTAATTCGAACGACCGCACATGGAACCCGGACGCGATTGTATTTGACAGCTCGCGCTCTTACGGAACGCCCTCTTACTATGTGCAGAACATGTTTGCCGGTAATCAGGGCGACCGCGTGCTGCCGACGACGCTGACGGGCGGCGGTCAGGCTGCGAAGAACGACGTAACAGGAAGCATCGGCTTCGCTACATGGAAAACGCAGGCCGAAATTGACGACGTCGCGGCTACGAGCAACGAGAATGGCAGCACCCTGTTCAGCGACAATTTTGCGGCGACGAACGGCAGCTGGAAGACGAGCGGGGGAACCTGGAGCGTCCGGAACGGGACTTACGGCAATGCCGGCAACGGGGAAGGAGACCGCTCCACAGCCGGAGATGCGAGCTGGAGCAACTATACGTACACGCTCAAAGCGAAGAAGAACGGCGGCAATGAGGGATTCCTGGTCATGTTCGGCGTCAAAGACAGCGGCAATTATTACTGGCTGAATTTGGGAGGCTGGGGAAATACGCAGCATGCGATCGAGAAAGCGACTGACGGAACCAAATCGTTGATCGGAACCGCCAAAGCGGGCACAATCGAAACCAACCGTTGGTACGACATCAAGATCGAGGTGTCGGGCAACCGCATCCGGTGCTATCTGGACGGAACGCTGCTGTTCGACGTGAAAGACAATCCTCCGAATCCGGGGCCTCTGTATGATGTGACGAGCATGGATCAGGACAGCAAAGAAATCATTATGAAAGTCGTGAACAGCTCGGACAGCGAACAGCCGGTGCAGATCAAGATTGACGGAGTGGCGCATGTCAGCGAAAAGGGCCGGGCTATCGTGCTGACCTCCGGCAGCCTGAACGACGAGAATACGTTCGAGGCGCCGACGCGCATCGTACCGGAAGAAAGGCAGTTGACCGGATTGGGGCCTCAATTCGAGTACAGCGCAGATCCGTATTCCGTCACTATTTTGCGGCTTTCAACCGCGGATTCGAATCCTTCTTCGCCGGGAGCGGTTCTGCACGGGCCGGATCAGGCCGTCAAGGGCGCGTCGTTTGATTTGAATTACGGTCTAAACGAAATCCGGCAAAACGTATATGCGCAAGATTTAACTTTTACGTTCGATCCGAGTCAAGTGGAATACGTATCGGCGGACGCTTTGAAAGAGCAGGTCGTCGTCGATCAAGCGCTGAAACTCGGTCAAGTCCGGCTGATCGTTGCGAATATCGGAGCCGATCCTAAGCCGGGCGGCGAGCTGCTGAAGCTGCACTGGCAAGTGAAAGCCGATGCGCCGGAGGGTTCGGCGACGATCGCATTGACGAAGGCTGTGCTTGCCGATGAAACCGGGCGGGAAACCGAATTGGCGGGCAAGTCGCACATGGTTCAATTGAGCGTTGTCGACAAAGCGGCGTTGAATGCCCTGATCGCAGACGCACAAAGCAAGCATGACGCAGCCGGCGAAGGCTCAAGTCCGGGCCAATATCCTGCAGGCTCCAAAGCGGCGCTGCAAGCGGCCATTCATCAGGCGCAGGCTGTCGCCGGCAGCGCTTCGGCAACGCAGCAGCAGGTGGAACAGGCGCTGAGCGCACTGAATGCGGCGCTGCAATCGTTCCTGGACTCGGTCGTTCGCACCCTGCCTGGCGATACGAACGGAGACGGCCGCTATTCCATAGGCGACCTGGCCATTGTCGCAGCCGCCTACGGCAAAACGTCCGCCGATCCGGATTGGGCGAATTACCGGAAGGCCGATTTGAACAATGACGGCAAAATCGACATCGAAGACCTCGCCGCCATGGCTCGAAAAATATTGCAGTAGGGCCAATTTGTGTGTTCGATGATACAAATTGTATCAGAATCGCGAAGATGGCGTTAATCGATCAAAAACACAAAATAGAGGCTGTCTCAAAAGTCATGAATAATGACTGAGGGACAGCCTCTTCCGAGCTTGATTTTGAGGAAAGGTCTGCGATTGTGCAGGAATTCCCGTTAAAAATGGACCTGAGCTCATGCAGCAGCCAAAAAGCCTGCACATTTCAGGCTGTTGAAAAACCCCCGCGATTAGAGGAGATAGCCGTAATCTGCCTGTCTGCACGAAAAAAACCTGCAAAAATACATGAATTTGCGTCCTTGATCGCTGGCATGAAGAATTCCTGCAAAAGTGCAGGTTTTTCACTTAACACATGGACTCAGATTCACTTTCAGCGAAAATTCCTGTACATTTGCAGGTTTTCACCAAAATAGGCCGATTTCGCCGAAAAAAAACTGCACTTTCGCAGGTTTTCTCCCTGCAAAGCTATCTCCTGCCCAGTTGTGTAGCTCCGCGACCAACACTGGGAGAGACGCGCGCCCAGAAAAAGCGGCTGCTCCCAAATTAGGGCCCCTCTTAAGGTTATATCACATACTATGGGCGATCTGCCCGATGGGGGTTCGTCGAGTCAAGCCGGTTCGGGCGCCAAAAGACCTCGCGCAGCCGGATCCCGCGCCCGAACGCAGTAGAAGACGCCTCCATGGAGGCGTCTTTTATATTGCCGAAGGGCGGGGCGCCCTACCTTATGCGCCGACGGTCGGGCCGGCTGCCGGAATGCTGCCGGCGGCGGAATCGGCCTCTTTGCGCTGTTTGCGCGATTTCCGGAAGAAGAACAGTTCGTAGACGACTGGAATGATGATCAGCGTCAGCAAGGTGGCTGCGCTAAGACCGCCGATGACGACGATCGCCAAGCTTTTGGAGACGATGCTGCCCGTTTCGGATTTGCCGAAGATGAGCGGCAGCATCGCGCAAACTGTAGCTACAGCGGTCATCAGAATCGGGCGCATCCGCGTGGCAGCGGCTTCCAGCAGCGAATCGCGAATCGTCATATGCTGCTCGTTATGAATGACCCGGTCGATGAGCACGATGGCATTGGTGACGACGATGCCGATCAGCATCAGCGCGCCGAACATCGCGGTGAAATCCGGCGTAACGCGGGAGATGACGAGCCCGAGCACGGAACCGATCGCCGCCAGCGGCAGCGAGGTCATAATGGCCAGCGGCGAGCGGAACGTTTTGAACGTGATGACCATGATCAGATAGACGATGCCGATGGAGATGAGCGCCGTCTTGCCGATCTCGGCAAAATCGTCCGCTTGCTGGGCGGAAGCTCCGCCGAACTTCATGGTGATGCCGGCATACTGGGGCATTGCGCTCACTTGAGCCTGCACGTCGTTGCCGACGAAGGACAGCTTGGCAGGTTCGGCCTCCGCGGTTACGCGAATGTACGGCTTCCCGTCTTTGTGGAACAGCGAGCTCGCTTCATTCGTTTTTTCGACTCTGGCGACCGAGGATACCTGGACGTTGCCTTTGGTCGTGCGGATCATAATTCGGGAAAGATCCAGCGTGCTGTTCGGCTCCACAACCGGCGCCATCTTCACGATCGTATCGTGGTCCTTCAGCTTGATTTGGCCAATCGCCACTTCATTCAGCATCGACTGCAGCTGCGCACCGACTTCCTGCGTGTTGGCCTTGGAAGGATCGACCTTGAAGGAGAATACAGGCTTGGTCTCTTCCTGGTTGCTGGTCACTTTCTGCACGCCGCTCACCGTTTTCATTTTATCCATAAGCTCGGCGGCGGCGACCTCGACCATTTTGGAGTCTTCGCCCATAACGTCGACGTAAACGGCGGAGGAGCTTGTGCTGCCGGTTTCCAGCTTGGCTTCGGGATAATTGTCTTTTTGTTCCTTGATGCGATTGGTAAACGCAGTGGCGTTGACGTCTTTGTTCAAGACGATCGAATAATCCACTTTGGACGGCGAAGTCACGTTCCCCCATTTGGCGGCGTCCGCGCTGTTGCCGTTTTGCATCAAAACGTATTTGGCTTCCGGCTGCTGCATAAGGAACGCCTCCAGCTTTCTGCCCTCTTCCAGCACTTTGCTGGACGGCGTGTCGCTCGGGTACGTGAGGGTAACGCTCGCAAAGGTGGAGTCGGACGAATCCAGCGCGCCTTTCGGCATCATCATATAAGTGGCGATCGATCCGACAAAAAGCACGATCGAGACGACGAGCGGCACCCACTTATGATTTAAATTCCATTTTAAAAAGCCGACGAACCGCTGTGAAGGCGGATGCTCTTTCATTTTGTTGTTTTTCAGCAGCACCGAGCTGAGCAGCGGCACTACGGTTAAGGCGACAATGAGCGAAGCGAGCAGGGAATATGTCACGGTCAGGGCAAAAGGAAGCAAAAACGCCTGCAGAGAGCCCTTCAAAAGTCCCATCGGCATGAACACGGCGACGGTCGTAATCGTCGAGGAAGTGATAGCCGTCGAAACTTCTTTCGTCGCTTCGATGATCATGCCGATCGAAAATTTCTCTTTTTCCAGCTTGCGGTAAATGTTCTCGATGACGACGATACTGTCGTCCACGAGCCGCCCTACGGCGACGGCAACGCCGCCTAGTGTAATGATGTTGAGCGTGACGCCGGAAATTTGCAGCAGGTAAAGCGTAATTCCGAGCGAGAGCGGGATCGAGACGATGGTGATCAGCGTTGCCCGGACATTCCGCAGGAACAGCAGGATGACGACCGTTGCGAACAACGCGCCCATCAACACTTCCCGCAGCATGCTGTTCACCGAAGTGACGACCATGTCGGAGGAGCTGTAGAAGACGGCGAGCTCCGCTTTGGGTATATCCTTGTTCATACGGTCCACGGTGTTTTGCACGTCATGGGCTAGCGTCACCGCATTCGCGCTGGCCGCTTTCGAGACGATGGCATATAGCACGTCTTTTCCGTTCAAGCGGCTGACGCTGTCTTTGGAATCCTTGAGTTCTATGGTAGATATGTCTTTCAAAGTGATATCAGACGTTACTTTTAAATCTTGCAGCGTCTTCAGATCTTCGATGCTTGTGCTGACTTTGATGTTGCCGGCTTGCCCTGCGATCGTTTTTTCGCCGACGGCAGCGGAGATGTTGCGTCCTTGCAGTACGGTTGCCACATCTTGCGAAGTCAGGTTGTACATCGTAAGTTTATCCGGGTCCGTTTTGATCAGGACGATCGGCGACGTTTTGCCGTAAAGAATAACGCTGCCGGCGCCATTTATTTTTTGCAGCTCGGGAATAATTTTCTTTTCCGCCGTTTCCACATTTTCCTCGGTCAAGCCGTCCTGGAATGCAATGGAAATCTGCGAAACCGGAATCATCGACGTGTTGAGCTGCAGCACGTTCGGCTTCGATACGCGGTCAGGCAGCGTCACTTGCGCAAGCGCCTCTTGAACTTCGGTTTTGGCATCCTTCATGTTGGTCTTGGATTCGAAGTTCAGATCGATTTTGGCGAATCCTTCCCCCGATGTGGAGAACATGTCCTTTTTTCCTTTAACGAGCATGACGGCATCTTCGATCGGTTTGGTGACAAGGCTTTCCATCGATTTGGCATCGTAGCCTTGCCCGATTACGGTAATCGACACCTGCGGATTATCGGCCTGAGGCAGAAATTCCATGGGCAGCGATCTGTAGCTCATGAACCCCATGGCCAGCGCCATAATGACGAGAAACAGGATGGCCGCTTTATTGCCGAAGGACCATTTTGTAAGAAAAATCATTTATTTTACTCCCTTCAATTCCACTCGATCTTGTATGCTCCATTTTCCATTATAAAGTAGCATTACCAAATGAATAGATGAAGAAAGGCATTTTCTGACATGACTTCGGTCATATGACTTGGACGCATTTCTTTCAAAATGTTCAGAAATCCTTTAGAATATCATCAACCCGTTCTGAAGAATTGGCGGCTATTATAAAAGATATCAGGAAAAGGAAGGGAGCATCTTCATGATCAAGGCGCTTCAAGAAAAGCTGTTGTTTTTATATAAATTTTCCCAGGCTCCGGGGCAAATCGGCAGTGTAACGCCGAGCTCCGTGTTTTTGGCGAAAAAGATGATCGAGGCCGTTTCCTGGAGCCGCGTCCGGTACGCAGCCGAGCTGGGAGCGGGTACGGGAGCGATTACCAAATATTTGGAAATGGCGAGAGACGATGAGACGAAAATTCTTTTGTTTGAAAAAGATCCCATTCTCCGCGCCCAACTGGCCAGGCAATTTCCCGAATCGTCCTGCTATCCCGATGCCTGTGAGCTTGACCTGGTGCTGCTGAAAGAAGGTATCGAGCAACTGGATTGCATTTTGAGCGGCCTTCCGTTTTTTAACTTTCCGCAGCAGCTGCGCGATCGGCTTATGGAGCAAATCATAGCCTCGTTGAAACCGGGCGGCATGTTCATCGCTTTCCAGTACTCGCAGCAGATGAGAAAGCAGCTTGGCGAGCATTTTGACATCGAGCAAGTCCATTTCGTTCCTTTCAATCTCCCTCCGGCGTTCGTATATGTGTGCAGGAAAAGAGAAAATCCGGCTATTTCCAAACCTGTTGAAGGAGATGGGAAGGAAAGGGAGAATGCAGTCCATGAGCTATGAGACCCTGCTGACGTTTATTCAGCATTACGGCTATGCGGCGCTGTTCTTCGCCTTATGGCTCGGCATCGTCGGAATGCCTATTCCCGATGAAGTCGTGGTGATGACGGGAGGAGCCGCAGCCGGCAGTACGCTGCTGCATCCGCTGCCGGCTTTCATCGTCACTTACCTGGGCGTAGTGTCCGGTTTGTCGCTAGGCTACGTGCTGGGCCGGTTCATGGGAGTGTCGGTACTGGATCGGCTGAGGCGCAAAAACCGCTTCGCCAAGCAGCTTGAAATTTCCGAAAAGCTGGTGCAAAAATACGGCAGCTTCGCCTTATGCATCGGCTACTTTTTTCCGGTAGTCCGGCATGTGATGCCTTATGCGGTCGGTCTGAACAAAATGTCGTTTAGACGCTACGCCCTATTTTCCTACACGACGGGCTTCGTCTGGACGCTCCTTTTCTTTACGCTCGGCCGTTATGTCGGCGACCATACCCAGGAAATCGGCACGCTCATTTATCAATACGGATTGCGCTTCCTGTGGCTGCCGATTCTGCTTATTGCTGTCATTTATTGGATACGGAGAAGGAGGAGTTCGATTTGAGCTCAAAAGTGTTAGTGACTGACGACGATCCCGAGATTCGGGATGTAATCCGTATTTATATGCAAAATGAAGGCTTTCAGGTGTTTCAGGCTGAAGACGGTGTCCAGGCTTTGGAACTGTTGAGCGTGGAAACGGTCGATTTGATCATCCTCGACGTTATGATGCCGGTCATGGACGGAATCAAGACCTGCCTCAAGATTCGGGAAATTACGAAGGTGCCCATCATTATGCTGTCGGCGAAAGGCGAAGATATCGACAAAATTACCGGGCTCACGACGGGGGCCGACGATTACCTGGCCAAGCCGTTTAACCCGCTGGAGCTGATCGCAAGGGTCAAGGCGCAGCTGCGCAGACAAACTTTCACCAGCGCCGCGGCAGACAGGACAGTCGATGAAACCGTCATTGAAATCGGCGATCTGATTATTAATAAAAACCGCCACATGGTTTCCGTGCGGGGCAAAGAAATTACGCTCACCCCGATCGAATTCCAGATTTTGGAGCTGCTCGCGACCAATCGCGGGCGCGTGTTCAACGTGGAGCACATTTACCGGAAGGTGTGGAAAGAGGATAAGCTCGCATCGGATAACACGGTGATGGTCCACATCCGGAAAATCCGCGAAAAAATCGAAGACAACCCGCGCGAGCCGCAGTACATCAAAACCGTATGGGGAGTGGGATATAAGGTTGAATAGAGACCTGCTTTCGACTCTGAATTGGAAAAAAAACATCCGGGTCCGCATGTTTTTGGCCGCATTTCTGAGCTTTGTCATTGCCGTAGCCTTATCGTCGGTTTTGGATCATGCGGTAAAAATAGTAACGGGCCCCGTCGGCACTTTATTGGTTCTTTTTATATTGTTCCTGGTTTTCTTTTTCTTTTTTACGCGACCTATCGCCCGCTATTTGCGGACGCTTGCCGACGGCCTTATGTATATCGCCAAAGGGAACCTCGATTACCGGGTGCCGCTGTCCACCCAGGACGAGCTTGGCTTTGTGGCGCAAAACATCAATTTTATGGCGGAACAACTGCAAATCATGATGAACAGGGAGAGGCAGATTGAAATGTCGAAAATGGAGCTGATTACGAATGTATCGCATGATTTGCGCACGCCGCTGACGAGCATTATCGGATATTTGAATTTGCTTAAAAACGACGATTACAAAGATCTTGACGAGCACAAACGATACATAAACAACGCATACAACAAAACGCAGCAGCTGAAAAAGCTGATCGACGATTTGTTCGAGTATACCCGCCTGACGAGCGGGAACGTGAGCTTTTCGTTCGAAACGATCGACCTGAGCGGTTTGCTGGAGCAAATTATTATTGAATTCGAGCCGATTGCCCAGGAGCACGAGCTGACGATCCGCAAGATCTGGGAGCAAAAGCCGGTATTTGCCCCTGTGGACGCCGAAAAATTGGTGCGGGCGATCGACAACCTGTTGATGAATGCGCTTAAGTTTTCCAACAAACCGGGAGAAATTACCGTTCGCCTCAACGAAGAGGAGCAAAAGGTCGTTCTCGCCGTGGAAAATTCCGGCGTCCCGGTGACCGAGGAACAGGAGCAGCTTTTATTCGAGCGGCTTTACAAAGTCGAGCCCTCGCGCAATGTGAAGGATATGCCGTCCGGGGCGGGGCTGGGTCTCTCGATCGGGAATTACATCGTAGGCTCGCACGGAGGGCGCATGGGGCTGAACCATCAGGACGGGTATTTTTCGTTTTTTATTGAGCTGCCCAAGGCTGGCGCTGGCGGAATCCGGAGCGATAGAGCGGCGGAGAAATGAACTGCCGTGGAAAGCAGCCGCTTTCACGGTATCGGAGTAACGGCCGTTGACAAGCGCCCCGAACGCTGTTTAAATGTAGTAGTATTTATCTTACTAACGGGGTGTACATGTTGAACTCTTATCCGCCGGTTTTCCCTTATTCCGAGACGATGAACGATTTTACCGAGCCGGCGCCGCCGCCCGATATGAAAGAGATATGTTCGAAGTACGGGGCGTCGATTTTTTTTCGAAGATGGGCCGCGACGGTCCTGGACGCTGTAATCGGACTTTGCCTGCTCGGGATACCGTTCATTATCCGGCATTATTACGGAGAAGACGCCTATTATACGGCATTCGGGGTCTTTACTTTATGCTGTTTGTTTTATTACTTGTTTCTTGAAGGATATTCGGGCTACACGTTCGGCAAGTTCGCGCTGCGCATTCGCGTCGTGAATCAGGAGGGGAGAGCCCCCGGGTTTGTCAAATCGCTGCTCAGGACCTTGCTTCGCCTGTTTGAAGTCAATCCCTTCTTCATAGGCGGCCTTCCCGCAGGGATCAGCGTCCTGGCTTCGCAGAAGAAGCAGCGGCTGGGCGATATGGCTGCGAATACATACGTCGTCAGGACGCGAGATTTGGAGCAGGAGGCGCAGGGCAAAACGACGGCTATGATCGTCTTTTTCTCCGGTATGCTGCTGGTAGCATTGGTTTCCGCGGTCTGGGGCCTGTATGCAATAGGTGCGGAGAGCGGCAAATTAAAAATGTTTCACAGCAGCGACAGGCAGTTTCACGTCTCGGCCCCTTCCGGCTGGACAGCCGACAAAAGCTTGAACGAGGACGCAGATATCGCCATTTCCAACCGGTATTCGGAAAAATATTTGTTGGTCATGTCGGAATCCAAAGACGATTTCGATGAGGATATGACGGTCAAGGACTTCGAAAATTTGGTCGAGCGGCACATGATGAAGCAGTTGGACGGAGCCCGCATGAAGGAGCGTCCTTATCCCGTCACCGTAAACGGTAATGACGGTTATCAATTTGTGCTGCAGGGAAAAGTGGACGGATATTCGATCACTTATATCATTACAGCGCTGGAAACTTCGGATCATTTCCACCAAATTCATACATGGACGGAATCGGCGAAATACGAACGGGTGCGCGAGGAGCTTCTGAATATCGTATCCAGTTTCAGCGACGCCGCCGAAATTTCCATTTGAAAAAAGGGCCGGTCACCAGGAGGTGGTGACTGGCTCTTTTTTTGCGAAGTGCAAAACATGGACTCCAGTCCGCCTCCCGCTGGTAAAACTTGCTCCCGGTGTAGGCCGCAGAACTTCGCAGCTGGGCAGGAAGCAGCTTGACAAGGAGAAAACCTGCGAAAGTGCAGGTTTTTTTCGCGAAATCGGCTCGTTTTGGTGAAAAACCTGCGAAAGTGCAGGAATTTTCGCTGAAAGTGATCCTGAGTCGTCCATGTATTTGCTGAAAAGCCTGCACTTTTGCAGGAATTGTTCGTGGCCGCCGATCAAGGACGCAAATTCATGTATTTTGCAGGTTTTCTTCGTGCAGCCGGGCGGATTGCGGCTCTTGCCTTTGACGCGGGGGGTTCTGGGCATTTTGCAAAGGGAGCCCTTCTTTGTAGTAAAGAGCGGGGGACAACAGGATGAAAAATATATGCACCTGGCTGAATCCGTACCGGCAGAGCAGCGCGTGCATATCCCGAGCGATTGTATCGTGCATCTCCTGTTCCCGCGGAAACATCAATATTTCCAGCGAAAGGGGCGAGTTGGCAATCAGCTCCGCCTGAAGCAGCTCGACTTTCACTTTTTCATGAAGGAGATGGGCCGCTTCCGCGAACGTTTCCACGATTTCTTGGGAAATATCGGATAAAAAATGTTTGTCAAAACCTTTGAATCTAAGATAAGGCATGTCGGTTCCTTCTTCGCAAAGTAGTTGGAATTGTGCCATTATAGTCTAGTAAAAATAGCACATGGAAATCAAAATAAATATTAGATCGAATCATTCTCGGTTTTAGAATGAAGGAACCGCTTAAGAGCGAATCGTCACCCCGGTATGAAGCGGGACAAGCCTGGCTAATTCGAGCACGTCATGGTTGTGCAGCCGGATGCAGCCGTGCGAAACGTGCCGTCCGATCGAGGAAGGGTCGTTCGTGCCGTGAATGCCGTAGTGGGGCTTACTGAGCCCCATCCAGAACGCTCCGAACGGGCCTCCGGGGTTCGGTACTTTATTGATAATGGTAAAGTGCCCGGTCGGCGTTTGCGTGAGCATTTTGCCTATGCCGATCGGATAAGATTTGACTACCGTATCGCCATCCAGGAGATAGAGCCGGAAGCTGGGAAGGTCGATAATGATGCGGTATTTGGGCATGATCGAATCACCTCGCTATATTCTATGCGGCGGGCGATGCGGCAAATTCAACTGCGACAAAAAAATAACAGTTGTTGTTATTTACCCGAAAACGCTGAATACAATATTAATGTGAGAGCGCTGCCATTTGCATGCCGGCCGGTCGGCTCCATTCATGTCATTCTTTTTCACGTGTGCGAAACAGCCCAATCGTTTGGATGGGTTTATTATATAAGAGAAAATGTAATCGCTTACAACGTGTGATATGAAAGGGAAGGCGCCCTGCGTCCGACCTTGCATATACCATATGGGAACTTTTCCAAGTTTTCATATGAAATTACATGAATGGAGGGGCATACATGAAGTTTAAACATGCCGGCAGCCCGATTGCTGCGCTTACCATGGCGGCAGTCATGTTCACAGGATGCACCACACCGCCGCCTACCACCGCGAGTCAGCAGCCCAGTCCGACAGTGGGGCAAGAAACCGCCCGGACCGCAACCCCGCAGCCGACGGCGGCACAGCAAGCAGGGACGGGTGATGCCAAGGAAACGCCGAGAAACGAGACGCTTTACGTCAACGGTTTGCAGTGGGGGGCTCCCACCAACTTCAACCTGATCAGCGGCAACCCGGCTTTTCCAATCAACTACGGAAATTCCCGGGAATTGATTTACGAGACTTTGTTCATGATCAACCAGTTGGATGGCAAAATGGAACCGCTGCTCGGCTCCAAATACGCCTGGACCGACGACATGACTTTAAAAATCGATCTGAATAAGGATGCGAAATGGAGCGACGGCAAGCCTTTTACGGCGGACGATGTCGTCTACACTTACAAGCTGGCGAAAAAATATGACATTAACTGGAGCAGTTACTGGGCTTATATAGAGGATGTATCCGCCGACGGAGCGAATGCGGTCAACATCAAACTGAGCAAAACGAATCCGAACAAGCTTACGGTGCTCGAAAGCATCGAAATGATCCCCATGCTTCCGAAGCATGTATGGGAAGAGGTGGAGAAGAAGGCGGGCAACGACCTGGCCGCGATCCGCAAGGAAGTCAATGCCGATCCGGTAGGAACGGGTCCGTACAAAATGTATTTTTACAACGACCAAAAAATTGTCGTCAGCCGGGATGACAACTACTGGGGCAAATCGCTGTTCGGCAAGCTTCCCGCGCCCAAATATATCGCGCACATCATTTACAAGGATAATGCCGCAGGCGACCTTGCTTTCAAGAACGGCCAGGTCGACGTATCCCAGCAGTTCACTCCGCAGGTATGGAACATGTGGAAGAACGGCGCTCCCATCAAAACGTATTTGAAGGACGCCCCTTACTATTTGCCGGGCTCGATGCCGTCCATTTTCTTCAATTTGTCGAAAAAAGGGCTGGATAATGCCGATGTCCGCCGGGCGCTCGCGATGAGCATCGACTACAAAAAAATATCCGATCTCGCCATGAGCGGATATTCGGCGGCCATGCAGCCCTCGCTGACGCTGGCCACCGATGCCGAAGCCAAGTATGTCGATCAGGCCGCCATCAAGCCGCTGCAGTGGACGACGGACGTCAAAGGCGCGAACGAGCTGCTCGACAAAATCGGCGCAAAGAAAGGCGCCGACGGCATCCGCGTGCTGAACGGCACAAGGCTCGGGCCTTACGACATCGAATGTCCGTACGGGTGGTCCGATTGGAACGCCGCGCTGGAAATCGTGGCGCAAAGCGCCAAGGCGATCGGCATCGAAATCAGAACGAAATTCCCCGAGGCGCCGGTATGGACCAACGATTATCAGACAGGCAAGTTCGATATCATTATGAACACCCCGGCCGGCGGAGTCAGCCCGAGCCAGCCATGGAACAGGGCGCGGACGATTATGTACTCCAAGGGCGTTGCGCCGATCGGTGAAATGGCGTTCTGGAACTGGGGCCGGTACAAAAACGACAAGGCGGACGAAATTATCGATAAAATCCCGACCCTATCCGACGGGGCGCAGCTTAAAAATCTGTATACGGACCTTACCACAATGTGGCTGACCGACGTTCCGTCCGTGCCGCTGATGTACAGACCATGGGTATTTCATACCGTAAACGAAACTGTTTGGAAAGGGTTCCCTGTGGACGGCGACGGAAGCAACATTCCTCCGCAGATCGCCATGGACGGGGCCGGCGTCAGAGCGCTGTATCAAATTCATAACTAACCGGAAAGGGGCCTGTATGGGAGAAGCGGATTTGTCCTGTATAGGCTTCTTTTTGTCCGAAAAGCTCAAGCAGGAGGTGCTCAAGCTTTGAATGCCTATGCCAAATATTTTGTCAAAAAGTTGTTCTGGTATTTGCTTACGCTCGTCATAGCGGTCGCCTTAAATTTCATTTTGCCGAGACTGATTCAGGGAAACCCTGTCAGCAGCATCGTCTCGCAAGTGACCCAGGGCATGACCGACAGCGATACGATCAAAAAAGTGTACGAAACGTTCATGACCGAATTCGGCGTCGATAAGCCGCTCGGCACGCAATTTGCCATCTACGTCAAAAACTTGCTGACAGGCAACCTGGGTACGTCCTTCGGCCTGTATCCGAAAAAAGTGACGGACATTTTGGCTTCCGCCATTCCGTGGACGGTTGCGCTCCAACTGCCCGCCATATTGGTCGGGTGGCTGCTGGGCAACATGCTCGGCGCCGTAGCGGCTTACAAAAAGGGCGTTCTGGACAAAGTGATTTTTCCGGTCGCTTTATTTATTAATTCGATTCCTTTTTTTACTTTGGCGATTATTATGCTGTTCGTCTTTGCGCTTCACTTGCATTGGTTTCCGCCGTCCGGAGGGTACGATTACCAGATGATTCCGAACCTGAGCATGGATTTCATCCTTTCCGTCATCAGGCATCATACGCTGCCGTTCCTCTCGATTGTGCTCGTAACCATCGGCGGGCAGGCGATCGGCATGAGGGAGATGTCGATTTATGAATTGAATTCCGACTATGTGCTGTACAGCAAGCTGCTCGGCATCCGCGATTCGAAAATCGCCAAGTACGTGTTTAAAAATGCGATGCTGCCGCAAATTACCGGCCTCGCTTTATCGATCGGCACGATGGTTGGCGGTTCGCTCATTTGCGAAATCGTATTCAGCTATCCCGGTATCGGCACTTGGCTGTTTACGGCGATCCGGCAGTTGGATTACCCGCTCATCTCCGGCTGTACGCTGCTGATCGCGGTCACCGTCCTGCTGGCGAATTTCCTGATCGAAATCATTTACGGCATTGTCGATCCGAGAATCAAGGCTGCGCAAATGGAGGATCAATGACTATGACGCATACGGTCCGAATTTTACTGAAATCTCCCAAATTTATGATCGGAGCGGTGGCGCTGGTGATCATGCTGGCGCTAGTTACCGTGTACCCGCTTATTAACCGCAGCGATCCGCTTGAGATGGTCGCGCTCGCTTTCCAGCCGCCGGGCGGCGGCATGATTTTGGGCTCGGACAACTTCGGCCGGGACATTTTTCTCGAACTGATGTACGGGATACGGACTTCCGTCAAGGTAGGGCTGATCGCAGGCGTCTGCGCCACCGTCATCGGGCTCGTTATCGGGCTGGCCTCGGGCTATATCGGAGGCTTGTGGGACAACATTTTGACGACCGTCACCAACATTTTTATCGTCATCCCGTCTTTTATTATTTTGATTCTGGTCTCGGTCAGCATCAACTCCCGGAGCTCCCTTGTGACGGCGCTGATCATCGGCATAACGAGCTGGCCGTGGACGGCGAGGTCGGTGCGGGCCCAAACAACTTCGCTACGGGGCAGGGACCATGTGAACATCGCCAAAATTTCCGGACACAGTACGCCGACAATTATCGTTTCCGAAATTCTTCCTTACATCGCCTCCTATGTCGTCATGGCTTTCGTTCTGCAAACCGCATCCGGCATTTTGGCGGAAGCTTCCATTTCCATGCTGGGTCTGGGGCCTTACAACACCATTTCGCTCGGTATTTTGATGAACTGGGCTCTGGTGTTCGAAGCTCCGGTGGCAGGGGCCTGGTGGGCGTTCATTCCGGCGGCTTTCTCCATTGCGGTCATTACCTTCTCGCTGTACATGATGAATACGGGGATGGACGAAATATTCAACCCTAAAATAAGGAGCTAGCTATGAGCAAACTTATTCTGGAAGTGAAAAACTTAAAAACCTATTACAAAACCCGGTTAAAAGAAAAGGTGTACGCGGTCGACGGAGTTGACTTCGTGCTGGAAGACGGCAAAACTTTGGGGATCGCCGGCGAGTCCGGCTGCGGCAAGTCCACGCTGGCACTCAGTCTGATGGGCTTTTATTTCGCTCCGCTCCATTATGGCAGCGGCTCCATCTCGGTCGACGGCACGGATATTATGAAGCTTGACAAGGAGCAGCTCAGGAAGCAGGTCTCCGGCCGGGAAATCGCCTACATTCCGCAAGCGGCCATGAACGCGTTAAATCCGACGATGAAAATCATTCGCTTTATTGAAGATATAATGAAAGAGCATCGGCCCGAGCTGACCAAACAGCAGGTGTGGGCGCTGGCAGCGGAACGTTTTGAAACGTTGAATTTGTCGCCGAACGTGCTGAATGCGTATCCGAATGAGCTTTCAGGAGGCATGAAGCAAAGAACGGTGATCGCGATTTCCACCATACTGAACCCGAAAGTGCTGATCGCCGATGAACCGACCTCCGCGCTGGACGTCACCTCGCAGAAGGCGGTGGTTAAGCTTTTGAAGGATTTGCTGGAAAAAAAATTCATCCGCTCGCTCGTGTTCATTACGCATGAACTCCCGCTGCTCTACCATGTTACCGACGATATTGTCGTCATGTACGCCGGCGAAATCGTCGAAAGGGGGGCGTCGCACCAGATGATTTTCGATCCGCTTCACCCTTACACGAAAAAGCTGATGGGCTCCATCATCGTTCCGGAAGAAGGCATGAAGCGGCACAAGCTGGCAGCGATTCCGGGGGCTCCGCCGAACTTGAAAAATGTGCCCGACGGGTGCAGGTTCGCAGATCGCTGCTCCTATGCGCAGGATGCGTGCAAGGCGGGCAAAGTAGCCGGCGTAACGGTGGATGGCCGCATGTACCGGTGCCATTTTGAAGTCCGGACGTTAAAGGAGTGGTATGCGAATGAGCGGCAGTGACGTACTGATTAGCGGGCAGCAGATTACGAAAGTTTTCGGGTACGGCAAAAACAAGACGACCGCCGTGCAGGATGTGAGCTTCGACTTCCGCGAAGGGGAGATCGCCTCCATCGTCGGGGAAAGCGGCAGCGGCAAAACGACTGTGGCCAAAATCATCATGGGGCTGCTGAAGGAGACAAACGGGACTATCGAGTACAAGGGGGAGCGGCGGCAGCTAAAAACGCACGCAAGCCGGAAGGCGTACTGGAAAGATATCCAGGCAATATTCCAGGACCCTTTTTCCTCGTTCAATTTGTTCCACAAAGTCGACAAGCTGCTGATGGATTGCATCAAACTGCAAGGGCTGAAGCTAACCAAAGAAGAGCAGTTTCAAAAGATGAAAGAAGCTTGTTCGTTCGTCAATTTGAAATTTGAGGAGCTGTATAACAAATATCCGTTCGAGCTTTCCGGCGGGCAGATGCAGCGGCTTATGATCGCGCGGATTTTCATACTGCACCCGAAGGTACTGATTGCCGACGAGCCGACATCGATGGTGGATGCCTGCTCCCGCTCGACGATTCTCGATATGCTGCTGAAGCTGCGCGATGAAAACAACATGACGATCATTTTCATTACGCACGATGTCGGGCTGGCCTATTATGTAAGCGATACGATATACATTATGGAAAAAGGCAAAATCGTGGAAAGAGGCAGCGCGGAGGACATCATTCTCCATCCGTCGCACCGGTATACGAAGCAGTTGATCGCCGACGTGCCGAAAATTCATTCAGCCTGGAATCTGGCTTGAACATGCGGAAAGACGCCTTCCCGAACCCGAAGGGGAGCGTCTTTTTGCATCTTTCGCGTGCCGGGCGGGGCTCGTCCGCGGAGTACCGGCGCGGGCGAATCCCGGGCGCGGGGGGGGGGGGGGGGGGGGGGGGGGGGGGGGGGGGGGGGGGGGGGGGGGGGGGGGGGGGGGGGGGGGGGGGGGGGGGGGGGGGGGGG